>NZ_RDSM01000003.1:600000-900000 GCF_004115155.1 Granulicella sibirica
GAAGTCGGCGAACTCGAGCTGGGCGTCCTGGTAGTCGAGAAGCTCGTGGCGGGTGACGCCGAGGACCTTGCAGGAGTCGGCGAACTCGTCGCGGCGCATCTGGCCGAGGTGCTCGCTGGTGGCGGCATCGCCACGGTTGGTGGCGGCCTGGCCGTCGGTGAGGCAGATTACGTAGGTCTCGACGCCCTCTTCCGCTGCGAGGGCGAGAGCCCCACCGAAGGCATAGCATTCGTCGTCGGGATGGGCCACGATGCACATCAGCTTGCGTCCGCTTAGGGACTTCCTGGTTGTCAGAGCCATGCTTCTCCTGATTCCACTACTTCCAAGTCTTCGGCTTCGAAGAGGAGCTCTTCCATGTCGGGGAGCTCGTCGATGTTCGCTGGGGCGTTGGGGTCGGAGGCGCGGACGGGGGCGAAGGACTGGCGGTGGAGGGGGGTGGGGCCGTGCTGGGTGAGGGCGCGGCGATGTTCGGGAGTGGCGTAGCCCTTGTGGGAGGCGAGGCCATACTGCGGGTGCGTGAGGTCGAGGTCGCGCATGAGGGCGTCGCGGTGGACCTTGGCGACGACGGAGGCGGCGGCGATGGAGAGGCAGAGGGCGTCGCCATAGAAGAGCTTGGTCTGGGCGCAGGGATGGTCGAGGCGCATGGCGTCGATGATGAGGTGGTCGGGGGGGATGGGGAGGCCGAGGACGGCGTTCAGCATGGCGAGGCGGGTGGCCTGGTAGATGTTGATGCGATCGATGGTCTCGGCGTCGACCTCGGCGATGGAGATGGCGACGGCGACGCGGCGGATGCGGCGGTCGAGGGATTCCCGCTCTTCGCGGGTGAGCTGCTTGGAGTCCTTGAGGCCAGCTTTGGCGAGGGCGTTGACAGTCTTGGGGAGGATGACGGCGGCGGCGACGACGGGTCCGAAGAGGGCTCCGCGGCCTACTTCGTCGACTCCGGCAATCTGCTTGTAACCGTGGTAACGGAGGGCTTCTTCGGGAGCGCTGGAGCAGATGAGTTGCTTGAGCATGCGCTGCTTGGCTGTGGCTTTGGTGATCGCCTTCTTCTGGGCCGGGCTGGCTTTGGGCGGCATGCTGGTTCTACTTTAGCGGATGGGGAGTGGCGGAAAACCGGGGTAAAGCGAAGACGGACGCAGATTCCCTTCGGGAATGACAACCAGAAAGGCAAGGGCAACTGCGGCGGCAAAGGAAAAAGCCACGACCGGGGGCCGTGGCTTTTTTGAGAAGCGAAAGGGGTTAGACGGCGCGGGCGACCTCGCGCAAGCGGGCTGCCTTGCCGCGGAGGCCGCGGAGGTAGAAGAGCTTGGCGCGGCGAACTTCGTAGGAGCGGATCTTCTCGACCTTGTCCACTACCTTGGAGTTGTAGGGGAAGATGCGCTCTACGCCCTGTCCGAAGGACATCTTGCGGACGGTGAATGTGCCCTGGGGGCCCTTGCGGCTGGCGATGACCATGCCTTCGAAGGCCTGGAGGCGCTCTTTCTCGCCTTCCTTGATCTTGACCTGAACGCGGACGGTGTCGCCGGGGGCAAACGCGGGGAGATCGGTCCGCTCGAGCTTCGCGGCCAGTTTCTGCATGATTGGATGAATGGACATGGAACTGCTTTCTCGCTACTGAAGTCGTTTCTCAGTGTACACCATTTCGGCCTGTTTTCTGGACGAGCGGGATTGCTGAGGGGCAGAGGTCTATACTCCCCACCTGGGTAGGAAAGTCCTAAAGTCTTCGAAACATTCAACTTAGCTTCGGACTTCGAGTGGCGCGATATGCAGCCGGACTTCCGCTATTCCTGAGGGAATTATAGCAGGGAAGTCAAGAGCGGGCCTCTTCGGCTTGCGGGCGCGAGGCTGTGGCGGGCGCGGCGGCGGGTCCGCGGCGGAGGTTCATGAGGCCGAGTCCCACGATGGTGATGCCGACGCCAAGGAACGTGCCCGGGCCTACGTGCTCATGGGCGATAAAGCCCCAGAAGACTCCCCAGATGGGCAGGAGGTAGGTGACGGCTACGACGTGGGTGGCGGAGATGGTGGTAAGGAGATGGAAGAAGAGGAGATAGGCGAGTCCGCTTCCGGCGAAGCCGAGGACGATGATGGCGAGCCAGTTGGCCAGATGAAGGTTCGTGGGATGGCCAAGGGTAAGGGCGAGCGGCGCGACCATGAGGGCAGCGAAGCCGAGCTGGCAGGCGGCGATGCCGATGGGGTCGACGCCCTGGAGCTTTGCCTTGGCGATGACGGCGGCGATGGCGTAGCCGAGGGCTCCGGTGGAGATGAGGAGGATGCCGCGAAGGAACTGCGCGTGGGTGACGCTAACGGGCATGGTGGCGGACTGGTTGAGGACTACGAGAACGACCCCGGCGAAGCCGAGGATGACGCCGCCGATGACGTTCCAGCCGATGCGCGTGCGATAGACGGCCAGGGTGAGAAGGAGCGTCCAGATGGGTGTGGTGGCGTTGAGGACGGAGGCGGTGTTGCTTGGGACGACCTGCTCGCCCCAGGCGAAGCAGGTGAAGGGGATGGCGTTGTTGAAGAGCGCGACGAGGAGGAGCCAGGGAAGATGTTTGCGCGCCGGTGGCTTATGGCCGGTGAGGAAGAGCGCGCTCCAAAGCAGGAGGGCTCCGAGTGAGCCGCGCATCATGGCAATCCAGAGTGGGGGGAAGGCTTCGCCGGAGATGCGAATGAGGAGGAAGGACACGCCCCAGACGGCGGAGAGGAGGAGGATCTGGAGAACGGACCTGGTGGTCATGCTTGTGGGCTTTCGGGTGGCATGGGGTGATTGTAGGGGTGGGAGTCTGTGGGGACACTCCGTTTTGTTCAGGTAATTCGTCGCTGCTCTTTCTCGGCTGCCGTTTGTCATCGCAGTTCTCCGGCGCTGGTGTATATACGGGTCAGAGGGGTCACCACGTGCGTTCAATCGTTGCCTTCACCCGTCACGCCGCGAAATCGGCCGCCCTGTCGATGCTCGCTGGCTCGCTTCTGACGTTTGCCCAGACGCCGCAGCCCCAGCCGGGAAGCTCGGACTTCAATGTGGCTCCTCCGAAGGATGAAACCCTCGGCAACCGGAAGAACACGGAAGACGGGCACGGAGAGAAATCGCGGGTGGATAGCCCTGAGCGGACCGTGGGCCCGCAGCGAGACGGATCCATCGTTGTCTCGGATAACCAGACCCTGACACCGGCCGGAAAGCTCATCGATCTGGGCTCTCCGGTGCGGGCGAAGGCGATTGCGCTCAACCCCGCGAAGGCCGCGCACACTGCCGCGGTGCTGCTGATGGGATCGCCGGAGCCGATCATCGTCTTCGACACGTTGACCGGTCAGGTGCTGCAGCGCTTTCTGCCGGGCACCGATCCCTCGGCCAAAGATCGGGCGGCTGGCTCGTTCGCCGGGATTACGTATTCTTCCGATGGATCGAAACTGCTCTTCAGCCAGGACAATAACTACGTATCGATCGCGAAGGTGGACAGGAAGACGGGGCTTCTCAGCGATGAGCAGAGGGTAACTCTGCCGCCACCGCCGAAGGATGGCCGTGTTTATCACAATGCGAAGGCGATCAATCCCGGCGGCATTGCGTTTTCGAGTGACGGCAAACGAGCGTACGTCGCGTTGAATGCAGCGAATACGCTTGGTGTGATCGATCTGGGTGCTTCTCCAGCGAAGCTTATCGCGCAGATTCCTGTCGGCAATGTGCCCAACAGCGTCGTCGTCCGGGGGAACTTCGCGTATGTGAGCAATGAGGGTGGGCGGGCGGCGACGGCGCAAGACTTCACCAACGATTCCGATGGAACGGCGATCGTGGTGGATCGGACGGATGCCTATACGCTCACCGGCACTGTATCGATTGTGGATCTGACTGCGGGCAAGCAGGTCAAGGAGATCACGGTCGGGCTTCATCCGGCGGGAATGACGATTGCGGGCCCCCGCCTCTACGTGGCGAACGCGTACAGCGATAGCCTGTCGATCATCGATCTCCAGACCGATGCGGTAGTACGAACGATCGATCTCAGTGTTCCGATCGCGGGAGGCGCTTTCGGCTCCGGGCCGAACGGAGTTGCGGTGACCGAGGACGGGAGAGCCTATGTGACGCTCGGGCAAGCGAATGCAGTGGCTGTCGTCAATCTTCAAGGGCGCGATGCGAAGCCGGTAATCGGGTACATCCCGACGGCGTACTTTCCTACTTCGATCAGCTACGACAAGGCGCAGAAGCTGCTTGTGATTGCGGATGACAAAGGCCTGGGATCGCGTGGAAGCACGACGCTTACAAACGGCGCCGTGGGATACAACACGCATGCCGACATGGGTGTCGTGAACCTGATTCCCGAGCCGGATGCGAGCGTGCTGGCGCGATCGAGCAAGCAGGTGTTCGAGAACAACCACTGGAACCTGACGACCAATATCGAAGTCGGCAAGGAGTTTGTCGATCCGAAGGCGGCGCCTGTGGCGATTCCTAAGCATATCGGCGAGCCGTCGCTGATCAAGCATGTTTTTCTGATCATCAAGGAGAACCGGACCTACGACCAGATGCTGGGTGATGTTGCCTGGGGGAACGGCTCGAAAGAGCTTGCGGTGTTTGCGTCGGCAGTGCCGAATCAGCATGCGATGGTGCAGCGATTCCCGCTGCTGGACAACGTCTATGCGCCTAGCCGGCAGTCGGCGGATGGGCATCCGTGGATCGGCATGTCTGGGTCGTTTTACTCGAACGATATCCTGTCGCCGGACTGGATCCGCTCGTATCCGGGAGGGCAGGCAGAGGATGCGCTGACGAACACGCCGAAGGGTTTTCTTTGGACTGAAATCGCCGCCATGGGGCTCACTGCAAGGCTCTATGGGGAGTGGAGCAGCGGCACCACGATCGCTCGCAAGCCGGATGGCTCGGCCTACACTTGGACCGATTTTTATAAAACTTCGCGATGCAAGGAAGGGAAGGCACCGGCGTCTGATTGCGTCGTTCCGGATGATGCGATTCATGTGAGTTCGGCGATTCCGTCCGCGGCGAAGATCATGGATCCGCACTTTCCGCCGTTCAATCTCGATATTCCGGACCAATACCGTGTCGATTACTGGATCAAGGAATTTCAGCGGATGGATGGGGCTGGCCAGGTGCCGAATCTGACGATTCTATGGCTGCCGAATGACCATACCGCCGGCACGTCGAAGGGGCATCCCCTGCCGATCAACTACCAGGCGGATAACGATCTCGCGCTGGGCCGGATGGTGGAGGCGATCAGCCACAGTAAGGTCTGGGACAAGTCCGCGATCTTCGTCGAGGAGGACGACTCGCAGGGAGGACCGGACCACGTGGATGGGCATCGGCAGCCGGTGTTTGTCATGAGCCCATATACGGCTGCATCGCAGGTTCCGGGGCAGGGGAAGGTGATTCACACGACCTATACGGCGGAGAACATCAACCGCACGATCGAGAACATCCTGGGGGCGAAGCCGCTGACGCAGTTCGACCTGGTGGCGTCGCCGATGTTCGACGCGTTCCAGAATAAACCGGACCTGACGCCGTACGATTGTCTGCGGGCTACCATTCCTTTGGATCAGGGGCCAGGGCTTCCGGAGGGTACGGTCGCTTCCTATAGCCAGGTCGAGAAGGCGTGGCTGAAGGCGACCGGCAAGGTGATGAAGAACAAGTACGATAAGGCCGACTCGGTCGATCCGAACTTTCTCAATCACGTGACCTGGTATGCGACGACGGGCTGGAATCGGCCCTATCCGGGTGAGGACAGAGTTCTACCGCCGGGTCCTCTGGTGAAGGTCGCGATGAAGTTCAACGGCGACGATGACGATGACTAGCCTGCTTGCACCGGTGATTATTTCCGGGCGCAGCGGATCTTGTGGTCGGCTTTGGTCAGGTCGGCTTTGGCGAGCAAGGTCGGGGCCGGTTCTTGAGGGTTTTTTCGAGCATGGCGCGGCACCACTGGCGGATGGGCCCGTGGTTGCCGTCGGGAAGGACTTCGGAGACGATGGCTCCGCGGCAATCGGTGCTCTGTGGGAACACTCCGCCTTGTTCAGGTAATTCTCTGTAGGTGGAATGAAATGTTTTGCTCCGCGTATTCACAATTTCCTCGCGCGCGAAGCGAGCCTGTGGTTGGCTGAATGCGCCTGGAGGATTTTCGATGTTGCGTGTGTCGACGGAGCGTGTAGCAAGGGGACTGATTGTTGGTGCCCTTCTTGGTGTGGCGATCCTCATGGGGTCGGTTTTTTGTGGGGCTCAAGATTCCGATGGAAAAAAAGCGGTGAAGAGCGAAACTGATCTTCCGCGGTTCAGCTACCCGATTTCGGGGACGGCGAGCGAGCTTCTGGTGGCGGACGATGCGGTGTTTCTGGCGTTTGCGCGGAAGGTGGGAGCGGATGTCGATGGCTTGCTTGCGGGATACGCGATCGACGACAAAGCTACGCTGCGCGGGTTGCTCGGAACGAAGGTGGATGTGCAGCTTCTGACGGGTGACGTCGACGGCGGGCTGGCTACGCTCGATAAGGTTCGTGATCTGGAGGAGAAGCCGCAGACGCGGGTGTCGTCGGGGCTGATTACGCGAGAGATTCTGAAGGCGGAGAAGGACTCGGGAGCGGCGAGCGGGCCGGCATTCCAGGCTGCATTCGCTAAGGAGTTCAAGGGGACGGTGGATGGGCTGCCGTGGGCGGCGGTGCAGGATCGGGTGAAGCAGTCGCGTGCGCAGTATTCCACGCTGACACCGGATGTACTGATCGGGAGCGTGAAGGCCAGCATGGATCCGGCGGTGACGAAGACGAAGAGCCTAGACTTCAGGATGGCGCAGAGCCTTGTGCTGCTGCGGACGGTTCTGAAGGACCGCTATCCGGTGAAGGAGACCATCGTCAACACGCTGGCGGCTTATATCAAGACGAACAATGCAGCCAAGCCGGATATCTGGGCGGCTCGGGATGTGAGCTTTGGGAGCGCTGCGACGCTGACGCCGGTGCTGATCGGGATATGGGACTCCGGGGTGGATACGTCGCTGTATCCGGGGCAGCTCTACGTGGATCCCAAGCCCGGGATGCATAGCCCGCATGGGCTTGCCTTCGACCAGCAGGGGAAGCTGTATAACGGCGATCTGCAGCCGTTGTCGGCGGAGCAGAAGGCGTTCTACCCGCGGGCGCTCGAGATCCGCCGAGGGCGGAACGACATGGTCGATGGGATCGACTCGCCCCTGGCGGCGAAGTTTCGGGAGGATTTAAAGACGACTCCTCCTGACCAGCTTGCGGCGGAACAGAAGACCAGCACCTTCCTGTCACAGTGGATGCATGGGACGCACGTAGCGGGGATTGCGGTGAAAGGGAATCCGGCGGCGCGGCTCGTGGTGGCGCAGTTCGATGACGGGATCGAGTATCTTCCGTTTGCTCCTACTGTCGAGTGGGCGAATACGTTCAAGGCGGATTTCGTGCAGATCGGGGACTACTTCCGCGAGCACCACGTGCGGGTGGTGAATATGAGCTGGTCAGACAGCCAGAGCGAGTTCGAGGACTGGCTGGCGAAAGCAAGCACGGAGAAGGATCCATCGGTGCGGAAGCAGATGGCCGCGCAGGTATATGCGATTTGGCGGGAGGCGGTCGAGGGGGCGATCAAGAGGGCTCCGGAAACGTTGTTCGTGTGCGCCGCCGGTAACTCGGACAGTAATCCGGGCTTCAACGGGGATGTTCCAGCTTCGCTGATACTGCCGAACCTGATTACGGTCGGTGCGGTGGACCAGGCGGGGGACGAGACGTCATTTACCAGTTACGGGACGACAGTGGTGCTGGACGCGGACGGGTTCCAGGTGGAGAGCTTTGTGCCTGGCGGGACGCGTTTGAAGGAGTCGGGAACTTCGATGGCATCGCCGAACGTGGTGAACCTTGCGGCGAAGCTGTTCGCGCTCGATCCGAGCCTGACTCCGGAGAAGGCAATCGCTTTGATGGAGAAGGGAGCCGATGCCAGCCCGGATGGGCGGCGGCATCTGATCAACCCGAAGGCTACGGTGGCCATGCTGCAGTCGAAGACGCCCTAGTCGTCTGAGTTTTCGGCGAGATGTTCCGAGCGGAGCTCTTCGAGGATCTTCCGATCGGCCTTGGTGAGGTGCGCCGTCACCAGGAGATCGGGGCGGTTTTTCAGGGTCTTCTCAAGCATGGCTCGGCGGCGCCACTGCCGGATGAGGTCGTGGTTGCCGTCGGTAAGGACCTCGGGGACGCTGGCTCCGCGAAAGTCGGCGGGGCGGGTGTACTGGGGGTAGTCGAGGAGGCCGCCGGAGCCGTGGGTGGAACGGGGAAGGCCGTCGAGGGTTTCAGCGTCGGCGGCGGAGTCCGGGGCTCCGAAGCTTTCGAAGCGGTTGGAGTCGGGGTTGCCGAGGACGCCGGGGAGGAGGCGGACAACGGTGTCGATGATGACAGCTGCCGCGAGTTCGCCGCCGGAGAGGACGTAGTCGCCGATGGAGAGCTCGCGGTCGCAGAGGAGGGTGTTGACGCGTTCGTCGACGCCTTCGTAACGGCCGCAGATAAGGACGATCCGGTCGAGTGAGACTAGTTCGTGGGCGACTGTCTGGTCGAAGGGGCGGCCCTGCGGGGAGAGCAGGATGACTGTCTCGCGGGCCAGGTCGCGGGTTTCCTTTGGGGTGACGGCGAGGGATTCGATGGCGTCGAAGATGGGCTCGGGCTTGAGAAGCATGCCTTCGCCTCCACCAAAGGGGCGGTCGTCGACGGTGCGGTGGCGGTCGTGGGTGAAGGTTCGGAGGTCGATGGGGTGGATGCCGACGGTGCCGTTCATGCTCGCGCGGCGGAGGACGCCGTGGTCGAGGGGGCCGGCGAAGAAGTCCGGGAAGATGGTGAGGATGTCGATGCGCATGGGCCGCTTTTTATTTTAGGTTGGGAGCCGGTTTGGCTCACAGAGGAGCGACGGCAGCGATTGGGCGGCTTACACTCCCACCCTAGCCGACGGTGAGGCTATCAGCGCCCTTGTTCGTTGCTATTCAGCTGAGGGCTTGGCGGCAGCGCGGCTAGGCGTTGACTTCGAGGAGGCCGGGCGGGAGGCGCATCAGGATGCGCTTGGAATCTGCATCGATGGAGAGGAGGTAGGCCTTGACGAAGGGGATGAGGATCTCGTTGCCGGATGGGGAGAGCACGGCGAGGAGGGGTGCGGCTTCTTCGAGGCGGCGGGCGCCGTCGGGAGTGGTGGGGAGGTGGACGTCGTCGACTGTGCCGATGAAGACGGGAGACTGGTCTGGGGAGTCGGGGACGTCGTAGACCTGGCAGTCGAGGAGATCGCTGATGTAGGAGGCGTCTTCTTCGGCCTCGAGGCGCTCTTCGTGGGGGACGATGACCTCGAGGTTGGCGAGGGTCTCCGCCTGGGTGATCGAATCGATTCCCGCGAGATGCAGAACGATGCGACCGCTGTTCTTGCCCACGGGAAGGAAGAAGCTGGTGATGGTGGCGGGGCGTGCCTCGGAGGCGGGACCGGTGAAGCCTGGCTTAGCAAGGAAGACGCGTGGTTCGCCATCGAATCGTTCGGGGAAGTCGGTGAAGAGATCTGCGAGGACCTCACCCTTGCGTCCCTGGGGACGCAGGATGTGAGCAAGGAGGAGCCAGGACGACGCTTGAGGGGCGTTGAGCGCATCGGTTGCCGTGGTTGGGGTGGTCTCCATGCCGTCAGGATGCGGTAGTCCTGGGTTGGATAGTCCAGGTTTGGAAGGTTTCAAAATCGATTAGAGGTCCTGCTCATCGCGAGCTGGGAGGTTGGCGGGGGTCATTCTTGGAGCCTCTCCGTGTTCGAGAATATCCAGTGCAAAGCGGTGATGCAGCTTCATACTGGCGGCGCCGAGGATGGTGCGAAGAGAGCGGGCTGTGCGGCCTTGTTTGCCAATAAGCTTTCCAACGTCTTTTTGTGAGACGCGGAGGCGGAGGACGGTTGAAGTGGAGTCTTGGTCTGCAACAACCTCGACAGAGACCGATTCGGGCTCATCGACGAGCGCGCGTGCGATCTCCAGTACGAGCTTTTGCATACCTTGCACAATGTCCGCCTGAGAGTCAGGCGAGGACGGCTGAGTCATCTAACACACCTCATGGGAGTAGCGCCTGACGCACGCGCTGAAGCCTTTGCCCCGTCTCGTGCGGGGTCTTCCGGCGTATAACGCTAGATGGCGTTTCGGCCACATCACCCTATACAACAAGTATGATGCGGAGAACTCGTTTTGGGGCGAGCCCACAGCCGAAGTTTACGCTAAGCCCTTGTAAGTCTTGAGACATTTCACACGTTCAGCCGAAGATTTCCCGACGCCAGTCAGAGCTGTGAGGTGACCCAGGTAACTTATGCGGTTACAGGGACTTCCACTGCGGGCGCCTGGGCAAGGAGCTTGCCGACGCGGTCAGAGAGCTGGGCGCCATTCCCGGTCCAGTAGTCGATGCGGTCGCGCTTGAGGTTGACGGTAGCCGGGTTGGTTCGGGGATTGTAGGTTCCGACGACTTCAACCGAACGGCCATTGCGGGCGCGGTCTTTTTCGATGACAACAATGCGGTAGTGGGGCTGCTTGCGCGCTCCAACGCGCGCCAGACGGATCATCAACACTTGGGTATTACCTTTCACAACGAATATGTAAAGACCGGTAGGGGAAGCTTGGGTAATCGACCGACCGGATGCGGGATCGATTATTGGGTCGTGAGGAGGACTGCATGCCGACACGTAGGCCAAGGCAGAGCCCTGCGGAACCCAACAACTAAGTATCGCCGAGTTTTGGCGATTGCGCAAACCAGAACAGCGATTTTTCGACCGTGAGTTCGAGCTACCCGCGGCGAAAGCTGCTTAGTCTCGGCTGACCTGACTCGAGTGTTCCGTGTCGACCGGTCATCTGGTTCAGCGCGATGATGAGTGCGGTTGGACCGTTAATGGTCTCGATGGAGAGTTCGTTCGGCGTCAGGTCGTGGATGGCGACCGAGGCGATGAGGAGAAGACACTTGATGAGCGGACGGATTTCCCGGAGGGCACTCCGGAGGCTTTCGCGGTCGGCGGATAAGACTCTGTGGCACAGGACCACGACATCACCGCGGTTCTCGAAGATGAGTTCTTCGGCTGCGGCGTACTCGGAGGCGCATTGAACGAGGAAGCTCTCACTGCGGAGAATCCATGCCCGGGTGTTGAGAAGAGTGAGATCCTTGCGTACATGACGACGGAGGAGCCCAGTGCAGGGAATGAGGTAGTCATCTTTCGCACCTCAAAGCTCACCATACATAGTCTGAGCCTCCCTGACTGTCGCTTTGGCGACTTGGCGCGAGACGTGCGTGGTGAGGCTATCTCGCTCGAAAAACAGGTCTTATCGGGGAGGGAAGAGAAAGCGGAGGACGTCGGGGAAACGGGCGGCCCACGCGAGCTCGTCGTGGACCGCTCCGGAGACGCGCTGGTAGGCAAGGTCGACGTTGTCGCGCCAGCCTAGTTTGACGAGGCGGTTGTGGAGGAGATCGGTGTCGCGGAGGTGGCGGAGGCCTTCGGCGGTGCCCATGTCGAGCCAGATACGGAGCGCGGGCTTGGGGATGGCGGAGCCGACGAAGGTAAGGATGCTGCGGTGGTCCCACCAGATAGAGGGGCTCATGACTGCGAGCTTGCCGAAGATCCTGGGGTGTTGGAGGCCGAGGTAAAGACTGATGAGTCCGCCCAGGGACGATCCGCCGAGGCCGGTCGTCGCAGCTGAGGGCTGGGTGCGGTAGGTGCGGTCGATGAAGGGCTTGATCTCTTTCATGAGGACGCGGCCGTAGGTATGCCCTTCCCCGCCAGCCATGCGGGCGTCGCGGGTGGGGGTGTACTCGGCCATGCGGCGGAGACCGGCGTTGGCGATGCCGACGAGGATGACAGGCTCGCACTCGCCGGCGAGGGAGAGGCGGTCGGCGGTCGCGTCGGCCTGCCAGGTGCGCCCGGGAACGTAGGAGAGGCGGGGATCGAAGAGGTTCTGGCCGTCGTGGAGATAGAAGACGGGGAAGCGGCGGGTGGGGTCTTCGTCGTACTGCGGGGGCAGGTGGACGGTGAGAATGCGCTCTTCAGGGATCGGAAGGAAGTTCGAGTGAAAGCTCCAGTTCTGGAGGGCGGGTTTTAGGTCAGGTTCGCCGTCGAAGTCGGATTCGGGGGCTTCCATTAGGGTGAAGGTGGGGCCGGGGCGGGGGGCTGCGGGAGCGACGTCGGAGGGGGTGAGGGGGGAAGCCGGTAAGGTATGTGGTTGATCCGGCTTGGATCGGTGCGATTTCAGAACTGAACTCCGGTGCGCTAGGATGGCTTCATCAGACTAGCAGAGGGGGCGAATGCGACGCGATTACAGGAAGTGGTTTTCCCCTTCACTGGGGCGCGATATGGAGCTTCTGGTCTTTGGGCACGCGGGGCTTCCCATCGTGGTTTTTCCGACCTCGCAGGCTCGGTTTTACGAGTTTGAAGACCGCAACATGGTGGGGACGATCGCGGACAAAATCGACCGGGGAGAGATTCAGCTCTTCTGCGTGGATTCGGTCGACTCGGAGAGCTGGTACAACCGGGGCGTTGGACCGGACTGGCGGATCGCGCGGCAGGTTCAATATGAGAACTACATCATTCATGAGGCGATTCCATTTGTGCGCGGGGAGAACTGGAACCCGCAGATCGCAACGCTGGGGTGCAGCTTTGGCGGGTATCACGCACTGAACTTCGCGCTGCGCCATCCCGACATCTTCACGGCCTGTTTGTCGATGAGCGGTATGTTCGACATGACGTTCTTCCTGGGCGGCTTCTATAACAACGATGTCTACATGCAGACGCCAACGCACTACATTCCGAACCAGCATGACGGGTGGTACTTCGACCGGTACCGGGGGAACACGTACATTCTGGCGACGGGGGTCCATGACCAGTGCTGGGCGTCGAATGAAGAGATGGGCCGGATTCTCCGGGATAAGGGAATTCCGTGCCGGCTGGATGTATGGGGCGATAACACCGGGCATGATTGGCCCTGGTGGCAGCAGATGATGCGGGCTTACCTGTAAGGCCTGGTGGTTCGGAACCCTGGCGGCACGAGAACCCTGTTGGAGGATCGATGAAGAAGATTGGCGTTCTATTTGGTGTGGAGAATACGTTCCCGGGTGCTTTGGTCGAGCACATCAATTCGCTGAACCTGGAAGGGATCACCGCGGAGTTCGTGCAGGTCGGCGGAGTGGAGATGGCGGTGCCGTCGGGATACTCGGTGATCGTGGATCGCATCTCGCACGACATGCCGTTCTACCGGTCGTTCCTGAAGAACGCGGCGCTGACCGGGACGCAGGTGATCAACAATCCGTTCTGGTGGTCGGCGGACGATAAGTTCTTTAACTACGCGCTGGCGACGAAGCTGGGTGTTGCTGTGCCGCGGACGGTTCTTCTGCCGCACAAGTACTTTCCGCCGAACATCAACGCGCAGTCGCTGCGGAACCTCGAATTCCCGCTGAACTGGCAGAAGATCTTCGACTATGTGCAGTTTCCGGCGTTCCTGAAGCCGCATGACGGGGGTGGATGGCGGGACGTGTTTCATGTTCACAACCCGGAGGAGTTCTTTAATGCGTACGACCAGAGCCGCGACCTGGCGATGACGCTGCAGGCGGCGGTGAAGTTTCAGGAGTACTTTCGTTGCTACGTGGTGGGACAGTCGAAGGTGAAGATCATGGCGTACGATCCGCGCCGTCCGCATGCGGAGCGCTATGTGCTGGAGCCGCAGACATACGCCCCTGGGCTCTTGGAGCGGGTCGAGAAGGACGCGCTCACGCTTTGCCGGGCGCTTGGGTATGACCTGAATACGGTCGAGTTCGCGGTTGAGGATGGTGTTCCGTATGCGATCGACTTCATGAATCCGGCTCCGGATGCGGACTTCTATTCGGTTGGCGAGGAGAACTTCCGGTGGATCGTGGAGGCGGTAGGGCGGCTGGCGGTCGAGAAGGCGCAGGCTGGAACGCCGGATCTTCATGAGATGCGGTGGGGGTCGTTGCTGACGGGTGGGACGATTGCTGCTAAGGCGGCTCCGGTGAAGGCGGCTGCTAAGAAGGCTCCGGCGAAGAAGACGGCAGCGAAAAAAGCGGCCAGTAAGAAGACGGCGGCGGAAAAAGACTAGCTCGCACCTTAAGGATGAAGCCCATTTCGCTTGAATCCGGCACGGCCACAGCCGCGCCCTTAACGAGGCGGTCGTCAGAGGCGCTCTGACGCCGCCGTCTTGATTGGTCGGTCGTGCATGGAAGCGGCGGAACTGCTTGTGCTCACTCAACGTCTTCAGGCTCTCGCGCAGGCTGGGCTGGCTTACTCGACGAATGCGTTCGATCTTGAGCGGTACGAGGAGATTCGTGGGCTGAGCGTGAGGCTACTAGGGGAGATCACCGACGAGCCTTACGAGAAGATTGTTCAGGTGTTTGCGAGTGAGACCGGTTATCAAACGCCGAAGGTGGATATTCGGGCGGTGATCTTTCGCGGCGACTCCGAGATTCTGATGGTGCGGGAGACGAACGACGGCGGGCGGTGGACGCTGCCGGGCGGGTGGGCGGATGTGGGGTATACGCCTTTTGAGACGGCGGAGAAAGAGGCGCTTGAAGAGACGGGGCTGATCGTGAAGGCGGTGAGGCTGCTGGCGCTGCTGGATAAGCGGAAGCATGAGCATCCGGCGCAGCCCTGGTATATCTACAAGGCGTTTATCCGGTGCGAGATGGTGGGCGGGGAGTTGCTGCAGGAGACGGCGGAGACGGGTGGAGCGCGGTGGTTTACTTTGGCCGAGGCTTTGGGGGCTGAGCTATCTGTCGACCGGGTTACGGCATCGCAGTTGGAATTGATGTTTCGGTTTGTGGAGGATCCGGGGATGGCGGTGGTTTGTGATTGATGGCTGGCGTTCCAGGCACGGCTTGGGTTAGGGTGGCGGTGTAAGACAGGCAAGGCCAAAGGCAAACGCAGATTCCCTTCGGGAATGACAACCAGAAAAGCAACGGCAACTGCCAGGAGAGACGATGCGGCCTTCGTTTACGTTGGGGATTGAAGAGGAGTACCAGACGATCGACCCCGAGACGCGGGATCTACGGTCGCATGTTTCGACCGAGATGCTGGAGCAGGGGAAGATCCGACTCGAGGAACGGGTGAAGGCGGAGATGCACCAGTCCGTCATCGAGGTTGGAACGCGAGTCTGCCGGAACATCACCGAGGCCAAGGAAGACCTGTTCGACCTGCGGCGGAACATGATCCGGCTGGCGGAGGAGAACGGGTTGGTGCTGGTGGCGGGGGCGACGCATCCCTTTGGCGACTGGCGGGAGCAGAAGATCTATCCCGATCCACGGTATGCGCAGGTGGTCGAGGATCTGCAGCTTGTGGCGCGGGCGAACCTGATCTTCGGGCTGCATGTGCATGTGGGGATTGAGGATCGGGAGGCGGCGATCCGGATCATGAACTCGATCCGCTACTTTCTGCCCCATATCCTGGCGCTTTCGACCAATTCACCCTTCTGGCAGGGGATGAAGACGGGGTACAAGAGCTACCGGGCGAAGGTCTTCGAGAACTTTCCCAGAACGAATCTTCCGGACACGTTCGGGAGCTATTCGGAGTTCGAGAATTACATCAACCTGCTGATCAAGACGAACTGCATCGACAACGCGAAGAAGATCTGGTGGGATGTGCGGCCGCATCCATTCTTCAACACGGTCGAGGTGCGGGTGTGCGATATCCCGATGAGGGCGCAGGAGTCGATCGCGATCGCGGCGCTGATCCAGGCGACGGCGGCGAAGCTCTGGAAGCTGCACTCCTGCAATCAGGACTATCGGCAGTATTCCAGGGCGCTGCTGATGGAGAACAAGTTCCGGGCGGTGCGGTACGGGCTAGACGGCAAGATGATCGACTTCGGCAAGCAGTGCGAGGTTCCGGTTCGGGAACTGATCCACGAATATCTTGCATTTATCGACGATCAATTGGACGAGCTGGGTAGCCGCAAGGAGATTGAATACATCTACACCATGATGGAGAACGGATCGGGAGCCGATCGGCAGTTGAAGGTGTACGAGGAGACGGGCGATCTGAAGCAGGTCGTGGACTTTATGGCGAGTGAAACCCGGGCTGATCTTTAGTCGTATCGATCGGCAGCCGTGGGTAATACACGCTGGACTGGCGAACGCGGTATTCTACACACATGATCGCTGGGGCAATGGAAAATCGGATGAATTCTACGGTTGCAGTCGATGGGCACGCGTTGCGGGAAGTTCCCTTTCCGGCGGAGTACAGTGCCGGCGCGCGGAATGCGGCGACCACCTGTTTGCGGATTCAGCCTGAAGAGAAGGTAACCCTCATCACGGACCGGAGCTGCATCGCGGTGGCGGCTTCGATTGCGCATGAGTTGGACAAGATCGGCTGCACCTGGAACGGGTTCGTGCTGGAAGAGGTCGCGTTGCGTCCTCTGGACGGCATGCCGAAGATCATTCTGGAAGATATGGAGAGTTCGCAGGTCAGCATCTTCGCAGTGGAAGTGCAGCAGAATGAGCTGCGTAGCCGCATGGAGATGACCGACGTCGTGAACCGGCGGAGGATGCGCCACGCCCACATGGTGAACATCTCGGGCGAGATCATGGTGCAAGGCATGCGGGCGGACTTCACGCTGGTCGACAAGCTGAGCCAGGCGGTTTTGGATAAGGTTCGCAAGGCCACGTACGTTCGGGCCACGACCGATGCGGGCACGGATATTCATGCGGAGCTTTCGCCGGATTACCGCTGGTTCAAGACTTCGGGGATCATCAGCCCGGAGAAGTGGGGGAACCTTCCGGGTGGCGAGTGCTTTACGGCTCCCGGCGAGGTAAACGGGGTGTTTGTGGTTGATGGCGTGGTGGGGGACTTCCTTTGCGCACGCTATGGAATTCTCCGGGAAACCCCGCTGACGATCAATATCGAGGCAAACCGGATCACGAAGGTTTCGAGCGCGAACAAGGATCTGGAGCGGGACTTCTGGGCGTACACGCATACGGATGCGAACTCGGACCGGGTGGGCGAGTTTGCCATTGGGACGAACATCGGGGTGGAACGGGTGATCGGGAACATTCTGCAGGATGAGAAGTTTCCCGGGGTGCATATCGCGTTTGGCGATCCGTACGGAGCGCATACGGGTGCGCCGTGGAAGTCGTCGACGCACATTGATGTGGTGGGGCTCGGGTTCAACATCTGGCTCGGGGACGCCGACGGTGAGGAGCAGATTATGCGGGACGGCGAGTTTTTGATCGAGGTCGAGTAGACCGGGCGGGGTTCAATGCTTCAGCCGTTTCGTGGGGATTTCAACAAAGACTTTACCGCGGCGAAGTATGTTGAGCTGCAGAAGCGGCTCGACGCGGCGGCGCGTACGCAGGTTCAGTTTCGTGTGTGCGAGACCCCAGCCTTCTTTCCCAAGGAAATGCTCGACGAGTTGGCAGAGGTGGGGATCGAGCTGACGCGACAACTTGTTGAGAACCCGGAGTACATGAGGATATCGTCGGGATCGATTCCGGCCGAGTACCGGGTTCCGCGAGAGACTCCGTGGCCGGAGTTCATGACGGTCGACTTCGGCCTGGTGCGGGCGGCGGATGGGTCGCTGAAGCCGAAGCTAGTGGAGATGCAGGCGTTCCCTTCGGTCTTCGGCTATCAGGACGTCCTTTCGCGGGAGTATTGTTCGGTCTTCGATTTGCCCAAGGAACTTCGGTGGCATCTTGGCGGGCACGATGAGGCGAGTTATTGGGAGCTGCTGCGCCGGGTGATCGTTGGGAAGCATGACCCGAAGCACGTTGTCCTGGCTGAGGTTGAGCCGGAGCATCAAAAGACGCTTCCAGACTTCAAGGTGTACGAAGAGCGGCTTGGAATTGTGACCGTGGATGTAGCGAAACTGGAAAAGGTTGGCCGCAAGCTTTTTTACCTGAACGATTCAGGCGAACTGGTCGATATACACAGGGTATTCAACCGGGCAATCGTCGATGAGATCGAGCGCAAGGGGATCGAGCTGGCTTTTCGGTACTGCGACGATCTGGATGTGGAGTGGGCCGGGCATCCGAACTGGTTTTTTCGGATCAGCAAGTTCTCGCTTCCGTATCTCGACCACGCATCGGTGCCGGCAGCGGTATTTTTGAACGACTGGTTTGATGGAAAGGGCAGAACGAAGCTGCCCTCGGATCGAAATGAAGTGCTGTTGAAGCCTTTGTACTCCTTTGCCGGGAAGGGGATCCAGTTCGCCCCAACGGACGCAGAGCTGGAAGCGATCCCGGTTGAAGAGAGAAGTTTGTATTTGTTACAGGAAAGAGTACATTTTCAACCTGTGATCGAAACTCCGCACGGGATGACCCAGGCGGAGATCCGGGTGATGTATCTGTGGCCGGAAGGCGGAAGGATGGAACCGGTGATCAGCCTGGTACGAATGGGACGCGGATTGATGATGGGCGTTGATCACAATCGGGACCAGGAATGGATTGGCGGGTCGGCAGCGCTTTACCCGGCATAAAGGTTTATAACGCAACGCGGCTGGAGGATGCATCTTGGTAACAGACTGGCAGAAGTTGATGACCGATACGCCGGTGCGCTCCGCCGTCCGGTTTCCCATTCGCATGGGAATCTGGCTCGAGACCGAACACGGCCGGTGTGAGGCGATGACCGAAGATATTTCGGCGAACGGACTTCTGTTCAGTGGTGACAGGCTGCCCGAGGTTGACAGCCGGATCGAATTCACAATGACGATGCCGGCAGCTATCATGGGCAACGCAAGAGATCTCATCATCCATTGTGTTGGACGCATCGTACGTCATCAGAGACGGTTGACGGATGACCTCGCCGCAGCAGTGATTGACGAATATGTACTCGGAGGCTAGGGATATTATGTCGGAAACGGGGGGGCAGACTCTGGAATCTCAAGAAATGGCTGAAGAAGCATCGAAACAGCTTGGGATCCGGGTTATTCTTGCAGATTCTCAGGCCATCTATCGCGTTGGCATGCGGAAGGTATTCGCGGTGGAGGACGACATTCGCGTCGTCGCCCAGGCCGAGTCGTTAGCGAACCTTTACCTAGCGTTGCAGCGCTACCCCACGGATGTGGTTGTTCTCGAAGGGCAACTGATTGCAGGGACGACGGACGCGATTCCGGAGCTCGTCCGGACGGCTCCCGACGCGAAACTGATTGTGCAGGTGGTGGAGACGGACGAGGCAAACACGGTAGAACTCTACCGCCGCGGCGTGCGCGGAGTGGTTCCACGGTCGATCACGCCGGACCTGCTGATCAAGTGCGTGCGGAAGATCGCCGCGGGCGAGACGTGGATCGACAACCAGTCGGTTAGCTGGGTGATCGATGCGTACCGTGCACAGGCGACCTCGCTGACCGGACCGAAGACACAGCCGAAGCTCTCGAAGAAGGAACTGGCGATTATCAGTTGCATCACGCGCGGCATGCGTAACAAGGAAATCGCCTACCAGATCGGGACGACGGAGCAGGTCATCAAGAATTACCTGCGCAAGGTATATGACAAGCTTGGGGTCTCCGACCGGCTTGAGCTCGCGCTTTACTGCCTGCATCACCAGTTGCTGAAGAAGTACACGGCTGACCCGGATGTGCTCCCCGTCGCACAGGCCACGCCGCTGCGTTCGAAGATGTAACGGAGTAGGTTGCTTTTCAAGCAGGCCACCGCGTCGCCGCGGGGCTGAGCTGTTCGATTCCTCCCGATGACAATCCCGCGAAACGCTCCTGGCAAATGCTAGGATGGGCGAACCTATGGGCATGCTCGCGGAGTGGCGTGGATTGACGAAGACACAGCGGAGCACGTTCTTCGCGTGCTTTCTTGGATGGACGCTCGATGCGTTCGATTTCTTCCTGTTGACGGTGTGTCTGAAGGCGATCGCGACGGACTTCCACGTGGGCATCAAGCAGGTGGCGGAGGCGATCTTCTGGACGCTTGCGATGCGGCCAGTGGGGGCTTTTCTCTTCGGCCTGATGGCGGAGCGTTGGGGCAGACGGCCAACGCTGATGGTGAATATCATCGCGTTTTCGGTGTTCGAACTTGCGTCGGCGATTGCGCCTACTCTTCCTTTATTTCTGGTGTGCCGGGCTTTGTTCGGAGTCGCGATGGGCGGGGAGTGGGGCGTCGGCGCGGCGCTTGCGTTTGAGACGCTACCGGCGCGCGGGCGCGGGTTCTTTTCAGGAGTGCTACAGGAAGGGTATGTCGTCGGCAACCTGCTGGCGGCGGCGACCTATGGGCTTCTCTTTTCACACCTGCATGGGACGGGGATATGGACGCCGTGGCGTGTATTGTTCATGATCGGGGCGTCGCCGGCCCTGCTTGCCTTCTACCTGCGGTTCAAGGTGGAGGAGTCGCCGACGTGGCTTGAGGCGAAGGCGGAAAAGACGCGCAATCCGCATGTCGGGTTCGAGTGGGGCAAGCTGGTGACCTATCTCCCGAGCTTTCTCTTTCTGGTTGTGCTGATGACGGCGTTCACGAGTTTCAGCCATGGCACGCAGGATCTGTATCCTACGTTCCTCGAGAAGGATCGTGGGCTGTCGTCGGGGATGGTTGGTCTGGTGATTGTCGTCGGGAGCCTTGGGGCTCTATGCGGGGGGATCGTGTGCGGTTCGCTCTCGGAGCGCTTTGGGAGGAGGAAGGCGATTGTCGTTTCGTCCCTGCTGGCGATTCCGATGATTCCGCTGTGGGCGTGGTCCCATGGGGTGGTGGCGATGGCGGCTGGTGGCTTCATGATGCAGTTGATGGTGCAGGGAGCGTGGGGCGTGATTCCGGCGCACCTGAACGAGCTTTCGCCGGGGCCGGTGCGTGCGGTCTTTCCGGGATTCGCGTATCAGCTTGGGAATCTCTTGTCGTCGCGTAACGGGGTGTTTCAGGCAGGGCTGGCGCAGCGTTTTGCGGGTGGCATGCTTGGGCCTGTGCTCTCGGGAACCGTGCTTGTTGTGGCGGTCGTGGTGGCCGCGGTGACGGCGTCGGGCTCCGAGGCGAAGGGCGTTGAGCTTTCGGTGGCTGAAGAGACGAACGCTTAGTTTCCGAGCACGGTGAAGGCCGTGCTGCCGAGGTTGGCGGCGTAGGCGGTATGGGTCTTCGGGTCGACGACGAGCGCGTAAGGGTGGTCGCCGGCCTTGACCGTCTTGATGGCGCGGCGGGTGGCTTCGTCGATCAGCGTGACGGTGTTGTCGGCGGCATTGGCGACGTAGGCGACACCACGGCTTGCGTCGATAGCGATGGCCTGCGGATGTTCGCCGACGGTGATGGTGGCGAGAACCTTGCCGATGCCTCCGTCGATGATGGTGACAGAGCCGTCGCCGTAGTTCGCGACGAAGACGTTGCCGGTGGTGGAGTCGACGGCGATGGCGCTCGGCATCGCGCCGGTGTCGATCTTGCGGATGGACTTTGTTTCCACGTCGATCGCGGCGATGGAGGAATCCTGGATATGCGAGACGAAGAGAGTGCGCTCGGACTGCGCCAGACCCCAGAGATGGAGTGCGCCTGCAGGAAGCTTGCTGATTGCCTGCGTCTCGGTGTTGACGACAGTGAGGGCATCGCTCTCGTATCCGAGCAGGTAGATCTGCTTGCGCTTCGCATCGACGAGGATGGCGTCGGCTGAACCCGTCTTGATATCGGATGCCGTGTTGGTCTTGCCGTCTATGACGGTGAGGAGGTTGCTGAAGGTGAGTGAGACGTACACCTTGTTCGCGGTGTCGTCCGACGCGATGGCGTAGGCGCGGGCGGGCGTGGGGATGGTGGCGACGATGGCGTCGGTCCTGCTGTCGATGACCGAGACGGTTTTGTCTCCGGAGTTCGCCACGTAGAGCATGCCGGTGCGGTTGTTCATCGCGAGCGCCTCGGGGCCGACGCCGACCTTGATGGTTTTTGTGGCTCCGCTCTCGTCGATGACGGCGACTGAATCGTGCGAGCGGTCGACGGCGTAGACCTTGCCTGTGCTCTCGCTGAGGACGATTCCCGTGCGATTGACGAGGGTGGCGACGGCCTCGGGCGTTTGTGCTCCTAGCGCCGCGTAACTCAAGAAGAATGCGAATACGGCGAGACGCGGGGCATGGGGTAAAGTAGACTTTCTAAAGAAACGTTTGTTAGTGGCGCCGGGCCTGCCGAATACGAATGTCATACCTTACCTCATATCTTCTTCACGCAGACACCTAGAATAGTACCGAATTCCCGAGACAGGACTTTGACGATGCCTCTGAATGGACGCTTTCTTCCTTCGTATCTTGCCGCGATGCTGCTTGTGATTGGCTGTGCTGGAAGGATCTTCGGGCAGGCGAAGCCGCCGGTCGCGCCGACTTACAAGGTGCTTGCTATCGCGGAGACGGGTGGGATTCATAAGCCTTTCGTCGATGCGGCAAAGATATGGCTCGCTCATGAAGCAACCGTCGATGGATTCACGATCGACTACATCGAAGACACGCAGAAGATCGATGCGGCGTACCTTTCGCAGTACAAGGTATTTCTCCAGTTGAACTATCCCCCGTATAACTGGACGCCCACGGCGATGAGCGCATTCCACGACGCGATTGAGAATGGAACGATTGGATGGGTCGGGTTTCATCATGCGACGTTGCTAGGTGAATTCGATGGGACGCAGATGTGGCCGTGGTTTTCGGAGTTCATGGGAGAGATCCGCTTCACGAAGTACATTCCCACCTTTGCGGATGGGGTTGTTACGGTCGAGGCTCCGAACCATCCGGTGATGCGGAACATCCCGGGTTCGTTCACGATCAAGCAGGAGGAGTGGTATACGTGGAGCCGGTCGCCGCGACCGAACGTGCGCGTGCTTGCCAGTGTGGATGAGAACACTTATAAGCCCTCAAGCGATATCAAGATGGGGGATCATCCGGTGATCTGGACGAACGAGCATGTGAAGGCGAGGAACGTGTACCTCTTCATGGGGCATCATCCGGAGCTGCTCGAGGACAAGGCGTTCACCACCCTCTTTCATAACTCGATCGTGTGGGCGGCGGGCAAATGAAGCGCCTCCTCTTATTCCTCTGCGCGTTGATGGCTTGCGGTGTGGCGCGGACGCAGCAGCCTGCTACGCTTCATGTGCTTGCTTTCTACTCCGATAAGGTCGAGCACGACCATGTCGATTTCGCGCACCAGGCGATCCAGTTTTTCTCGGGTGTGGCGCAGCGGGATCACTTCGAGTTCGCGTCCACCGTGAGCTGGGACGATATGAACGCGGAGAACCTGGCGAAGTACCAGGTGGTGATGTGGCTGGATGACTTTCCGCACACCGCGCAACAGAAAGCGGCGTTCGAGCAGTACATGACTCACGGCGGCGGGTGGCTTGGCTTCCATATCGCTGCTTACAACGACAGCGGCACGCACTGGCCGTGGTTTGTCGACTTCCTGGGTGGCGGGGTGTTTTACGGGAACGAATGGCCTCCGCTCCCCGCGAAGCTCACTATCGACGATCCGGCGCATCCTGTCGTCAAGCGCATGCCGCAGAGCTTCGTGTCTCCGTCGAACGAGTGGTATATCTGGAAGCCGTCGCCCCGCGAGAACAAGGACGTGAAGGTGCTGATGACGCTCGCGCCTTCGAACTATCCTATCGGCCTGAAGGATGTGCTGGCGGGTGGGGATCTGCCGGTGGTATGGACGAACCAGAAGTACCGGATGCTCTACATGAACATGGGACACGGCGACCGCGTGCTCACCAGCGATGTGCAGAATCAGCTCTTCGAGGATGGGCTGCTGTGGGTGGCGAGCACAAAGCAGGGTGCCGTGAAGTAGCTGTTATTCGGCCCAGGAGAGGCCGTCGGCGCCGGCGCCAGCTTCGATCGTGCCGCTGACCTGCATGGTTGCCGTGTCGATGATGGCCACCTTTTTGTTACAGGAGACGTAGGCGAACTTGCCGTCGGGGCGGACGAGGACCTCCACCGGCAGGCCTGGCATGTCGAGCGTCTTGACGACTTTCATGGCTTGCAGATCGATGATGGCGACTTGTTTCGGATCGCGCAGGGCGATGATCAGGAAGCGGCCGTCTTTGGTCGAGGCGCTGCCATAGCCGGTGGCCGGCATCGGAATCCAGGTCTTGATCCTGTTGGTCGCGGTGTCGATGACGGCGAGTTGCGGCTTGGTCTGGTCGGAGGTGAAGACCATGCTTCCATCGCGTGAGATGGAGATACGCTGCGTGTTGCCCGAGATGGGAATGACGGTGATGGTCTTGTGTGAGACGAGATCGAGGACAGAGACATTGCCGGGGCCTACGTTCGCGGTGTAGGCGCGCTTGCCATCCTTGCTCACGACGAACATGTGCGACTCGTTCTGCGTGGTCGGGATGGTGAAGAGCGTCTTGTAGGTCTTTGGATCAAAGGCGGTGATGGCCTGGTCGAGCTCGGTGGTGACATAGAGGATCTTGCCGGTGGGATCGAAGACGGGCAGATGTGGACGGACACCGTGGGGGAAGTCGATGGTGTGGACGATCTTGCGCGAGGCGAGGTCGATGACCGCGATGCTCTGGCCGTCAGTGCCCGCCTTGCCTACGCCGGAGTTGCCGTAGATCGGGACGAAGGCGGTGCGGCCGTCGGGGCTGGCGGCAACTTCGTGGCCGGTGACGCCGCCGACGTCCACAGCGGCGACCTGCTGATTCGTCGCGACGTCGATGAGGCTCAGGCTGTGATCTTTCTGATTCGCAACGAGGAGGAGGGGCTTGGAGGCAGTCTGGGCAATCATGCAGGCAGGAAGAAGGATAGAGGCAGCGACGAGAAGCTTCGTGCGAATCATGGGGAGGAGGATAGCACCGGCGAATGGACTATGGCCAACCTGCTAAGGGTAGAGGCGGGTGCGAGTCCAGCCGCCGGCGGTGCGGGTGTAAAGCATGCGGTCGTGCAGGCGGTCAGGGCCGTCCTGCCAGAACTCGATGGCGCTTGGCTGCACGACGAATCCGCGCCAGTAGTCCGGACGCGGGATGATCTCTGGGAAACGGGCGGCGAGCGCCTCGGCTTCGCGTTCGAGGTGCTGACGACTGGCCAGTGGGTGGCTCTGGTTGGAGGCGACGGCGCCAATCTGGCTTCGGCGGGAGCGGCTGTGGAAGTACTCGTCCGAGTCTTCGGGCGAGAGCATCTCGACCGGGCCGTCGATACGGACCTGGCGCCGCTGCGTCTTCCAGTGAAAGCAGAGCGAGGCGTTTGGATTCGCCTCAAGTTCCTCGCCCTTGCGGCTCTCGGCATTGGTGTAGAAGGAGAAGCCTCGTTCATCAAGGCGCTTCATCAGCACCATGCGAACGCTTGGGTGGCCACTGAGCGTCGAGGTCGCTATGGCCATGGCGTTGGGGTCATTCGGTTCGGTCTTGCTGGCTGCGTCGAGCCACTGACGAAAGAGCGCGATGGGGTCGGTGGCGCTGGCCTCTGCCGGTTCGAAGATTCTTACGGGATGTTCAGAACTGGCTTGCTCGACGGTTTCCATGTTTCTGATTCCTCGACGGCTGCAACTCATTCAGGCTATGCGTCCGTTTGCGCTGCGAAACGTGGGATTTGCACTGCTTTTGGTGGGGTGAACGAAAGGCATAGCGTTCTTTTCAAGGGTGGATGCGGATGGCGTGGCCGATGAGGAGAAGCACCGGCGCGGCACCGACGTGCTCGTCTTGCAGGTCGGCGAGCGTGGTGGTGTGGGTCTGCTGATGGGGTGTCGAGACACGCGAGATGGCGGCGACAGGCGTGTCGGCAGCGATGCCGGATGCAATGAGGTCATCGGCGAGCGCGCGGAAGTGGCGGCCGGGCATGTAGAGGGCGAGCGTGGAGTCGTGGGGCAGGGATCCGGACCAGATAGGCGTAGCGTCGGTCTTGGCCGCGCTGTGGTGGCCCGTGGCGAGAATAAGGCGGCTGGCGGCGGCGCGGTCGGTGAGCGGTGTGCCGAGAGCAGCGGCGGCAGAGAAGGCGCTGGTGATGCCCGGGACTATTTCTACGGGGACGGCGGCGGCGCGGAGAGCCTCGAGCTCTTCGCCGGCGCGGCCGAAGACGAGGGGGTCGCCGGATTTCAGACGCAGAACGGACTCTCCGGCGCGTGCGGCGGCGATCATCATGGCGTGGATCTCTGGCTGGGTGACACGCGGCTTTCCGCAGCGCTTGCCGACGGAGGTGAGTGCGGCGGCGGGGTTGGCGAGCGCGAGGATCTCTTCCGAGACGAGGTCGTCGTGGAGGATCGTGCTCGCCGTTTCGAGGAGGCGCAAGGCGCGCACGGTCAGGAGAGACGGGTCGCCTGGGCCGGCTCCGGCGAGGTAGACGGTTCCTGCTCTTGCGATAAGGTCTGAGCTTCCGTTCACGACAGCTCAGGCTCTGCCGGCATGGGATTAGTGCGGGCGTGGGCGCGGGCCATCTGGCGGGAGGGGCAGCCGTCGAAGCCGCAGACATCGCGCTGGGCGAGTTGATGGAGGAGCAGTCGGCGCTCCTCGTTCAGAGGCTCGGCCTGGACCACTTCGCGGCGCAGGTTGCCGAGATCGTTGAGCCAGTCGCCAAGATCGAGCGGAAGCTGCGCGTTGAGCTCCTTGCGCAGCCGCTGGGCGAGTGCCGGGCTGGCACCGGCGGTCGAAATGGCGATCTGGAGGTCGCCGCGGCGGACCACGGAAGGGAAGTAGAAGTCGCAGAACGGCGGGTCGTCGACTGCGTTGCAGAGGATGTTGCTCTGCTCTGCTTCGGCGAAGACGGCGCGGTTGACGGCGGGGTTATCGGTCGCGGCGACGACGAGAAAGTTTCCGGCGAGGTCGCCCTGGGCGTACTCACGCGGGTGGTAGTGAATCTCGCCCGCTTCAGCCATGGCGAGGATGCGCTCGCGGGCGTTCGGCGCGATGACGGTGACGTGGGCGTTAGCGGCGCGGAGGCTTTCGATCTTCGACTCGGCAAGATTGCCCGCGCCGATGACGATGCATGGGCGCGCCGAGAGTTTGAGGAAGATCGGGAACAGGTCCATCGGATTATTTTACGAGGGTTCAAGCGTTCGCGTGAGGCACGCAGCACCGCGGTGCGCCCGGATGTGTCCGCGAGCGGGGAAGAGCGTTACAGTAAATAGATGACGAATTTGTCGCAGGTCGACCTGGTCGGCGTCGGACTGAATGCCACCGACACGGTGATCCCGCTCACGAAATACCCTGTAGTCGGTTCGAAGGTAGAGTATCGGAACGCCACGGTACACCCGGGCGGGCAGGTTGCGACCACGGTCGTCGCGTGCCAGAACTGGGGCATGAAGACCCGGTACGTTGGCAAGCTTGGAGACGATGATGCAGCACGTCTGCACCGGCATGAGTTTGAGCGGCTTGGCGTCGACGCGCGCATCACGACGGTTCCGGGCGGGTCGAGCGCGCAGTCGCTGATCCTGGTGGATGGCGAAGGAGAGCGGACGGTGCTCTGTCGCCGCGATGAACGGCTCGTGCTGGCGCCGAGCGATCTTCAGCGAGATTGGATCGTGAACGCGAAGGCGCTGCACGTGGACGGCTATGATACCGCCGCCGCGACAACCGCAGCCCGGTGGGCTCGCGACGCTGGGATCCCGGTGATCGCGGATCTTGATGAGCTTTATCCGGGTGTGGAAGAGCTGATCCAGAACATCGACTACCTGATCGTGAGCCGTGATTTTCCCTGCCGCCTGATGCAGGAGGACGATGTGGAGCGAGCGCTGCGGCAGATGCAGCGGAAGTTCGGATGCCTGTTGACGGCGGCGACACTTGGGCCGGACGGCGTTGTTGCCTGGGATGGCAAGGAGATCCACAGCACCCCCGCCTACTGCGTGCCGGTCGTCGATACGACTGGTGCCGGAGACATCTTCCACGCCGGCTTCATCTACGGGCTGACGCAGGGGTGGGACCTTGGACGCCAGCTTGACTTCGCCTGCGCCGCCGCGGCGTTGAACTGCATGGCGGTCGGTGCACGCGGTGGCATTCGTTCCGTTGAGGCGGTCGAGGAACTGGTTGGCACAGGGGAACGGTACGGTGCCACTCGCTTCATCTCCAGCGCCGTCTAGGAGGACTGTCCGGGCGCTGTCATTCACGGGCGGTTCGGTCGAACCGGCACCGGCTCCGTAGGCTTGGTGGGCTTCGCCTTCGTCGTGCCGCTCGACGGAACGGGGTTCCTGCCGCCCACGTTGACGAGCAGAACGCCGGAGTGTCGCCCGGGGTTGAGCACGGTCATCACGCACAGATACTCGTTGCCTTTCTGGAAGGCGGCATAGCGGATGTCTCCTGAGGCTGCGCCGAGGCTATCGAGCGTGATGTTGTGATATCCCGTCCCGCCGAGCGCGGAAAGGAGTGGGTCGCGAAGGGCATAGGCAAAGGCCGCGGCGTTGCACTCCGCTTTCGCGCACGTGAAGATCTGCTTATAGCCTTCGCCGGTGAGTTGGGCAGAGATGTTATTGAAGTTCTGAAGCGTCGATACGGTCGGCGGGCCGGAGTAGGCGAGGTAGTCGACGGCACCGGTGGCGGTGACGGTCTTCTCGAATTTGCTGTGATAGAAGCGGCTCAGCGGGACGGCGAATTCGTCGCTATCGATATGCGAAGAGCCCGCGATGATGGATCCTGACGGACGAGTCACGGTAGGCCAATCAGATCCCTGAGGATAGTCGGTGGTCTGGTTCTGAGCCTGGACGGCACAGACGAAGAGGCAGAAAGCGAGGAGCGCGGAGAGCGCCTTGATCTTCATGCTGCGATTGTGTCACAGCCCGATCTACAGCACCATCAACAACTTCCGGAGAGCAGCCGGGGGATGATCACGCCGCCACAGAAGGGCAAGGCGCACCTCGTGCCGAGTGTTCTTGAGAGGAATGAAGGCGACGCCGGGGTGTTCGAGCGTGCGGATCGTCGTCGGCAGGATGGAGATGCCTACGCCTGCGGCGACCATTCCGAGCGCGGTCTGCGCCGTCGTGATCTCCTGAATCAGGTGCGGCCGGAAGCCGGAGTCCTCGCACTCGGCCATGATCGCATCGCGCAGAGTGGTGGCGACCTTGCGGGAGGGAACGACGAAGACCTCCCGGGAGAGTTCGCTGATGTCGAGATCCTCTTTCCGCGCGAGAGGATGGTTCTCGGGCAGAACGGCGAAGAGGGACTCGGCCGGAAGCCGGGAGGTCTCGAACTCTGGTGTCGACTGCGCGTAGCCAATGCCGACATCGATGCTTCCGTCCCGTAGGGCGCGCAACTGCGCTTCCGCACCGATCTCGGTCAGGTGGACGCGGATGTCAGGGTAGCGGTCGCCGAAGTTCTTGACGACCCGGGGTACGACGCGAATTCCCGCTGCGCTGCTGAAGCCAAGCGAGAGATTGCCGGCTTCGCCCCGCGCGACCTTGCGGGCGGCATTTTTCGCCAGTTCGAACTGGTGCAGGCTGCGTTCGGCCTCGGCGAGAAAGACCGCGCCGGCCTCGGTAAGGAGGAGGGTGCGCCCGTTGCGGGCGATCAGCGTCGCTCCGAGCTCCTGCTCGAGATGTTGGATGTTCTGGGTCAGCGCGGGCTGCGCGACGTGTAGTTGCTCAGCGGCCCGCGTCATGTGCAGCGTGCGCGCGAGCACGGAAAAGTAACGAAGATGACGGTTTTCGATCAGATCGGCACCCTCGCCTTTTGTAAATCTTTATTTCAGTAAGCTACAGTTTCATCAACAAAGTTCGACTGAGTATCACCCTTATGAACTTTCTTATCAAACATCAGGAAAAAAACGATTGGGCAAAGAGCGGTGCGATGTGGTCTAAATGACTATCCCACATCGAGAGAGCACAATGAACGAGCTCAGCCCCGCGGAAGTGGCTGTACGCGGTTTTCTGCGGGAAACGATCGAGGCGGTACGGCTCGAACTCACGTTCTCGATCACCGTGCACCCTGGCGAGCCCACACGGCTTGAGGTCGTCTTTCGTGGGAGGGATACGCTGCTTCTGACGCAGAATGAAGGCGACCTTCTTCAGGCGTTGAAGTACTTTGCCAACGCGGTCTCAGGGTTTGACGAAAACGCCACCGACCGCGTCGTGCTCTCGGTTCGTGACTGAGGTCAATGGCAAAGTCACGCTAATGCACATCTGACGATGTGGCGTAGAGGGAGATGTTGGCGTTCGACAGGACCGCGAGCCGTTGGCCATCTGGCGAGAGCGCGAACGATTGCTCGGCGAGAGACACGCTCGGATCGACCGTATTAAAGAGGCGCTTTCCATCGGCGATGCGGTAAATGCTGATCTCCTGCTCATGCAAGTCTTCCTTGTGGAAGCGGTCTCCGCGCGCCTTCGAATGCAGTGCTCGCACGACACGGATGGCGAACTGCGACCCGTTGCTGCTCGACGAAGATTGCTCCAGCTCCTGCGAGCTGCCGCGCGCTTTGAGGATAGGGTGCCCATCCAGGCGAAGCATCCGGTACCAGTTCTGGAGTGGCTGGCTGGTGCAGCCCTTCAGGAAGAGCGATCCCGGAAGCGGTGCTGAGACTGTGGGGTGACAGGTCGAAGTGGTCGTTGCGATCGTCCGTTCGGAGCGATCCCACAGGTAATCGGTTATGCGCCAGCGGTCGTGGCCGGCTGGAACCACGCGAATTTCACCGTCGTCCGAGAGAACCGGTATCGGGATCGACGTCGTCTGCCGGGCCGTGAGCAGGAGGGTGAATGATCGGTCGAAGAGCTGGACGTCTATGTCTTCCTCGGGTTCGTAGCCAAGTGTGTTGTAGAGCTGATCGTGGCTCTCGCGGGTGTAACGCTCATGGAGCGTTCCTATGGCGATGCGTTCTCCGAGCGGAGAGAGAGTTGCGAAGGCGAGCTCTCCCGGTACGTCGATGGATCGTATCGTATCCAGGTTGGCATCGAGCAGACGAAGCTGATGTCCGATGTGGACGAGAATCTCGTTGGAACCGGATCGCCAGAGGAACCGGCCGTCGCCCTGCACCTGCCACTCGCGAATCTTCTTTACAGCCAGAGTCGCCGGGTCGAGCAGAACGGCTCGTATCTGGCGCATGGACTCGCCGCGAAAGCCGGCCGGAAGGCGCTGGCGCAGCTTATGGGAGTCGAAGGTGAAGAGCAAGTTGTGCTCGTCGATAAAGGTGAGGGTGGATTCGTAGTCGAACGCCGTGTACTCCCTGCGATCGTGTGGCACGAAGCCGAGCGTGCCAGCCGGGAACATGAGCGCAGCCTTGGCAATCTCGGATCTGGCTGGCGGAGCCACGACCGTGCAGGACGCCGCGCAGACCTCGGTCTCGTCCGGCAGCGCAGGAGCGACCACGACGGTGGGAGGCGGCGTGAGCTTCGTGGGAGCCGGCGTCCCCGCGCCCTTGGCCATCATCTCCGGTGCAGCGCGCACGACGGCCGGTACGGGCATCAGGACGAGTTGCGTGGCTCCATCGATATGCAGGTTGTTCTTTGGATCGGTGATGACGGAGCCGTCGTCCTGACCGTCACCCGGATCGAGGGTGATCTTGTCCAGCCCGAAGACCATGCCGGCGAGGATTACCGTAGGCAGTTCGCGCTTCCGGCGGTTCGACTGGCTCATGTCCTGGCTGGGATCATAGGGAGGAGGTGCTGGGGCAGTTCGGCCGCCACCCATGGTCAGTGGGGCTCGTGGGCTGATTGAGCCGAAGAGCCCAGCACGATCCAGCAACGGCGAACCTTCATCGACTCTCTGCTCGCCGATCATTGCAAAAATGCGAAAACGCACCTCAGCCGGTCCGTTTCCGTGGCAGTTAGCGTGGTCGAAGAGAATTGTGAAGCTTGTGCCCTTGTTCTGCTTCGTCCGCTGCTGGATTGCGGAGATGTGTCCCGTGATCAGGGCGCCGGATGGAAGGGGACAGGCTGGATAACTCCAGTCGAAGCGGCTCTTCGCGAGCACCGGCGAGCCCACAGCAAGCTTCGAGGCGTCCAGAGGCGCGAGGAGCTCCGCCTGCAGAGGGGCCTGCGGGTTGATGCGCCGCTCCGTGCGACTAGAGCCCTTCTGGGCCGAGACAGGGGGAGATATCCCGAACAATGCGGCACACGAAAAAAGAAATGCGCTGACGATCTTGGGAGAGATGAAACCGCTCAACAATGCAACTCCGTGACGTTGGCCTTTGCTGCAAGTTTCAGCGTACCCTACGCATCCGCGACGTGCCTCCCGCCGGCGGGCGGAGCATCGCGCTCCACGGGGTCGATGAAGGTTCCGTTCAACTGCGCGCGGAGATGTTCGTCATCCGTCCGGTTGAAGTAGGCGCGAAGGTCTTCCTCGGGTTCGCGGGCTGCGAGATATCCACGCAGAAGGCGTTCGATGGCGGCGGGGCAGTCCTCGGCGGCGGCGCGGAAGCCGAGTGGGCGAGCCGGGCGGGCATACTTGCCCACCGCACCACCGACGCAGAAGTAGAAGGCGTCGACTGTCTTGCCATCCTTTTTGAGCTTCTTGCCCTCGAGGCCGATATCGGCGATCCAGTGCTGGCCGCAGGAGTTGGTGCAGCCCGTGACATGCAGCTTGATCTGTTGATCGAAGGCTGGGAGACGGTCTTCGAGCTCGGAGACGAGCCACTTCGAGAAACCCTTGGTCTCGGCGATGGCCAGCTTGCAGAACTCGGTGCCGGTGCAGGCGATGGCTCCGCGCCAGAAGGGGGAGACCTCGACGTGGAGGTCGATGGCCTTCAAGTCTTCGACGAGTTCGCGGACGTGCTCATTCTTGATGTTCACGAGCAGGATGTTCTGCATGATGGTCGCGCGAAGGCTTCCGTCGCCGTACTTCTCGGAGAGCTCGGCGAGGCGCTCAAGCTGGTCGCCGGAGAGGCGTCCACGCAGGACACTCGCGCCGACGGCGGAGAGGCCGGGCTGCTTCTGCGGGGTGATGCCGATGTGGTCGCGATAGACGTCGTCAGGGATGATGTCTTCGGTGACGGGTGAAGGGTCGAGCTTGTAGCCGAGTTTCGCTTCAATGGCCTCGAGCATGGTCTCCGCGGTCCAGCCGTGGCGCATAAAGAGGTACTTGATGCGGGCGCGGGTGCGGTTCTCGCGGAGGACGTCCTGCTCGCGGAAGATGCGGACCACGGCTTCGACGACGTCGTAGGCCTTGTCCTGCGGGATGAACGCGGGGATGCGAACGGAGATGTGCGGCTCGGTCGAGAGGCCGCCGCCGACGCGGAGGGTGTAGCCGATCTCTTCGAGGCCGTTCACCTCGCGTTTGATGGCGGTGAGCGCGACATCGTTGATCTCGGGGTAGGCGCACCACAGGGGGCAGCCGGTGACGCAGATCTTGAACTTGCGCGGCAGGTTATAGAACTCGGGGTTCGCGGTGAGCTTGTGGGCGATCTCGAGGGCGAGCGGGCTGCCGTCGAGCAACTCGTGATGGTCGATGCCGGCGATGGGGCAGCCGGTGACGTTGCGGACGACGTCGCCGCAGGCTCCCTTGGGCGAGAGACCGACGGCGGTGAGGGCGTCGGTGACGTCGACGAGCGCGCCGATCGTGAGCCAGTGAAGCTGGATGTTCTGGCGGGTGGTGATGTCGGAGAGGTTGCGGGCGTACTTCTTGGTCAGATGGGCGATGACGCGAAGCTGCTCGCTGGTAAGGATGCCGTTGGGCAGGCCGATGCGCATCATGAAGTACTCGGTCGCCTTGCCCTCGCCGGCTGTGCCGCCGGTGACGCCGAGGCCGTCGCCCTGGGTGTAGACGCCCCACCACTTGAAGTAGAGGCCGGTCCACTCGGGAAGAACGGAGTCACGTCCCTGCTTGGCGAACTCGCGTACCTCGTCCCACGCGTCCCAGGGGTTCTTGGCGAGCTTCAGCCGCTCGGACTTCTGGGCCTTGGTTTCCTTGACGGGGGCTGCGGGGACGGGGGTGGTTGCGTCGGGCATCGGGTGCGAATCCTTTTTGGATATTGCAAGAAAGAAGCCCACTCTGAAGAGTGGGCGCGGAGGCTTTTGCCGTTGGTCGCGAACTCGGTCGCGGAGGGCTCAGGCTTGCGCGAGGCAGCGGCGACAACAGAGCGGCGCGTTTGAGACCTGTGGCATATCTTCAAGGCTAATTTGACGGGCGGGAGGCGTCAAGAATCGGGTAGGCCTTCCGCCCCATGCCCGTCCTGTTTAATCGGCTTCGACGAGCGAGAGCTTGTGGCGAACATCCGATCCCCGGACCCAGAAGATAACGTCTTCGGCGATGTTGGTGGCGTGGTCGGCGGCGCGTTCGAGGTTGCGCGAGATGATGATGGCGCTGAGCGCCTGCTCGGAGCAGGAGGGGGTCTGCTGCATGACGTCAATCAACTCGGTCTGGACGGCGCGGTTCATGCGGTCGATCTCGTCGTCCATGGCGAGGACGGATTCGCCGAGCTTGGCGTCGGCTTCCAGGAGAGCCTGGACGGCGCGGCGGATCATGACGCCGACCTTTTCGCCCATGTCCTTGATGTCGATGGGGAGGTGGATGCGCGGTTTGACGTCGAGGTTGATGGCGCGGCGGGCGATGCCGGTGGCCTGGTCGCCGATGCGTTCGAGGTCTCCGTTGATCTTGATGACGGAGAGGATGAACCGGAGGTCGACCGCCATCGGTTGTTCTTTGGCAAGGAGCTCGTAGGCCATCTCGTCGACCGTGGTCTCGGCGGCGTTGATGGCCTTCTCGATTTCGAGGACGTGGCTCGCAAGTGCAACATCGCGCGTGACATAGGCCTCGACCGAGAGTTCAAGGGCCTGCTGCGAGAGAGCGGCCATGGCGAGGAGCTTGTCTTTCAGTGCGGCGAGTTGCTGGTGGAAATTGATGCGCGGCATACAGGTATTCTGACGGATTTGTGTGTCTGGCGGGTGAAAATCAGTGGATAGCTTGTGGGGCGTTGTCTGGATAGAGCAGGTACGGGGCGCGCTTTTTGCGGAACTCGTCGAGGGAGGGCGTCCAGGAGGCGGCGATGGCCTTCGGATCGTCGCCGCGCTGGAGGGCGGCGAGGGTGTCGGCGTTGGCGATGATGCGCATGCTGCGGTCGAGGTTGAACTGCGTGGGGTAGAGCTTGTGGACGCAGGTCATGATCTCCATCGCCATCTCGGCGACATCGAGGACGGATCGGTCGGTGAGGTTGATGTGGAGGCCGGGGATGGTCTGGCCGTGGTAGGGGTAATGGTCGGGTGTTTCGATGATGGAAAGGGTGGTGGGGGTGAAGGTTATGCCGGGGATGTTGCGCGGGGTGAGGCAGGCGAGGACGTCTTCCGGCTTGAGGTAGGGTGCGCCGAAGTGCTCGAAGGGGGTGTCCGTCCCACGACCAACCGAAAGGTTGGTCGTTTCAAAAAGCCCGACGCCAGGGTAGAGGGTGGCGGCGGTCAGTGAGCGGAGGTTCGGGCTTGGCGGCGTCCACGGGATGCCGGTGGTGTCGAGGTATTGCGGGCGCGTCCAGTTCTCAAGAGGGACGACGGTGAGGTGAGCTCCGAGGCCCTTGCCGGTCGTTTGTGCTGGCTTCGGCGTTGATGTGCTTTCGACGAAGATCCCGGTGGGATGGGCGGTCGCGGTGGCTTCACCGTTGTAGAAGCGGGCGAGTTCGCCGATGGTCATGCCGTGACGCGCCGGGAGAGGCGTGTAGTCGACGTACGACTGGCGACCGGTGTCCGAGATTGGTCCCTGGATGGCGAAGTCGGTGCCGCTGCTTGGGTTTGGATGGTCGAGGACGATGATCTCGAGCTCGTGCTTATAGTCGCGGCGTTCGTCGGCGGAGGCTTCCAGGAAGTAAGCCATCGCGGTGTCGAAGGTCCAGAAGCGATTGCCGACGTCCTGAAGATCGATGAGGACGGCGTCGAGGTCCTTGAGTTGGGCGTGAGTGGGACGGCGGTCGCCGGGTTTGGGGCCGTAGAGGCTGGTGATGGGGAGGTTGGTGGCGGAGTCGAACTCGGCCTTGATGGCGGTCGTCTCCTGCTTGGCGGAGAGGCCGTGCTCGGCGGCGAAGAGCGTCGTGAGGTGAAGCGTGGGAAGGGCTTTCGTGGCTTCCTTGGAGATGACATCGATGGTGCGTTGGCCCATCGAGTCGAGTCCGGCGACGTTGGTGAGGATGCCGAGATTGAGGCGGTTGTTGTGACGCTTCGCGGCTTCGGCGAGAGCTGTGTAGTGGGTCTTTTCGAGGACGTCGATACCGGTGAGGGTGGGCTGTGAAGAGGCATCCGAGAGCGTGCTTCTAAGCTGGCGGCTCTGGTAGAGGCCAACTTTGCTGTTATCCGCGCAGAGCGTGATGATTCCTCGGGATGGGTCGCAAGCGGTGTTCGGGGTGTTGGCCTCCTTAACCATCTCTTCATGCAGACCGAGCGCCAGCGCGGCGGCGGTAGCGACCTGCCCGCGCAGGACGGAGACCGAGCCATGCTGGCGGGGGTGTACGGCGTTCGTGAGCAGGACGACGTAGGTGTCGGAGCCAGGATCCATCCAGAGCGTGGTTCCGGTGAAGCCGGTGTGGCCAAAGCTGCCGATGGGGAAGATCTCACCGCGCGGGCGGGAGAAGGCGGTGTTGATGTCCCAACCGAAGCCTCGCGTCGCGACGCCCTTCGTCGTCTTGAGGTCCTGGGTAAAGATGGTTGCGCCGGAGAGCGCGGTCTTCGGCTGCTGCGGCGTGGTCATCAATTCCAGCGTGGATTGCCTGAGGGGGAAGTTGCTTGGGCGTCCGGCGAGGCGGTCGAGAAGGGCCTGGGCGTAGAGGGCGACGTCCCCGGCGGTTGAGAAGACCCCGGCGTGCCCGGCGACTCCACCCATGCGGCGCGTTGTAGGGTCGTGGACCATGCCGCGGAGGAGGTGGTCGAAGTCGGGATTCTGTTCGGCGTTCCACTCATCGTCATGCGCGGTTGGGGCGGTGGTGGGGTCGAGCGAGTAAGGCGACCATGTGCCCGCGAGGCACTTGACGAGGATGCGGCCGATTGGCTTGGGGCCGACTTCGACGTTGGCACCGACCTTTTTGGCCAGGCCGCAGGTCTTTTCGAAGGGGTGGTAGCCGGTGTGGATCATGCCAAGGGGAAGAAAGATGTGCTCGGTCGCGTACGCGTCGAGGGTCTGGCCGGAGACGGCTTCGACGATGGCGCCTAGCGTGATGAAATTGATGTCGGAGTAGACGAAGGTCTCGCCGGGCGCGGACTTGAGCGGGGTGGCCATGGCGCGGCGGATGCCTTCGGCTTTATCCGGCGCGGAGAGACCCCAGGGGACGTCCTTCAGGTCTACGTCGGGGGCTTCGCCGGAGTAATGCGTGAGCATCATGCGGATGGTCACCTTGGCGCGCTGGGCGTCGCCGTCGGGGTTGAAGGCGGGGAGATACTTCTGGATGGGATCGTCGAGGCCAATCTTGCCCTGCTCGTAGAGCTGCATGATGGAGGTCGCGGTCGAGAGGCACTTCGACAGTGAGGCCATGTCGAAGAGGGTGTCTTCGGTCATGGGCTCACCGGGTGAGGGGAGGCCGTCGAGGCCAGGTTCGTTGTCCAGCTTCCGCTGTCCGTAGGCGTGTTCGAAGACGTTCTTGCCGGAGTGCCCGACGATGACGACCGCTCCGGGAAGCTTCTTCGCCGCCACGGCATCATTGACGAGTGCGGTGATTGGAGTGAAGTCCGGGGTGAAGCTTGGGTCGGGAGCCTTCGCCTGTGCGATGGCCTGTACCGCGACAAGGGCGATCAGGCCGGTGACTGCGGCCTTGGTGAGGGACTGCTTGCGGAAGACGAGGCTGGCGAGGGAGCCGACGGCGAAGGTCACGAGGGCTCCGAGAAAGACAAACCACGTGAAGGCGACATGGGGGACGGTGAGGTAGCGAGTGGCTTGCGGTGTGGTGGCCGTCAAGCCGAACAGAGGCGCTCCCGGGGCGAGCCAGAGGATGAGGTTGAAGGCGAATCCGACGATCATGCCGAGGATGGCTCCTGTCTGCGTTGCGTAGCGAGTGAGGGTGCCGAGAAGGAACACGCCGAGGAGCGCTCCATAAGCGACCGAGGCGATCGAAAGGGCGATCTCGACGACATGGCCCTTGCCTCCGTTAGCAACCGAATAGGCGGCGACGGCAAAGAGGACGACGGCCCAGAAAACGGTCGAGAGCTTGGCGACGAGGTTGCGTTCCTTATCCGACGGGTTGCGCCAGTGGAGATAGAAGTCGACCACGGTGGTGGAGGAGAGGGAGTTGAGCGCGGCGGAGAGGTTCGACATGGCGGCTGCGAGAATGGCGGCGATGAGGAGGCCGGCGACGCCGGTGGGCATCTCGTGGACGATGAAGCTCGGGAAGATGCGGTCGGCTGAGGAGAAGTGCTCGGGGTGGAGGCCGTAGAAGACGTAAAGGCCCGCCCCGATGAGCAGGAAGAAGGCGAACTGGATGAAGATGACGACGCCGGACGACAGAAGCGCGAGGCGCGACTCGCGCAGGCTGCGCGCGGCGAGCATGCGCTGGACCATGAGTTGGTCGGTGCCGTGCGAGGCCATCGTGAGGAAGGTTCCTCCGACGACCCCGGCCCAGAAGGTATAGGACTGCGTGAGGTTGAACGAGAAGTTGAGCCAGTGGAACTTGCCTGCGGCTCCGGCAACCTGGTGGATGGTCGACCAGCCTCCGGGGATGTGGGAGCCGAGCGTGGCTATGGCGACGGCGGTTCCCGCGATGTAGATGGCCATCTGAACGACGTCGGTCCAGATGACGGCGGCCATGCCTCCCTCGAACGTATAGAGCAGCGTGAGCAGGGAGATGATGCCGATGGAGAGGATGTCTCCCGTGCCGATGGCAATGCCGACGACGATCGAGACGGCGAAGACGCGCACGCCTTCAGCGGCAGCCCGCGTGAGGAGGAAGAGTCCGGCGGTGACCTTATGCAGCGTCGACCCGAAGCGCTGATCGATGAGTTGATAAGCCGTCAGCATCTGGCCGCGAAAGTACTTCGGCAGGAAGAGCATGGCGACGACGATGCGCCCGATCATGTAGCCGAGGACGACCTGCAGAAAGCCCATGTCGCCTGCGAAGGCCACGCCGGGGATGGAGATGATGGTGAGGGTGCTGGTCTCGGCCGAGACGATCGACAGCGCGATGGCCCACCAGGGAATCGTGTTGTCGGCGAGGAAGTAGGACTTGAGGCTCTTCGCCGGCGCGCCCGACTTGCCCTTGTCACGGAAGCGCAGGCCGAAGAGCGTGATCCCCAACAGATACGCGACGATGAGGGCGAGATCGAGGGGATGCAGGCGGGCGGGGCTTACGGGCATGTCTGGAAGTTTACAAGGCAGGGAGTAGGGAAGAGAGAGTAGGCAGTACAAGACGCGCCGCTGCTTTGTACACCCCGGTCCCTGCCGGCTACTCCCTGCCCTGTAGCATTGTTGGCTATGAGTCTGTTTCTGGCGATTGATGCGGGTTGGACGAAGACGGTGTGTTGCATTGCGGATGAGACGCGCGAACTTGCGCGGGCGACCACGGGGACGGTGCGGTTGATGGTCGCGACCGAGGACGAGGCGACCGAACGGCTCGTGTCCGTGGTGACCGATGCGGCCAAGGCGGCGGGCATCTCGCTCGAGGACGTGACGCGGACGTGCATGGCAGTCGGTGGCCTGTCGATCGAGCCGGTGCGGCAGTGGGCGACGAACACGCTTGCCTCTCTCGTGAGCGGCGAGGTCATCCTTGCCGGTGAAGAAGAGATCGGAATCGACGCGGCATTTCAGGGCGGCGCGGGCATCCTGGTGATCGCGGGGGCGGGATCGCATGTGGTTGCGCGGGCCGCCGATGGAGAGCTCTACAGCGCTGGCGGCTGGGGACCGGCGCTTGGGGATGAGGGTTCGGCGTACTGGATCGGGCAGGAAGCGGTGAAGACCGCGCTCTGGGGGCTTGACCGGGGGATTTCGAGCAAGCTGCTTGGGGCGATTCAGGAGGCGTGGGGGGCGGATACGGTCGGTGATGTCGTGACGCTCGGCAACGTCAGGCCGGGTCCGGACTTCGCGGCGCTTGCTCCGGTCGTAGCATGGTGTGCGGAGGAAGAGGACGACTTGGCCCTTGCGCTCCTGGTGCGCGCCGGGGAGGAGCTGGCTTCGCTGGTCGGACTGGTTCGGCTGAAGATGGAGGAGTCCGGCGCGGCGGGCGTTGTCGAGGTGGCGATCACCGGGAGCGTGCTGGAGCAGATTCGGATGGTGCGCGAGTCGATGGTCGAGACGCTCGAGGAAGACGGGATCGAGGTAAAGGTGCAGGAGCGCGCGGTGGATTCGCTCGAGGGAGCGCTCTGGAGGGCTCGGGGCGGCGAGAGGGCCTAGGTGGAGCGGAGCGCCAAGCCTCGTGCGACCGAGGTGAACTCGTTGCCGGTGACGACGCGAGCCGGGCTGAAGCGCGTCTCGAAGATGCGGCGGACGGCGGGGACGAAGCTTGTGCCTCCCGTCAGGAAGACGCGGTCGACTTTTTCTTTTGTGGTGTTGGTGGTGGCCAATAGGCCATCGACGCAGTTCTCGATCGATTCGAGATCGGCGGCGATCCATTGCTCGAAGTCGGCGCGGGTGACTTCTTTGGAGAGCTGACCGGCGGGGTCGAGTTCGGGGAAACGGAAGGTCGCGGTCTCGGCGCGGGAGAGGTCGATCTTCAGGCGTTGCACGGCCTGGTGGAGCTGGTAGCCAAGGTCCTCTTCGATCAGCGCGATCAGGGCTTCGACCTTTTCGGGCTCCTCGGCACGGGCGCGGGCGGCGCGTAGGATCTCGGTCACGTTGCGCGTCTTGAGGAACGAGAGATAGTGCCAGCGTTCGAGGTTCGCGTAGATCCACGCGGGAACGGCGGGGATGATCTTGAGTTCGCGCTGCGGTGGCAGGACGGCGGCGCGACCGGGGAAGCGCTTCGGCATGGGTGCGGCGAAGGGATTGGCATAGGTCTTTTCGAGCGTGTCGGCGCCGAGCGCGGGTGAGACGAGCTTGCGGACGATGCGGGCGTCGAAGGCGTCGCCGGCGAGGCCGAGGCCGGAGTTGCCTAGGATCTCGCGCGACGGCTGGCTCGCGTACGACGGGCCGACGTGCAGGAGGGAGAAGTCGCTCGTGCCTCCACCGAAGTCGCCGATCAGGATGAGCTCGTCGTGGTCGAGCGTGGCTTCGTACGCGTAGGCAGCGGCGATGGGTTCGAGCTCGAAGGCGACGTCCGGGTATCCGGCCTGGGTAAAGGCGGAGCGGAGTCGCTCGGTGGCGTAGGCGTCGTCCTCTTCCGTCTCGGCTGAGACGAAGCGGACGGGGCGGCCGACCGTGATCGGCGTCTCGGGGGTGAGGGGTGTGGCGAGAGTCTGCTCGGTGCGCAGGCGCAGGTCGGTGAGGATGCGGCTGATGAGGTCTTCGAGGGTGTAACGGCGGCCGAAGACCTCGGTCCCGGTCAGCGAACGCGAGGGCAGGTACGACTTTAGCGACTGGATGAGGCGTCCCGGGTGCTCAGCTTCGAGGTACTGCTGGATCGCCGAGGGGCCGGTGAAGCTGGCGATGCCGGACTTGCTCTGCTCGAGGTAAAGGACCGAACGAAAGCTTTCGGTCGGCGTCGTCGCAGTGGGGAAGTGAACGAGTTCGACCGCGCCATCCGGACGTGCGAGGGCGACGGAGCTATTGGTCGTGCCGAAGTCGATGCCGATCTTGATGGTGTCAGCCATGGGTTCTGGGGAGGGTTAGCGGGCTACCGTCTGGCCGTGGAGGATCGTCTGCTGCAGTGTTCCATCGGCAGAGAAGAGGTTGAAGTTCGCCGGGCTTCCGGGGAGGATCGCGAGGTCGAGGCCGAGCATGCGGGAGGGGTTGGTCGAGGCGAGGCGCAGGGCGGTGGCGAGGGATGCTCCGGTCATGGCCTGGACGTTGGCGACAGCGCGGTCCATGGTGAGGATCGACCCGGCAAGCGTCTCGCGGCCCTCGTCGAGATCGCACTGGAGAAGGCAGCGTCCGTTGGCGACGCGCACGCCGAGGCCGGCGAGGGTGTAGTCGCCGTCGGGCATTCCGGCGGCGGACATGGAATCGGTGATGAGGATGCCGAGGTCTTCGCCCTTGGCCTTGAGCCACAGGCGCACGATCTCTGGCGCGACATGAACTCCGTCGCAGATGAGTTCGGCGAAGAGTTGCTGCGAATCAAGCACGATAGCTGCGACGCCCGGTTCGCGATGATCGATGGGCCGCATGGCATTGAAGGTGTGGGTGGCGGAGACGGCTCCGGCCGCAATCCCGGCGAGCGCCTCGGCAGTCGTGGCGTTGCTGTGGCCGATGCTGACCTTTACCCCCGCCTTGGTCGCGTGCGCGATCAGGTCGAGCGCACTTGGGTTCCCGACGAAGCCGGGTGTCTCGGGAGCGATGGTGATGAGGGAGATATGCCCCCGCGCGGCTTCCTGGAAACGGTCGAAGAGCTCGATCGACGGCGCGAGGATGTTGGCCACCGGATGAACGCCGCGCTTGGCGTGCGAGATGAATGGCCCTTCGAGATGAATGCCGATGGGTGTTGCCAGGGGGCCGCTATGAGAGGTCTCGATCTCGTCGGCGATGCGCGAGAGCGCCTGCAGGGTGTGGTCGATCGGCGCAGTTACCGTCGTCGCTAGGTACTGGCCGACGCCGCGGCTCGCGAGGAATGTGTTGAGGGCGACAAAGTCGGAGGGCGACGCTGTCATGACGTCGTGCGAGGCCGCGCCATGGGAGTGGACGTCGAGGAATGGAGCGGTGAGCGTCTCGCCCGCGTTCCGGACGTTAGGGTCGGATTCGATCTCGGCGATGAGGCCGTCTGCTGTGAGGGTGATGACCGGGTACTCGATGGAGCCGGTGTGGGTCAGGAGACGGCGGGCGGTCAGCGTTTGCATGGATCTTCAGTTTACCGGTTTAGCCGCCGGAGGTCCTACCTGTAGCAGCCGCCGCTTGTTATCCTCAACCTGCCGCTCCCATAAAGGACTTGCCATGCTCCGCGTTCCGTACGCCGACCTCGAAGCCGCACTCCACCGCGCCGTGCTTCACCTCGGCCTCGAAGACCCGCGCGCTGCCTTCTGTGCGCAACTCTTTGCCGAGACCACGCGCGACGGCGTCTACACGCATGGACTCGCACGCTTTCCTCGCTTCTCCGCCATGGTGAAGAACGGCGCCATCGACCCGCACGCCTTCCCCACGCGCACCGGCGGCTTTGGGGCCATCGAGCGCTGGGACGGCCATCGCGGTCCCGGCAACCTGAACGCCCACGCCGCCATGGCCCGCGCCATCGAACTTGCGCGTGAACACGGCATCGGCGCGGTCGCCCTCGCCAATACCAACCACTGGATGCGAGGTGGGAGCTACGGCTGGCAGGCCGCGACGCAGGGCTGCTTCGGCGTCTGCTGGACGAACACGCTCGCCAACACCCCCGCCTGGGGGACGGCGAAACCGACCGTCGGCAACAACCCGATCATCCTTGCGATCCCACGCGCCTTCGCCTCCCAGCCCGAACCGCACGCCGCGCCGGTCGTGCTCGATATGGCGATGACGCAGTTTTCGATGGGCTCGCTCTCGGCCTACGCGAAGCGCGGAGCGCAGCTTCCGGTGCCCGGCGGCTACGACCGCGACGGTGTGCTCACACGCGATCCCGTGGCCATCGAGCAGTCGCAGCGCACCCTGCCGGTCGGCTACTGGAAGGGCTATGGCCTGTCGCTCACGCTTGACCTATTTGCGGCGATGCTCTCGGGAGGTCTCGCCACGCACCAGCTTCCGCTCGATCCTTTGAAAGAAGCCGGCCTGTCGCAGTTCTTCCTTGCCATTGACCCAACCACCTTCGCCGACCCGGACCAGCTTTCGGCCATCGCCGAAGGCGTCCTCGCCGACCTGAAGCTCGCGCCGCCTGAAGATCCCACGAGCCCAGTTCGTTACCCCGGCGAGGAGACGCTACGTGTGCGCCAGGTCAACATGGAGCAGGGTGTTCCCGTCGATCCGGAGCTATGGGCGAAACTGAGCGACCTGACCATCTAGCGATTTGAAGCGAGGACAACCTCGCCGGGTCGTCCGAACCGCCGCCTCCAGCCCGCCCGGATCTTCCTCGCACCCCACCACGCCACGCCCACACCCGCCGCCAGCATCGCCACCACCGCTCCCGCAGCCGTAAGTGGATGGTGCGTCGCGAACCACATCAGCCCGACCACAAGCCCATCCTCCGCCGTACTCAGCGCTATGTTCGAGACCGGTTCCGGACTTGGCGTCACCGCCACGCGCGCCGCCGTCTTCGTCCCGTGCGAGATCGCCGCGATCACCGCGCCAAGACATGTCACCACCAACTGCATGCCGATCGAAAGGTGCGACGTGGCCGCATAGGCCATCAGCGCCGCCAGCGGAATCCGCACGAACGTATGCAGCGCGTTCCAGATCACGTCGAACCCCGGAATCTTATCCGCGACAAACTCCCCGGCGAAGAGGATGCCGCTTGCAACGACGATCCACGTGTCTCCCAGCGACTCCAGACCGGACGGCAAAACCACCCAGTGCATCCGCGCCATTACTCCAAGCGAGAGTATCGTGGCGTACACGTTAAGCCCCGCCGCGAAGCTGACCGCGACGACCAGGGCAGTGATCGTGCTCGGCGTGACGGCGAGGGCATTCATGCAGCGAAGCCTACCACGGCATCAATCCTGCCCGGCAAGGCAAGCAGGACATGGCATCGAGCGTCCTCGCCATCGACCCTATAATCTTCGCTGATCCAGCCCAGCTTTCGGCATCGCCAGGGCGTCCTCGCCGACCTCAAACCTGCCGCGCACGTTGCGCTCTAATTGCTTACCTCGCGGCCTTCATCTCGGCGACAGCTTCCTGGATAGCCTGCTCTGGAACTCCATGAGCGATGAGTCTCTGGCTGAATTCCTCGACCGTGCTGTCGTTTGCCCGCTGTGCTTCCCTCTCGGCCAGGTGCTTGCGGAGCCCATTCGAGATGTAGGCCCGGATGAGCGCCTGGTACCCACCGAAGCCGAGCGATGGGGCGACCTCCTTGAGATCCTCGATGACGTGATCGGGTAGACGAAGCGAGATCAGGGTCATGGGTTTGTCCGGCTGCATGTTTCGCTTGATGCGGTCAGTCATTTTCATAGCGTCTCCTCTCCGCCGGTTCCGCAAGACGCGCGGAGATGAGGCGGAGCACATCCCGTTCCCTGATCACATGCACGACATACAAAAGCCTGTATTCGGTCGTGAGGCCAATGCATGCCTGTCGAGCCTCTTGCTCTGGGCTGGCGTCCTCGTAACGGGCTAACTGGTCAAGAAATACCTCTCGGGCCTGCTCGAACCGAACGCCGTGCCTTAGGACGTTGCTGGCTGCCTTATCGCTGTCCCAGACGAAGCCCTGCCCATCCAGTGTCGAGTACACGTCCATATAGCCATTGTATATACACTGCTCGTGGAGGAACCACAGACTTCGCGGACCAGTTGGTTAAAATCTTCAGTGTTCGCCTAATCGGCTCCGGCAACGCAAGCCGGACACGGCATCGACCGTCCGATCCACGCCGCCCGGCCCTCGGGCGTCAGCACCCACTCCCGCACCGTCCACGGCGGATCGTGCCGGACATGCCGCTCGTGCCCGCAGGCCAGCCGCATGATCCAGTCACCCGCTTCATCCTGCCGGAAATCGACGACTACGCTCTCCATCCTTCGCTCCCCTACAATCATCTCAGCAGGAAGGTGACCCCGATGCATCCCGACGTAGCCCTCGCGGCGAAATCCGTCCACCTCCACGAGACCCTGCTCGGCCTCGGCTCGGTCCTCGTCGCATATTCCGGCGGAACGGACTCTGCTTTCCTGGCGTACGCCGCGCATCGTGCGCTCGGGCCGAAGATGCTTGCCGTCATCGCCGACTCTGCCTCTCTTCCCCGCGCGGAACTTGCCGCCGCCCTCGCCTTCACCGCCGAGCATGGCATCCCCACGCAGATCCTCCAGACCGACGAGCTTTCGCGCGAGGACTACGCCCGCAACGACAGCCAGCGCTGCTTTCACTGCAAGGACACCCTCTTCGCCGCCATGGAGATCGAGCGCGCCCGCCTCGGCTTCGCGCACCTCGCCTATGGCATGAACCTCGACGACAAGGGCGAGTTCCGCCCCGGCCAGAAGGCCGCCGCAATGCATCACGCCGTCGCCCCGCTCGTGACGGCAGAGTTGACCAAGCCCGAGATCCGCGACCTCGCCCGCGCCACCGGCCTTTCACTCGCCGACAAGCCCGCAAGCGCATGCCTCTCCTCGCGCATCGAGTACGGCCGCCCAGTCACACGCGAGAACCTCGCCCAGGTCGAACAGGCCGAGGCCGCTCTGCACGCCATGGGCTTCCCGCAGGTACGCGTCCGCCACCACGGCGACCTCGCCCGCGTCGAGATCGCCCGCACCGACCTCGCCCGCGTCCTCTCGCTCGACACCCTCGACCGCATCACCGCCGTGCTCAAGCCGCTGGGCTTCACCTACGTCACGCTCGATACGCAGGGCTATCGCTCCGGCTCCATGAACGACATCCTCACCACCATCGCCCCCGCCCGCGCCTAGACCGGCCCCTTGAGGAAGTCATTCGTCGCGCGGATATGTTGCGGCTGCAATCCCATCCCGACAAACCTTCCGACAAGCCCCTGAAAGCCAGGCACACGCGTCAGGATGCGCAGGATCAGCGGAGGCCCGCTTGGCCCGTTGCTCCGCAGCACGCGATCGAGCACGCGATGCGCGAGCATCTGCACCCTCTGCGTATTGCGGATGGCTCGCTCGCGGTAGTGCTGGACCCGCGCCAGATCGTGCTCGGTGAGCGAATCGGTCCGCAGGGCGTCGGTGAGCATATTGGCCGTCGCGACCGCATCCTGCAGCGCGAGATTGATCCCGATGCCTCCCACCGGTGACATCGCATGCGCCGCGTCGCCGATGCACAGAAGCCCCGGCGACGACCAGCGTTCGAGGTGGTTCACCTGGATCGTCAGCAGCTTGATCTTGTCCCAGTTATCCAATTCTCCGGCGCGTCCCGCGAGGAACGGCACAATGCGTTCGAGACTCTGGTGAAAGCGCTCAAGCCCATCCTGCTGGATCGCGCGATAGCTCCCCTTGGCGATGAGGTAGCCGACCTGGAAGTAGTCGTTGCGATTGATGAGGATGACGAACCGCCCAAACCGCATGTAGCCGAGAGCGTTCTCGGGATCGGACGACTGCCGCGCGATGTGGAACCAGAGAACGTCGATGGGCACACCATCCTCGATGAGCGGGAGATGTGCCGCGACGCGCGAGGTGGCGTGTCGCCCGTCGCACCCCACGGTAAGGGTTGCCGCGAGCTCGATCGGCCCATCCGGCGTCTTCACCTGGACGCCGGTCGTGAGGCCGTCGCGCATGATCAACCCGGTCGCCTCCCAGCCCATCTTCAGCTTGAACTGTGGATAGCGTTCAGCCTCTTTGGCTAGAAAGGAAAGGAAGTCCCACTGCGGCATCAGCGCAATGTACTTCGCCGTGGTCGGCAGATGCGAGAAGTCCGCCATCGCCATCTTCCGTTCGCCGATGATCGCGGACATCCGGCTGACCTGCGAATGCGGGACCTTCAGAAAGCGCTCCAGCAAACCAAGCTCGTGCAGCAGTTCGAGCGTCGAGGGGTGGATGGTGTCGCCGCGAAAGTCGCGGAAGAAGTCGGTGTGCTTTTCGAGCACGGTGACGTCGATGCCGGCGCGCGCAAGCAGGTACCCGAGCATGATCCCCGCAGGGCCGCCGCCGATGACGCAGACCGTTTCCACGCGATCAATCTAACAAGCGCCCCGCCACTCGGCAACACGGGCCAGGAGCGTGCGCCGCATGAAAGAATGGCCGCATGCGAATCGCTTACCTCGATTGCTTCGCCGGTATCTCTGGCGACATGTTTCTCGGAGCCCTCCTCGAAGCCGGTGTGGCCCCCAAGGTCCTGCACGATGCGACCTCCGCCATGAAGCTTGGCGCCTCGCTGAAGATCGAGACCGTCGACCGCAGCGGCATCTCCTGCACCAAGGTTCACGTGCTCGAAGGCGAAAAGCTTGCCGAGGCTGTCAGCGGGCTCCCGGAACAAGCCCATCGCGAGCCGCATCAGCACCAGCCGAAGACCCAGCATCTGCATAAGGGTGGCCACGCCCATACGCATGACCATCCTGTTTCCACCACTTTCTCAGACGATTCCCACAACCATGTCCACACTCACGAGCATGCCCACGGACGCTCTCTCGGGGTGATCACAAGGCTCATACAGGAGAGCGGCTTGCACGCCGAAGTGAAGGCGACGGCTTCAGCAATCTTTTCGTTACTCGGGAGTTCGGAGGCCAAAATCCACAACGTACCCGTTGAGGAAATCCATTTCCACGAGGTCGGCGCGGTGGATGCCATCGTCGACATCGTCTGCGCCGCCGCCGGTATCCACGCGCTCGGGGTAGGGAAGTGGTTTGCTTCGCCGGTGAACGTCGGCGGAGGAATGGTCGACTGCGCTCACGGACGCTTCCCCGTTCCCGCGCCCGCGACCGCAGACCTCCTGCGCGGCCTGCCGACCTACTCGGCCCATATCCAGAAGGAACTCGTCACGCCCACCGGCGCGGCCATCCTGCGCTACCTCAACCCCACGTTCGGACCACAGCCGCCTATGCGCGTGGGCTCGATCGGGTATGGCGCCGGCACACGCAATCCCGAAGGCTTTCCCAACGTTCTTCGGCTTTCCGTCGGCGAGCAGGAGGAAGGGGCCAAGCAGACCGATCAGGTCACGGTGCTCGAGACCGCCATCGACGATCTCTCACCCCAGATCCTCGCCTATGTCACCGAAGCGGCGCTCGCCCAGGGTGCGCTCGACGTCATGACAACCGCCGTCCAGATGAAGAAGGGCCGCATGGGCACCCTCATCACCATCCTCGCCGACGAGGCTCACGCTCCCGCGCTCGAACGCCTCCTTCTGCGCGAGACCAGCACTCTCGGCGTCCGTATCCGGCAGGATCGCCGCTCGTGCCTCGACCGCGCCCACACGAGTGTGACCACGGCTTACGGCGACATCCGCATCAAGGTCGGCTCGCGTGACGGCGAGGAGTTCAACGCCGCGCCCGAGTTCGAGGATTGCCGCGCCACCGCCGCCCGCCACAACGTGCCCGTGAAGCAGGTCATGCAGGCTGCAACCGCCGCGTACCTCAACAGCAAGGCCTGAGCAGCATGACGCCTACCTCTATCCTCGATCTTCTCGCCGACGTCCAGCGCGGCGACGTCACCCCGGAGCAGGCGTCCGCGCGCCTCGCAAGCCTGCCCTTCGAAGATATCGGCCACGCCCGCATCGACCACCACCGCGCCCTCCGCACCGGCCTTCCGGAGGTCATCTACGCGGCTGGAAAGACCCCGCAACAGGTCGCCGAGATCTTCTCCCGCATGGCCGCCGCTGGGTCGGATGTCCTCGCCACCCGAGCCGATGCGGATGCCGCCTCCGCTGTCCTCTCGCTGCATCCGGACGCCGCCTACGATCCCCAGGCCCGCACCATCACCCTGCGCCAGACCACGCCGCCCGAGCCGCGCGGCCACGTCGCCGTCCTCTGCGCCGGAACGAGCGACCTTCCTGTTGCCGAAGAAGCCGCCATTACCGCCGAACTCTTCAACGCCCGGGTCACGCGCCTGTATGACGTCGGTGTCGCCGGCCTCCATCGGTTGTTAGCCGTTCGAGATCAGCTCGCCTCCGCGCACGTCGTCATCGTGTGTGCCGGAATGGAAGGCGCGCTACCCTCGGTCGTGGGAGGCCTGGTCGGCGTTCCGGTCATCGCCGTCCCCACGTCGGTCGGTTACGGGGCATCCTTCGCCGGGGCCGCCGCGCTGCTCGGCATGTTGAACTCCTGCTCGCCCAATGTGTCTGTCGTCAACATCGACAACGGCTTTGGTGCGGCCTACACCGCCACCCTCATCGCCCGCGCCTCACATCGCGATCCCGCGTAGCCTCAGCCCCCGCGCCTCGCATCCAACCCTCCATACGGCACGACACCCCACTCCCACACGGGAGCCCATGGAGCCACGATGGAACGCAGAGACTTTCTCAAGACAGCCACCGCCGCCGGAGTTGCCGCGGCCGCCGCTGGATCCAGCCTTCCCGCCGCCGCAGAAACTCCCGCCGTCACACGCCCACAGTCGCCCGACATGATCTACCGCCAGCTCGGCACCACCGGCGAGACCGTCTCCGCCATCGGCATGGGAGGCTTCCACATCGGGCAGCAGCCCGACCCCGCCGAGAGCATCAAGCTCATCCGCACCGCCATCGACGGCGGCATTACCTTCATGGATAACTGCTGGGACTACAACGACGGCATCAGCGAGGTCCGCATGGGACAGGCCCTGCGCGACGGCTACCGCTCCAAGGTCTTCCTCATGACCAAGATGGATGGCCGCACGAAGAGCGAGTACAACAAGCAGCTCGAACAATCGATGGGCCGACTTCAGACCGACGTCATTGACCTCGTACAGTTTCACGAGATCATCCGTATGGAAGACCCTGACCGCGTCTTCGCGTCAGGCGGCGCGCTCGAAGCCGCGATGGCCGCCAAGCAGGCCGGGAAGATCCGCTACATCGGCTTCACCGGCCACAAGGATCCCGCCGTCCACCTGCGCATGTTCGAGACCGCTCAGAAGCACGGCTTCAAGTTCGATACCGTGCAGATGCCCGTCAATGTCATGGACGCGCACTTCCGTTCGTTCACCCACGAGGTGATGCCGGTCGCGCTCAAGCAGGGAACCGGTGTTCTCGCGATGAAGACCTTCGGCGACAAGATCCTGCTGCAGAGCAATACCTTCCAGCCGATGGAAGCGCTGCATTACGGCCTATCGCAGCCCGTCTCGGTCGTGATCACCGGCATAGATCGCATGGAGATTCTGGAACAGGCGCTCACAGCCGCGAAGACCTTCAAGCCCATGTCGCAGACCGAGATGGCAAGCCTTCTTGTACGCACCAAGGACGCAGCCAGCGAAGGCAAGTACGAACTCTTCAAGACGACGCCGCACTTCGACGGGACGGCTGCAAATCCCAAGTGGCTCGGGTAACTCCATCGCAAAAGAAAAGGCGGGCCGACTATCTCAGTCGACCCGCCTCTTTCCATGGAACTTACTGATTCACGCCGCTAGCCAGGAACCCGCCATCGACAACAAGTATCTCGCCCGTAACAAAAGCCGAAGCATCGCTTGCAAGATAGATCGCCGAGCCGACTAACTCGTCCGTCTTACCAAACCGCCCCATCGGCGTACGCATGCGAAGCTCCTTGCCGCGTTCGCTCTTATCGAGAAGCTCCGCGTTCAACGCCGTCCGGAACACACCCGGCGCAATCGCATTCACAGTCACGCCCTTCGCACTCCACTCCACCGCGAGCGACTTTGTCAGCGCGCCAACCGCCGCCTTCGAGCAGGCATACGCGGTAACCTCTTTGAGGCTCACGAAGGTATTCAGCGAAGCGATATTGATGATGCGTCCATAGCCGCGCTCGAGCATGTGACGTCCGAAGATCTGGCATGCGCGCAGCGTACCCGTGACGTTCGTGTCCATGATGTCGTCCCAGAGGTCCTCGGGAAAGTCGACGGTCGGCGCACGCTTGATCTTGCCCGCGCAGTTGATCAGGATATCGACCTGCTTGAACTCCTTGAGCGTGCCTTCGAGCAGAGCCTCCAGCGAAGCCCTGTCGCCCACATCGGAGGTCAAACGCAGTGCCCTGCGCCCCTTCGCCTCGATGGCCGCGGCGGCTTCATCGACCTGTTCCTGCCGCCTCGAGGTCGCGACCACATCCGCGCCCGCATCCGCGAGCCCAAGCGCCATCGCGAGCCCGATGCCTGACGTTCCACCAACCACCACCGCAACCTTACCGTTCAAATCGAACAACGAACTTCCCATCGATCTCTCCCGTCCTTCTTAACTCGTTTGCAGTTGCCCGAGGATGCCGTCCACCACCTCATCCGGCGTCCTGTCGTTTACCGCGTGGATCGCGTCCTTGGGGTTCTCAAGCGTCGCGAACTGGCTATCGAGCAGCTTCGGGTTCATGAACTCGTGGTGCCGGTGCGCCAGCCTCTCCGCGAACAGCTCCTTTGAACCCTCGAGGATGACGAACTTCACCGACCCCTCCGGCATGCCCGCGGCAAGCGTCTTGCGATAGCTTTCCTTGAGAGCCGAGCAAGCCAGCACACCCTTGCCCGCGCCACCAAACCAGCCCTTCAGCACTCCGTTCAGCGTTTCGAGCCAGGGCTGTCGATCTTCGTCCGTCAGGGGCTGTCCCGAGGCCATCTTCTGCTTGTTGGCAGCCGAGTGGTAGTCGTCCCCGTCCGCGAACGCGGCGTCCATCTTCTTGGCGAGCAACGTCCCGATCGTCGACTTTCCCGAACCCTGCACGCCCATCATCACAACGATCATCGCAGCCTCTTTGCCTCTACAGCCCGAGAAACACCGGCTTGATATGCCGCTCGAAGAGGTTCGTCGTCACATTGCGCGCGACGCTCTCCTCGTTCTGTTCGAGCGCCGTCAGATACCGGTCGCCCATCTTCGCCGCGACCTTGAAGCCAACGTGCAGCAACTGCCGGAAGCTCTGGTTGTAAGCCTTGTTCGATTGATCGTGGCGGAGCGCCGACGTGAACTGCTCGCTCGTCCAGCCGTTCACCTCGTCAGGCTTGGGAAGCGCCGCCGAGTCGATGTTGATCACGCTGGCATATGGTGCGCACAGCTCGTCGGCATGTGCGAACGCCTCGGAGTACACCTCTTTGGCGATCTCGAGTCCGGACCCGCCGGCTTCGGCCAGTCCAATCAACTCCTCGAGCCAGGTCGTTCCCGCTGTCTTCAGGTGAACGCCCGCTCCGAACTTCTTCACGCCATCGTGAATCGCCTTATAGATGGAGAACTTATCCGAGCCCGAATGGACACTGAGCTTGAGGTTCGCCGGCAGGCCGTACTGCTTGATCGCATACGCAATCGCCGCCAGGTCCTCTTCGAACTCCTTGGTGAATTGCGCCACATCCCCTACATAGTCGACGCCCTTGTTGAAGCGGCCGGTAAACTTCGGCGCGATCGTCTGGATCGGAATCTTTTCGTCCGCGATCGCCGCGAGGATAATCAGAAGCTCCACGGGAGTCTGCGGGTAGTCGGTCTCATCCATCGAAACCTCAGGCACGAACCGGCCCGCGCCCTTGAACTCCAGCAGATGCCGGTAGATCCTGCCCGCATCCTGCACCGCCGCCAGAAACTTGTTCGCGACGCACCGGACGAACTCCATATCCGTCTTGAACGGCTCGTCGATCCCCGGAATGATGACCTCGCCCACAAGCTCGCGATGCCGGTGGACGAACGCCGTCACCTCCTCCACATCGGCCGCTTCGCCGATCTTGTCCGCGACATCCAGCGTGAAGAAGTCGCACGGCTCCATGAAGCGCTCGACCGTCTTCAGGTTGATGTGGTCGGCGTCGAGGAAGTACGGTTTGGTCCAGCCAAGCTCCTTCACCGCCTCGTCCGCCGCAATTCTGGTGTCCTTTGGCTCCGAGCCGATGATCGTGTGCTCCCGGTTGGACTTGTTCCACACCGGCACCACCTCGACTCCTGCATCCTGCGCCAAAATGCAGGCGGCCAACTGCGCCTTCGCCTGGTGCGCAAACCGGTCGCCGACGCCGACCGAAAACTTGGGAAGCTGCAATGCGTCACTCATGTGCCGTCTCCATGACCCTGGCGCTGTCCGCGCCGCTTAATGGTTCTACCACTTTAGGCCGACCCCAAGCATACCGCTCAAAAGCGCTCCCGGCAAATGTCCTATATTCCTGCCCTAGTCAAGAAACCGTCCCCGGTAGGCCCACAGCCCAAGACCCGGGTTCGAGATGAAGAAGATCTCCTCGCCGTCGACCATGTTCCACCCGTCCACGAGCTTGGTTACGTCATATTTCGCGGAATATTCGGCCAGGTCGCCGTACTCGAAGTGCGCCGCTTCGATCTCCTCGCGCGTCAGGTGACCCGGACAGTAGCGGATGGTGAACCGCCCCTCGCTCGACCCGTGAATCAGGTGCGCCGCCGCGCTCAGGTTCCCCGCGAGTGCCGGATCTTCCTTAACCGCGGCAAGCGTCGCCGGCGTGCCGCAGTAGCCGTACTTGCGGATCAGCGCATCGATCGCCGCATCCTCGCCAAACTCATGCACCCCCAGCGCAAGCACGATCAACTCCGCGTCATCCGCCAACGCCATCCGCGTCCGGTAGACGCTCTTGTTGCCGAGCCACGTCGAGCGGAACTCGTGCGGATCGAGAAAGACGACCGCCTTCTTGATCTCGCGATCCATCATGAGGAAGTTGCATTCGAGGCTCAGCTTCGCGGCAAGCTCGAAGCACTCGTTGTCGTCCCCGATATACATCCCGCGAATGACGAGCTTGCCCTCGGCGTTCTTGTTCACGACAGTCTGCACATAGACAATCTGCGGCAATCCACCCGTGAAGTGTTCGCTGGCATAGTTCAGCACACGCCGCACCGGGGTATCCGCGCGGCCCATCATCCGCTCCATGCCGTACACGGCGCCAAGGAAGTGCGAGCGATGAATTCCCATCACGCCGCCCGTCCCGACGAAGATGTTCTTCGACCCGTTCGCCATACCGACGACTTCGTGCGGAACGACCTGCCCGATCGACAGGATGAGATCATGCCCGCCATCCCGCAGAAGCTTGTTCACCTGCGCCGGCCACGTGTAGTCGAGCTTGCCCTCGCTCACCTCGTGCATGAACTCGCCCGGCACCTCGCCCAGCGTCACGATGTCGTTGCGCCAGTCATGCACGCGAAACAGCCCGCGCGGAGTAGCCCCGAACATTGTGGCGATCTCGACATCCGTCATCGGCTTATGCGTGCCGAGCGCGGGCAGCACGTCGACGAGCCTGTCGCCGAAGTACTCCCACGCATACTCCGTCAGGACGCCGCTCTGCGAGTGCATCCGGGTAAAGTCCGGAGGAACTGCAAGCACGCGTTTGCGATCGCCAAGCTGCTGCAGCGCGCTGAACAGCCCTGCCTTCACCTCGGCGGCAGATAACTCCGTCGTCGCCGAACCGGCGCTGAAAAACAGACTCATACCTTCAAACCTCATGCTTTTTGAAGCTGATAACGATGCTACGCCTGCGCTCAGGCTTCCTTCAGAAACTCCGTCCTGTACTTCGGAGCGAGTTCCTGAGCCTTCTTCCCGAATGCAGCCTGCTCTTCCTTGCTGAGCGGTGGCGGAGGCGTGGTGCGAGTGGGAACCCGCACGCCAACCTCCAGGAAGAATTCCTCCTGGCCTGCTGGAGCGCAGAGACACAGAAGCCGCACAGGCTTGTCCGACGCGTTATGGAACTGGTGCGGAGCATTGGCCGGAATATGGATCGTCTCGCCCGCATGCACCGTCGTCTTCTTCCCCCGGAAGGTCGCAACCATCTCGCCTTCGAGCAGCGTAAAGGTCTCCTCGAAGTCGTGCCGATGCGGCGGTGGCCCACCTCCCGGCGGGATATGCATGTCGATGAGGCAGAAGCTCCCCGCCGTGTCTTTACCCGTCAGCAGAAGCGTGTACGTGTCGCCAACGAGGCCGATATGCGGCAGATCGCCGTCTGCCTGGGCAAGCACGAGAGAACGGCTTAGATCGTCGGGCGGAAGCGGTGTCGTATCCATGGAAGTCTCCTCAGTCGTCTGATGCGAACGCTCGGCCTACAGCTTGTACGCCTTCCGCACCAGCCCAACCGTCAGATCATTCGCCACGGCAAATGCCTCATCCTCATCCAGCCGATGCTCCGCCACCAGCCGCCCAAGGAAAGCGCAATCAATCCGCCGCGCGACGTCATGCCGTGAGGGAATCGACAGCAGTGCACGCGTGTCGTCGTTGAATCCGACCGTGTTGTAGAAGCCGGCAGTCTCCGTCACCTGCTCACGAAAACGCATCATGCCTTCAGGCGAATCATGGAACCACCAGCTCGGCCCAAGTCGCAGCGCAGGATAGTGTCCCGCCAGCGGTGCAAGCTCGCGCGAGTAGCTCGTCTCATCCAGCGTGAACAGGATGAACGTAAAATTCGGCTCGTTGCCGTACTTGCTCAGCAGAGGGCGCAGGCTACGGACGTACTCGGTCGGCGCAGGAATATCCGCGCCTTTATCCCGCCCGAACTTCTCATAGACAAGCGAATTATGGTTCCGCACGCTACCCGGATGAAGCTGCATCACAAGCCCGTCCTCGACGCTCATCCCGGCCATCTCGGTCAGCATCTGCGCCTGGAAAAGCTCGACGTCACGCGCCTCGGGCCTCCCGCTGTAGATCCTTTGGTACAGCCGCGTCGCCTCGTTCAGCGGCAGGTCCGCTGTCATCGCCGTCAGGTGCCCGGAGTCGGTCGCCGTAGCACCCTGCGCGATGAAGTATTCGCGGCGCTTCCGCAAGGCGTTCAGGTATCCCTTCCAGTGCGTCACATCCTCACCCGTCATCTCGCCCAGCGTCTCGATGTTCTCCTTGAATCCCGCAAACTCCGCATCGATGACCGAGTCCGGACGGAACGTCGGCACCACCCGCCCCTTCCACCCCGAAGCCTTGATTGCTTTGTGGGAGTCCAGCGGATCGATCGCAGGATCGGTCGTCGCCAGCACCTCGAGGTTGAACCTCTCGTACAGCGCGCGCGGCAGAAACTCCGGCGTCTGGATCGCCTTCGCGATCACGTCGTAGTAGTGATCGGCATTATCCGGCCCAAGCCTGTCGGTAAACCCGAAGAGCGTTGAAAACGAGTAGTCCAGCCAGAGCCGCGTCGGCGTCCCGCGAAACAGGTAGTAGTGCTTCGCAAAAATCCGCCACACCTCGCGCGGGTCGATGTTGTCGGCGGCATGCGGATCACCCTTCGCTCCCTGCTGCGGGACCCCAAGTGACTCCAGCGGCACGCCCTGCGAGTACAGCATGCGGAAGACATAGTGGTCGGGCTGAATAAACAACGCTGTCGGGTTGGCGAACGGCTTGTTCTCGGCAAACCACTTCGGGTCCGTGTGCCCGTGGGGCGAGATGATCGGCAGGTCCTTCACCGCCTCGTACAGCTTCACCGCAACGGCCCGTGCCGAGCCATCGGCCGGGAACAAACGATTCGCATCCAGCATTTTCTTCACCTCTCCAACTTTTTCAGGCGCGAAGGGCAATCCTCCGCGTCAGCCATAGAAGCCTATCAAAGTTGTCGGACCTCTGGTAGATTCCTCCAACCAATTTCACGGTACCCTCACGCCGGGACGCCCACCTCGATCATGTACCGTTATCTCCATGGTCTTCTCCCGCCTCGGCGCCTGCCTGCTTGCTCTTTCCGCCGCCTCCGCTCTAGCCCAAAGCGCCTCCCTCCATCTCATCCCGATGCCCCGCGAGGCTTCCGCCGCAGCCGTCCAGCCCATCCCCAGCGGCGTCAAGATCACCTGCCCCGGATGCGATGCCAACTCCGAAGACCAGTTCGCCGCTGACGACCTCGCCCAGACCCTCCAGTCGCGTGGCATCCCCACCACCGGCTCCAGCGTCACCATCCAGATCACCCGCAAGGGCTCGTCCGACTTCAGCCCCGCCATGAAGCCCGAAGGCTACACCATCGGCGTCAACGGCCACACCCTCACCGTCACCGGGGCCACCGCATCGGGCGTCTTCTACGGCGTCCAGACGGTCAAGCAGCTCATCGAAGGCAGCGGAGCCTCCGCCGTACTGCATGAGGCGACCATCCGCGACTGGCCCGCCATGAAGTATCGCGGCCTATCCGACGATCTCTCCCGCGGCCCCGTCCCTACACTCGCCTTCCAGAAGAAGCAGATCCGCACTCTCGCCGCCTACAAGGTAAACCTCTTCTCCACCTACTTCGAAAACACCTTCACCTACGCCTCGAACCCCCTGCCCGCCGCACCCAACGGAGCCATGACTGCCGCCGACGCCCGCGAGCTCTCGGCGTACGCGGCGAAGTATCACATCGACGTCGTCCCCGAGCAGGAGGCCTTCGGCCATCTCCACCACACACTCGCGTGGGAGCAGTACCACGAGCTCGCCGAGACCCCCCACGGCGCGCTCCTCGCCCCCGGCCAGCCTGGCTCTCTCGTCCTCATCAAGCAGTGGTTCGCCGAGCTCGCCGCCGCCTTCCCCAGCCCCTTCCTGCATCTTGGTGCTGACGAGACCGTCGACCTAGGGGTCGGACAGACCAAGCCCGATGTCGACGCCCGCGGGCTCGGCGCCGTCTACCTCGACTACATGCAGCAGATCGTGACTGCGCTCAAGCCGCTCAATCGCCGCCTGCTCTTCTGGGGCGACATCGCGCAGGATTCGCCCGCTCTCGTCAAAGCCCTTCCGCAGTCCTTCAAGGACGCCACCATCGCCATCGCCTGGACCTACAACCCCGACCCCCGAGGCTTCGCCCGCTACATCACGCCCTACACCAACGCTGGCATGGAGACCTGGGTCGCCCCCGGCGTCAACAACTGGTCGCGCCCCTACCCCAACTGGAACTATGCCTTCTCGAACATCCAGCAGTTCACCAGGGATGGCCAGAAGCTCGGCGCGGACGGCCAGCTCAACACCATCTGGAACGACGACGGCGAGGGCCTCGAGGACAACGACTGGTACGGCGTCCTCTTCGGAGCCGCCGCCGCCTGGCAGTCCGGCGAATCCTCCATTCCCGCCTTCCAGCAGAGCTATGCGCAGGTCTTCCACGGCGAGGCCGGCGGCCTGCTCAACCAGGCCCAGATCGAACTCATGGCTGTCCACGCCCTCCTCAAGGAGCAGGCCAAGGTCGGCGACGGCTCCAACGGCCTCTACTGGCTCGACCCCTTCTCGAAGGACGGCATGACCTACGCCGCCAAGCTCCGCCCCTACAACCGAGACCTCCGCCTCCACGCCGAAAAGGCCCTCACCCTGATCGCCCAGGCCCGCGCTTCCGCTCCCTGCCCCGACGTCATCCCCTCCTGCCACGCCCGCGCAGTTCGCGCCGAAAGCGGCGTCGACGACAGCCTCGCGCCCAACCCTGCCCAGGCTTACCCCTCGGCCCCGACATCCCTGCGCGAAACCGACGCCATAGATGCCCTCGAACTCGGCGCACGCCGCTTCGACATGATCGGCATGAAGTTCCAGCTCGCCGACGAGATCGCCCAGGGCTACCAGCGCGCGCAAACCGCTCTCGCCAGCACCGACCCCAAGATCCACAAGACCGTCAGCCGCGAACTTGGCGATATTAACGGAGTGGACGGCCGCATCCAGGACATCAAGGACGCCTACGCCCTGCAACGCGATCTCTACGCTCAGACCTGGCTCCGGACCAACCGCCCGTTCGCGTTGCGCCCCGTACTCGCGCACTACGACTCCGCGATCGCCCTCTGGATCAGCCGCATGGACAAGGTTCGCAGCGTCCAGCGCCAGTACGCCGACTCGAAGACGCTCCCACCCGCCTCCGACCTCGGCATCCCACCAGCCACGTTCTAAGCCGGATTCATCTTCCGGTCCACAACAAGCACGCAGTCATTCACCAGCAGAAGCTCCGGCTCAGTGAGCTCTTCCCGAGCAAACGCGCGCACATCCTTCAGCGCGATCAAAAGAACGGCAAGCCCCTCAATACCCGGCTCCTGCATAGGGTAAGCCGGAAGAAGGTACCGCAGCGCGGTCAGTGCGCGGCGATCGCACCATGCTTCGGTAAGCCACTGGAGAGCGGCAAAAAGTTCCTGGTCAGTCTTGGTCGTGTCTTTCGGTGCGGCTGCGGTGGTCGTCATCGGTCGGTCAAAATGCTCGTTTCTAGCCTGGTCGCGGTCACCCGCGATATGTCTCGCTTAAGGGTAAGGGCCAAGCCGAACGGATGCAACCCGCCTTGACGCGAGCCCTACAAGCTTCCCGCATGCATGTCCTTCATGTCGTGGCACATCGGAGCCGCGTCGGCAGTATTCTTTGCCTGACCCTTGCTCGAGTTCGCCGGCGCACCGAGCTTCGCCATGGGCATCGTGCTCACCTGCTTCAGCACGGAGAGCATCTTGGCCAGCGCCTGCTCACGGGCCTTCTTATTCGCATCCGTTGCAGCCGGATCCTCACCCGCCCGCATGAATCCGTGTCCCGCCCCGTCATACGTGGCGACCTCATACTTCTTTCCCGCCGCCTTCATCTCGGTGATCGTGCTCGGCACGGTCGCCCCGATGCGCGCGTCGTTGCCGGCATAGAAGCCATACACCGGCGCCGTGATCGACGTCACATCCGGCGGAGGAGGCCCGTAGAAGACAAACGCCGCCGAAAGATCGTGCCGATGCGTCGCGAAGGCAAAGCTCTTGCCCCCGCCCCAGCAGAACCCCGCCACCGCCGTCTTGCCGTTTGCAGCCGGAAGCTTCTTCCCATAGTCTGCGGCGGCATCAAGATCGGCCGTCACCTGGGCCGGATCGAGCCCGGAAACTGCCTTCACCACCGCATCCTGGTCCGGATAGCTCGGAGTCCCCGAGGCGTTCGGTCCAGAGCCGCCTGAAAGCAGATCCGGCGCGATCACGATGTAGCCTTCGCCCGCGAGTTCGTCCGCCATCTCCTTCGCCCAATCCGAGAGGCCGAAGATCTCGTGAATCAGCACCACCACCGTAGCCTTTTGTTTCACTTCCGGGTACACCACGAACGCCTGAAGCGTCCGGTCGCCATGTTTCAGGGTGGCGTACTCATGATGGCGCGGCGAGGCTTCGAGGCGGGTCTTCGCCCAATCCTGTGCGTGGGCGCTCGCGCACAGCAAAGGCAGGGCAAACGCGGTAGCAAGAAGCTTCAGGACAGAGCGGCGGGCGGGCGTTGACATGGGGGGAGTGTAGCCGACCTGCAAGCTGCTCACAAGATTCTCCCGGTGAACATTTTTGATGGCGTGACGTCTATCCGAATGCTTAGACTCATCTTCATGTCGATCCCGTCGATCCACGTCAAAGTCATCGTCCCCGAAGAGATCCCAGCGGTCGCTCAGCTCATCGGTGCCTCGGTGCGCGGCCTGCAGACCGGCGACTACACCGAGGAGCAGCGCGAGGCAGCACTGGCCACCGTCTTCACCGTCGACAGCCGCCTCGTCCAGGACGGAACTTACTTCGGCGTCGTCACCGACGACGGCACCCTCGTGGGCTGCGGCGGCTGGAGCGCCCGCAAGACGCTGTACGGCGGCGACCACCAGGTGGAAGAGGTCTCCGAAGACTTTCTCGACCCAGCCACCGATCCCGCGAAAATCCGTGCGATCTTCGTCCATCCCGACTATGCCCGGCAGGGAATCGGCGGACTGCTCCTCCGTGTTGCTGAAGACGCCGCGGCAGCCGAGGGCTTCCACCGTTTCGAGATGGCGAGCACCCTCACAGGACTCCAGTTCTACTGCCAGTCGGGCTACCGGCCTCTCGAGCAGATTCGCGTCCCGGTCGCCGACGGACAGGCAATCGAAGTCGTCCGCATGCGCCGCCGCGTCGGCTGAGCCCCGGCATTGAGGGCACCTTTCCGCCATCGCGGGCATCTGATATTGTGTTGCTGCTTTTCAGAGCTCGCGGCAGCCGGAATCGCAACTTTTTGGGGCGATTCGAGTTTCTATAAGCAGGCTGAATGCCACTCCGACAAAGGGTGGGGCGGCGCGGAGCGGGCAGGATGCCACGGCTTCGAAGGGAGATCGAAATGCGTTATTTACGTTACATCGCGTTACTTGGAATTCTTCTGGTCCCGGCGGCTTTTTCGCATGCGCAAATCGGCGTTGGGATCGGAGTCGGTGGACCCGCCTACGGTGGTTACGGCGACTACGGCCCGGCGCCAGCCTGCGAATACGGCTATTACAACTCGGCACCTTACGCCTGCGCACCGTACGGCTATTACGGCCCTGAGTGGTTTAGCGGCGGCCTCTTCATCGGCGTAGGCCCCTGGTATCGCGGCTACGGCTTCCGCGGCGGCTATGGATATCGTGGCGGGTTCGGCTATCGCGGCGGCTACGGTTACCGTGGTGGCTACGGCGGCGGATACCGTGGTGGCTACGTCGCAGGGCGTGGTGGCTACGGCGGAGTTGGCGGACGCGGCTTTGCCGGTGGCGGTGGTGCACGTGGCTTCTCTGGCGGCGGCGGCTTTCATGGCGGTGGTGGTGGCGGATTCCACGGCGGTGGTGGCGGAGGCTTCCACGGTGGTGGCGGTGGCGGACACCGCTAAGCTTTATCGAGAATGCAAATGAGGCCGTCAGCCCCCGCTGGCGGCCTTTCTCTTTCCAGATACGGCATTCCACCTCAGTGCCGATGACACTTGCCCTCGCAGCTCCAAGCCTTTACCCTCAACCAACCATGCCGAATCTTCTGCCGCAGGTCCATCCGAGCGGTTTGACCACCGATCAGATCGACCAATTGCTCGCCCTTGCCGCCGCCGTTGCGCACAAATCGTATTCCCCCTACAGCCGATTTCGCGTCGGAGCCGCTCTGCTCCTGGAAGACGGGACCTACATCACCGGCTGCAACGTAGAAAACGCCTCGTACCGCCTGACCACGTGCGCCGAGCAGTCCGCGATCGCCGCTGCCGTCAGCACCCATGGCCCCGCCATCCGCATCCGCGCCGTTGCCGTGGCGAACCTCAACGGCTCCCCCTGTATGCCTTGCGGAGCCTGCCGCCAGACCATCATGGAGTTCGCCGACCCCGCGACCTACGTCTTCTACCCCGGCCCCGACGGCCAGCCTGCCGAAGCCACTATCGCCGCTCTCCTCCCGGCAGCCTTCCAACTCGAGCACCTGGCCCCACAAAAATGAACGATCTGAATCACCCAGCCCCCCACCCCATCGACATGATCCGTGCCAAGCGCGATGGCAAGGTCCTGACTGACAACGAGATCCAGGCCTTCGTCGACGCCGTGGTCCAGGTTCCGCCGCGCATCACCGACGCCCAGATCGCCAGCTTCCTCATGGCCGTCTTCCAGCGTGGCCTCAACCCCGAAGAACTCGCCGCCCTCACCCGCGCGATGCGCTTCTCCGGCGAGACCTTCCAGCGCACCCGGCCCACGCCCTTCCGTGTCGACAAGCACTCGACTGGCGGTGTCGGCGACAAGACCAGCCTCCTCATCGCCCCCATCGTCGCCGCAGCCGGCCTCGCCGACCCCATGATCAGCGGCCGTTCCCTCGGCCACACCGGCGGAACCCTCGACAAGCTCGAATCCATCCCCAGCTTCAGCACACAGTTCTCCGTCGCCGACTTCACCCGCATCGTCGACCAGTGCGGCTTCGCCATGGCCGGCCAGACTCCCACCCTCGTTCCCGCCGACCGCATCCTCTACGGCCTCCGCGACCATACCGGAACCATCGAGTCTCCCGCCCTCATCACCGCAAGCATCATGAGTAAAAAGCTCGCCGAGGACCTCGACGGCCTCGTCCTCGACGTCAAGACCGGCTCCGGCGCCTTCATGAAGACGGACGAAGACTCCCGCCACCTCGCCCGGCTCATGGTTCAGACCGGCGAAGCCTCTGGAACACGCACCGTCGCCATCCTCTCCACCATGGACCAGCCTCTCGGTCGCTTCGCCGGCAACTGGCTCGAGGTCTGGGAGTGCGTCGACATCCTCAAGGCCGGCACCGGCCCACGCCCGCCCTTCTCCGCCGATCTCATCGACCTGTCGCTCACCCTCGCCGGGTGGATGCTCTTCCTCGGCGGCAAAGCTGACAGCCCCGAAGCCGGATATGAGCTAGCCGACCATCTTCTCGTCTCGAGAGCCGCCTACCAATCCTGGCTCGCGATGGTGCGCGCCCAACACGGCGACACCAACGTCTTCGATCAACCCGCCGACTTCCACCAACCCGTGGCGATGCACACTCTTCGTGCCCCGCACTCCGGCTACTTTGCCGCCATCGACTGCACCGCCGCCGGCTGGGCCGTGCAGCGCCTCGGAGCCGGACGCCTTATTCCCGGCGGCCCCGTCAGCGCCCACGCGGGTATCGAGATGCACGCCAAACTCGGCGACCATCTCACGGCAGATCAGCCCCTCATCACCCTCTACTCCGAAGACGAAGCCTTGCTCAGCGAACCCTTCCACATGCTGCGCGAAGCCATTCACCTCACCCACACCCCACCGACCCTCGCGCCTCTCATTGGAGACGTCATCACCCATACGGAAATCAAATGATGAGCCTCCACCCGATCCACACCCTCCTCTTCAGCGCCTCGCTCCTCGCGCAGACGCCCGCGCCCACCAAACCCGCTCTATCTACAGAAAGCCCGGTAGGCCATTGGGTCGCCGAGCACACCTCAAAGCAGGAACTCGGCCTCTGGTGGGACTTCCGCGCAGACGGGACTGTGACGGCTACGGTCGGCGGGATCGTCAACGGGACCTATAAGCTGGACGGCAAACAACTTTCTATCTCTTCGCCCGACACCGTTCAGACCAGCGCCACCTTCGACGTCCGCTTCGCCGATGGCAAGCTCTTTTCGACCGCCCATGCCGAAGGCCATCCACCGACGATGGAGTTCTCCCGCGTCGGCCCGCTCCGGCGACTGGTTCATCCCTCGTCGGGACCTGGAAGATGACCGGTGCGCCCCCAGCCGAAGATGCCGAACACGAAGCCGTCCGCGCCCGCATGATGAAGATGCTCGTAGCCTACGGAGCCGACGGAAGCTACCACGTCCGCATGCCCGCCCAGTCCATCCAGGGCAAGTGGGATGCTGAATCCCACACCTACAGCATGAAAGACGGCGTTCCCCTCCACTTCGAACGCACCCCGACCGGCCTAACGCTCGCCCTGCCCCCCGACGGCAAGGAATCACACCTCTACCTCAAGGACACGATGATGGAAGCCGCAAAACCCTGACAGTCAGGCTGTTGTGGCTCAGACGTGCTGCGGTGGATTCGCCTTCTCTTCAAGACGAGCCAGACGCTTGTCGATCTCCAACGCGTTGAGGAGCACTGCATGGTTGGCTGCCATCTGCGCGGCAAGAGCGTCGAGCCGAACGCTTCCGGCCTGGATTTTTGTTTCGATCGTGTCGAAGCGCGCATTCATCGTCTTCTCTGATTGCTCGAACTTGACGTCAACACCCTTGAACCTGCTGTCGACACTCTCAAACCGCGCGGTTGCGGTCTTCTCAACCGCATCGAAGCGCGCGTTCACCGTCTTCTCGAGACCGTCAATGCGGGCTGAAAGCGCCTTCAGGTCAGGCGCAACCAGGTCCTGTATCACCTTGCGGACATCATCGATCGTGCCCATGCCCAGCCTCCACCCAAACGCTGCTGACTCGAGTGTAGTCCGTCCCGGTCCGCTGGACCACAACGGACTACCACCTATCCTTTCGGCTTATCCAGATTGAACATCCAGTTGATCCCGAACTGATCCGTCAGCATGCCAAACCGCGCGCCCCAGAAGGTATCCTGCAGCGGCATCGTCACCTTCCCGCCCTCGCCCAGCGCCGCGAAGAACTTATCCTGCTCCTCCACACTCTCGTTCTGGATCGCCAGCGAGAAGTTATTCCCCACCTGCACCGGCATCCCACCCATTGCATCCGACGCCATCAGCAGCCCGCCGCCGCCGCTGAGCTTCGCATGCATGATCCGTTCCTTGCCGTCTTCCGTGAGCTTCGGCTTCCCCTGCTCATCCATCACCGGCATGATCTCAAGCTCGGCCTCTAGGCTCTTCTTGTAAAACTCCATCGCTTCACGACAGTTCCCGTCGAAGGTCAAATACCCGTTGATCCACTGCATCGCACATCCTCCACGCCCTTGATTGGACATCCGGAAAGGTCGGCCTCCAATCCGCGCAGCAATCATACCGTTCCTGTCCGCGTTCTCTCCGTTACACTCCAATGAAACCCAAACTTTTGTAGCGCGAACGACTGTCTAGAAACGGAGCAAACTTTGGCTCGATTCACCGGTCTCCTCGGTCTCATCACCTTTCTCGGAATCGCCTACGCCTGCTCCACGAACCGCCGCGCCATCAAGCTCCGCACCGTCGCCTGGGGACTCGGTCTCCAGATCGTCTTTGCCTTCCTCGTCATCAAGTGGTCCTACGGCCAGGTCATCCTGCACAACATCTCCCAGGTCATCACGGGACTCCTCGCCCACTCCGCCGACGGCTCCGCCATGGTCTTCGGCCCCCTCGGCGCCCCCGGCAACGCCCTCGCCGTCTTCGCCTTCGCCGTCCTGCCCACCATCATCTTCGTCAGCGCCTTCTTCGCGATCCTCTATCACCTCGGCATCATGCAGCAGATCATCAGGGTCGTCGCCTGGATCATGCAGCGCACCATGGGCACAAGCGGAGCCGAGAGCACCAACGTCGCCGCCAGCATCTTCATGGGCCAGACCGAAGCCCCCCTCACCATCCGCCCGTTCCTCGCCGGAGCCACCCGCTCCGAACTCATGACCATCATGACCTCCGGCATGGCGCACGTCTCCGGCGGCATCATGGCCGCCTACATCAGCTTCGGCATCAACGCCCAGGACCTCCTCTCCGCCGTTATCATGACCGCCCCCGGCACCATCCTCGTGGCAAAAATGCTCGTCCCCGAAACCGAAGTCCCCGCCACCGCCGGCACCGTCAAGATGCCTCCCAACGAAGAGCACGCCAACGAAAACTTCATCGCCGCCATCGCCCGAGGCACCATCGACGGAGGCCAGTTAGCCTTCAACGTTGCCATCATGCTCATCAGCTTCCTCGCTCTCGTTGGCCTCCTCAACGCGACGCTACTCGGCATCTCGAACATGGCCTGGGCCCACGGCATCCGCACCCCGCACTCGCTCAATGCCATCCTCGGCTTCTTCTGCGCGCCCGTAGCCTGGCTCATCGGTATCCCCTGGCACGAAGCCCCCGCCATCGGCAACCTCCTCGGAACCCGCGCCGTCCTCAACGAGTTCGTCGCCTACACCTCTCTCGGGCTGCAGAAGTCCACCCTCACCCCGCGTACCTTTTCGATAGCCACCTTCGCCCTCTGCGGCTTCGCGAACCTCGGCTCCATCGGCATGCAGATCGGTGGCATCGGAGCCCTCGTCCCCAACCGCCGCAACGACCTCGCCGCTTTGGGCTTCCGCGCCATGCTTGCCGGGACGATGGCTAACCTCATGTCCGCCAGCATTGTCTCGATGCTGATCAAGTAAGTGCATTGAAACTCTGAGCTACCTTTGCCGATAGAGACGGCCAGCCTTTTTCGCCCGAGGTAGCTCATGTCTCTTTCGATCTCCGCCGCAAACCTCAGCAACGCTTCGTACGACCCGGCCGAGGACGCCGCCAGGAAGGCGCCCGCCATCAAGCCGACAACCACGCAGGAGATCCACACCCTGGCCTCTTCCGGCCAGCCTGCCGCGCTCATCGCCTCCTCTCTCGGAGTCCCCGTCTCCCAGGTCGATGCGGACCTGGGCATCACGACAAGCTCCACCAGTCAGGCCAGCGCCCTGGTAGCTCTCTCCGGCCGCCTCTCCGTCCAAGCCTAGGTTGCCAGCATCTGGGCTCGCTCGCCAGAATATTGCGGCGCCCTTCGCTCGTGCGCATCGTGGCGATTCGGATCAAGTAGAATCGCAACTATGCGAGCCACCGAAGAGCAGGACCAACTCGAGAAAGCCAAGGCTGAGCAACTCATCGCCGAAGCACCCCTGATGGAAGGAGTAGCAAGCATCACCGTCGAACTTGGTGATGACTTCAGCGGTGATCCTGCTATGTGGGTTAACTTCAATCTGATTCCAGGATTCGACGCCAGCCGTGAGTGGATCAGGCGGTTTGTCCGGTACGAAACCGATCTTGCATTACGAATCGTTCATAGCGGAGTGAGCCGTTTTCCTTATACGCGGTTTGGACGCGTTGCTTGAGTCTTCCGGATGATCTGCTCGATCATGCGGCGGAACTTGCGATTCAGGCGGTCGACAAACCTAAGATTCGGGATGTGAACCGTCGTCGGGCGGTCTCCGCTTGCTACTACGCGCTCTTCCATCAGATCAATCGGGATGCCGCCCGGCTCATCGCTCCCAACGTCACTGAAGAGACGAATCACCGCATCCAGCGATGGTTTGACCACGCCGAGATGAAGCGAGTGTGCAGACGTTTTCTGCCGAAACTACTCGATCAACCGTTGCGTGATCTGCTCGGCGAAGCGGCTTCTCAAGACCTCCAGATGGTAGCGCTTCACTTCGTCAAGCTTCAGGACGCCCGTCATAGCGCCGACTACGACCTGAGTTACGAGCTCTCTGAGGACGATACCTGGGAGTTATTCGAAGCAGCATCCGACGCGGTAAAGGCGTGGAAGCGCATCGCCCACACCGCCGAAGCCAACATCTTCATCCTCTCCCTCCTCCTCTGGAAGAACTGGGACCGCGACCGCCTCTAGCCCGCTTCCCACTCACTCCCCGCCTGGCGTACTCTGGCATCCACGCCCGCCCAGTCCAGGAGCACCCTTGATCTTTCAAATCACCCGCCTCCTCCTAGCAGCAACCATCCTCTCCGCCGCCGCCGCTCAGACCGCCCCCGCCCCATACAACGAGCCCTTCCGCCCGCAGGTCCACTTCTCCCCCCGCGAGCGCTGGATGAACGACCCCAACGGCCTCGTCTTCTTCGAGGGCGAGTATCACCTCTTCTTCCAGCACAACCCCCTCGGCGACACCCCCGGCCACATCTCCTGGGGCCACGCCGTCAGCACCGACCTCCTCCACTGGCACGAGCTTCCCGTAGCCATCCCCGCCACCGACAAGGAGCTCGTCTTCACCGGCTCCGTCGTCGTCGACGAGAAGAACTCCAGCCACCAGTGCGAGAACCACCAGCCCTGCCTCGTCGCCATCTACACCGCCCACAACGACACCCCGCACCACGAAGCCCAGGCCCTCGCCGTCAGCCAGGACCGCGGCCGCACCTGGAAGCGCTTCTCCGGCAACCCCGTCCTCGACCGCAACGTCCCCGAGTTCCGCGACCCAGGCGTCACCTGGAACGACGAAACCAAGAGCTGGCTCATGGTCGTCTCCCTCCCCAACGACCACAAGGTCGTCTTCTACACCTCACCTGACCTCATCGAGTGGACCGAACTCAGCACCTTCGGCCCCGCCGCAACCGTGTCTGGCCAGTGGGAGTGCCCGAACCTCCTCAAGATCCCCACCGCCGACGGCAAGCAGTCTCTCTACGCCCTCAAAATCGGCGTCAATCCAGGCAGCCTCCAGGGCGGCTCCGGAGAGCAGTATTTCCTCGGCACCTTCGACGGCCACCACTTCACCCAGAGCTCCGACCCCGGCTCTCACGGCTGGACCGACTACGGCAAGGACAGCTACTGCGCCATCAGCTTCAACCATCTGCCCGCCGGCGAACCACCCACCCTCATCGGCTGGATGGACGACTGGCAATATGCGGACAAGCTCCCCACCGTCCCATGGCGCGGCCAGATGACCATCCCCCGCCATCTCGCCCTCCTCAAAGACGCCGACGGATTAGCTCTCCAGCAAACCCCCGTCACCGCCCCCATCCGCGCCAAATCCACATCTTTGGTGGCGTCCATCACCCAGCCCACCACAACGCTCTTCACCACCGATCAACCCACCGAACTCACCCTGACGATCGACCCCGCCGACGCCCAGACCTTCGGCCTCCGCCTCTACTCCGACCCTGCGCATTGGACTGAAGTAGCCATCGATCGCACCACCATGAAGCTCTCCACCGACCGCACGCACGCGACGAACATCACGGCCCCGGACTTTCCAGCCCGCACCGAAGCCCCGCTATCCCCCAACCGCCCCTTGGACCTCCACCTCATCCTCGACCGCTCCTCCGTCGAAGTCTTCGCCCAGAACGGCACGACAGCCATGACCAACCTGACCATGCCCACCACCCAGAACCTTCGCGTAGAACTCTTCCGCACCCAGGGCACCCACCCCCTCAAAGTGATCGGCCAACGCTGGACCCTCCGGTCCGTCTGGTCCTCAGCGCAAGCCAAATAACGCTGGTGCCCCACCTTCGGCACAGCATCATCGTGCCTAAGGTGGGAGCCACGGAATCCGATCTACCCCTCAAACCCCTTGGGCCTCTCCCCCACCACCCCAAACACCCGCTCCATCGCCAACCCCACCCTGGCCACCGTCCCCTCATCGAACAGCCGCCCGATCAGCGTCACCCCATGCGGCACCCGCCGCGCCGGAGAAAACTTCGGCAAGGGATGCGCCGGATCAGGAGCCCAGTCACTCCGAGCCTCGCTCACCTCCACAAACCCAGCCCGCATCGTCAGCGAAGGATGTCCCGTCGCATTCGAGATCACCAGCATCTCGTCCCGCAGGCTAGGCACCAGCAACACGTCCACCTCCCGCATCACCCGCGCCATCTCCATCGCGGTCTTCCGCCTCAGCCGGTCCGCCTGCACCATATCGACCGCCGAAAGAAACCGCGACTGCCGAAACGTATTTGGCCAAGCATCCGGAACCTGCGCAGCGAGCTGATCCACCCGGTGATCGAGCGTCTCTTCCTCGAACGCCGCCGCAGCCTCGGCGAACAAAATAATCTGCAGAGAGTCATAGGGCCAATCCGGCAGCGACACCGGAACCGCCGTCATCCCGAGCTTCGTCACGACCTCAAGCGCATGTCGATCCACATCGGTCGCGGGAGCCTCCTTCATCCACCCCGGAACGTACCCAACCTTCAGCCCGTGCACCGGGAGGGAAGCATCGAACGCCAGCGAACTCCCCACGTTCGAGAGATCCCCCGCATCCGCTTCCCCACAGAGCGCCGCCAGAACAAGCGCAGCATCCTCCACCGACCGCGTCATCGGTCCCAGCTTGTCGAGCGACCAGCACAGCGTCATCGCTCCCGTCCTCGGCACCCTCCCAAAAGTCGGCCGCAGTCCCGTCACCCCACACCGCATCGACGGGCTCACAATCGACCCACCCGTCTCCGACCCGATCGAGAACCCCACCAGCCCCGCCGCGGTGGCCGCTCCAGGCCCCGCCGACGACCCGCTCGCACCCTCCTCCAGCAGCCACGGATTGACCGTCTGCCCTCCAAACCACACATCGTTCAGCGCCAGCGCTCCAAGCGAGAGCTTCGCAACCATCACCGCTCCAGCCGCCTCCAGCCGTGCGACGACAGCCGCATCCTTCTCCGGCACCCGGTCCTTATAAAACTCGGCTCCCCATGTCGTCCGTACCCCCGCCGTATCCAGCAGGTCCTTCCCGCCCCAGGGAATTCCATGCAGCGGCCCGCGATACCTCCCGGCGCCAATCTCCGCATCCACCGTCCGCGCCTGCCGCATCGCGACCTCGGGCGTAGCCGTGATCACGCACTTCAGCGTCCCGTTGTACTTCGCGATCCGGTCGAGATAAATCCTCGTCAGCCGCTCGGAGGAAATCTTCTTCGTCTCCACCCAGCGCGAGAGCTTCGTCACCGGCGCAAACGCAATCTCCGCATCCGTCTTCGGCAACTCCCCGGCGTCCGCCGCCGACCGCACCACTGCTCCATGCATCGCCCCCACCGGAGCCCCCGGCACCAGCGGATCCCACCGCGAATATGGAGCATCCCCATCCACGATCGCAACCTTCCGCGGCCCTACCCGGCGCTCGTACAGCGCCGCCATCGACTGCCGCCAGTTGCCCGCCGCCTGCGCGCGATCCTTCGGTGTCAGCGGATACTGCACCAGCTTCTCCGCCTCCGCGAACGTCTCAACCGTAACGACGGGCCCCACCGCCGGAGCCGTCCCAAACGCCGGTGGAGCCCCCGGTGTCGCCGCCCCCGGCACCTGCGCCCCGGCACCCACCCCGGCCGCACCAAGCATCATCAACGAAGCTTCCTGCACAAACGTTCTCCGCGTCTTCTTTGTGGACATACGCAGATTCTAGAGCGTAATCCCGCGGAGCGAGACCGCATTCCTCTCGCGCTATCGGCCTCTCGATCTGGCCTTTCGCTATCATTTGCCCCCCCGTAGGAACGAGGCCCCCGGAAACCCTGTCAAGTGCCTTAACCGTAAACAAGCCTCCTTCCGCCCCTTCCTCTTCCCTTGTAAGGTAAAGATTTTGTTAGCTTTAGCAGGCGGGGATAAATTGGAAATATAGTCCGCGAAGGTGACCTTTTAGTTTCGGGTGGTTCGATAGAATAGAAGAAGAGATTAAAGAACAAAGGAAAGCATGGAAGGGGTTGTTCACTCACCCTAAGTCCTTTGTTTGCTAATTTTTGCAGCTAAGTCCTTTCGAATGAGCAGCCTGCGTCGGATTGTCCGTCGTAAACCATTCATTCGATTGAGGTTGCACCCCGCGTATGGGGAGGGGGGTACCCCCCGGAACGGTGAAAAGGGAAGTCCGATGACAGGTATGTACGAGAAGGCACAACTCGCGGTCGCCAGCATTCGGGTCCGCACCCCTCTTGCGCCAACCCTCGGCATTATCCTCGGCTCTGGCCTCGGCAACTTCGCCAGCCAGGTCGAGAACGCTGCCATCATCCCTTACTCTGAAATCCCCCACTTTCCCCAGTCGACTGTCGTAGGCCACTCCGGCAAGCTCGTTCTCGGCCACATCGGCGGAGTCTCGGTAGCGGTCATGCAGGGCCGCGTCCACGCTTACGAGGGATACCCGATGTCCGAGGTGACCTTCCCCACCCGTGTACTCAGTCTCCTCGGCTGCAAGACCCTCATCGTCACCAACGCGGCAGGAGGCATCCGTACCGATCTCCCCCAGGGCGGCCTCGTCGCAATCTCCGACCACATCAACCTCACCGGGACCAATGCCGCTCTCGGCCCGAACGAACCCCGCTTCGCGGTCACGCCAAACGCCGGCCAGCGCTTCTTCGATATGAGCGGAGCCTACTCGCCCAAACTCCGCGCCCTCGCTCACGCCGAAGCCGCGAAGCAGGGAATCGCCCTTCCCGAAGGCGTTTACCTCGCCGTACTAGGACCGTCGTACGAAACCCCCGCCGAGATCCGTGCCTTCCGTACCCTCGGCGCCGATCTCGTCGGCATGTCTACCGTCCACGAGGTCATCATCGCCCGCCACATGGGTCTTGAAGTCCTCGGCATCTCGCTCGTCACCAACATGGCCGCCGGGGTCCTCGACCAGGCGATCAACCACGAAGAGGTCATGGAGACCGGCCAGCGCGTCGAGGCCCAGTTCACCTCGCTCCTCACCGCCCTCATCCCTCAAATCGCGGCGAGCGCATAGCTCATGCCCGACCCCACCCAGCTCTCTCTCCCAACCCGGCCCGTGATTTTAGGAATAGCCGGCTGCTCCGGCTCCGGAAAAACCACCCTCGCCCGCGAGCTCACCAGCCAACTCGACGCCACGCTTCTTCCCCTCGACTTCTATTACCAAGACCTTTCCCACCTTGCCCCCGCCGACCGCGCCGCCTTCAACGTCGATCATCCCGACTCGATCGAGCACGATCTTCTCGTCGAGCACGTCAAAACCCTCGCCAGCGGCAAGCCCATCGACCGCCCCGTCTACGACTTCGCTACCCACACCCGCGTTCCAAATCAATTCGAGCGCATCGAGCCAACCCGCGTCCTCATCGTCGAAGGGATTCTCGCCCTCCACTACGAATCGCTCCGTGCACTCTACGACCTCAGCATCTTCGTCAACGCCCCGCACGATCTCTGCCTCACCCGCCGCATCCACCGCGACCTCCGCGAGCGCGGACGCACTGAGCAGTCCGTCCGCGATCAGTTCGACGCCACCGTCCGCCCCATGGCCGATCTCTTCGTCCTCCCCTCGGGAGCCCACGCCACCCTCACCGTCGAAGGCACGCAGGCGCTGGACTGGTCTGTCGAACAGGCTCTTCGCAGGCTGCATGAGCTCAAGTTGATTCCCTGAACCTTCTACCGGAGTATCAGCCTCTAAGAGGAGAGGCAGCACATGAAGAATCCATTCCAGGGAATCGCAGAAAGCTTCATCCTCACCGTCGGCATTACCCCGCCGACACCCGAAAAAGAACGCGCCGCAACCATCTTCATCTCGGCAATGCTCTTCGGAACAATCCTCTTTGCCCTCGCCGTTGGAGTGTTCATTCTTCGCCGCATCATCTGATCTGCCGATAGCAGGCTGCTCAAGCTTTCACATTCCGCTCCGATAACAAGGATGTGGAATATCTAAGGAAAGAGTTCATCGCGGAGAGCCGGGAAGGACTCGACCGCATGGAAGAGTGCCTGACGAAGCTGGAACAGCGTCACACCGATCCTGAACTCGTCGACGAGCTCTTCCGCATCATCCACACCCTCAAAGGAACCACAGGCTTCCTGGGCTTTACCCGCCTTGAGGCGCTCGCGCACGCTGGAGAGCATCTCTTCGGCGCCCTGCGCGGCGGACATCTCGACGTCACGGCGCAGCTCGTTACGCTCCTGCTGAACCTCCTCGACAGGATCAGAAAGATCGTCCTCCTCATTGAGAAGACCGGCGCGGAAGGCAGCCGCAGCGACGATCGCGACGACTTCCTCATCGAGACCTTTCGCAGGCTCTCTCAGCGCGCCTTGAAGGCGAGCCAGGACGAGCGGGCCAGAGCCGGTCAGTCCAGCGCCCAATCCGCTCCATCCGACAAGGACATCTTCGATCCGTTGAGTGCTTCATCCGATAGGTCGGAGAAGACCATCCGCATCGACGTGGACGTGCTCAACCGCATGATGAACCTCGTCAGCGAGCTTGTCCTGACCCGCAATCAGATCCTCCAAAGTCGTCCCAACGCACGGGACTTCGTCTCCCTCGGACGTCGCCTCGACACCGTCACTTCGGACCTCCGCGAGACGGTCATGCAGGCTCGCATGCAGCCTCTCGGCAACCTCTTCCACATCTACCCCAGAATGGTTCGGGACCTCGCGAAGGCCTGCGAACGCACCGTGCGGATCGAGTTCTCCGGACAGGAAGTCTGCCTCGACAAGAGCCTCCTCGAAGCGATCAAGGATCCCATCACCCACGCCGTCCGCAATGCCGTCGATCACGGCATCGAGCCTCCCGGAACACGCATCCGCATCGGCAAACCCGTCGTCGGCGTCATCCGCCTGCGCGCCTCGCAGCAAGCCGGATCGGTGCTCATCGAGATCTCGGACGACGGAGCCGGAATCCCACTCGACAAGGTCCGGGACAGGGCCGTAGACCAAAAGCTCCTCACCCCGGAGCAGGCGAACGCCATGACCGACCGCGACATTCTGCAGATGGCCTTCCGCCCCGGCTTTTCCACCGCCGAATCCGTCACCCACGTCTCCGGCCGCGGAGTCGGCATGGACGTCGTCCGCTCAAACGTGGAGAAAATCGGTGGCAGCGTCGAACTCGAGTCGCACGCAGGCAAGGGAACCATCCTGCGCCTCCGAGTTCCGCTCACCCTCGCCATTATCCCTGCGCTCGTGGTCCTGAGCGCAGGCCAGACCTTCGCTATCCCGCAGGGATCGCTCGTCGAGCTCGTCTATATCTCCCACGCGGAGGCCTGCGGCACCATCCAAATCATCGACGGCACCGGGCGCTTCCGCATTCGCGAACATCTCGCCCCCATCGTCCGGCTCGACCACCTCCTCGATCTTGAAGCACGCGCATCGACGCAGACCGAAGCCTTCTACCTCGCGCTTCTCGACGTCGACGGCCGCCGCTTCGCCTTGATGCTCGACGACCTCGTCGCCCCGGAAGAGATCGTCGTAAAACCCCTCTCTCCGGTGCTCCGCGAGCTTGGAGTCTTCTCCGGCGCGGCGATCCTCGGAGATGCAACCCTCACCCTGATCCTCGACCCACACGCCATCGCCGCGCGAGCCGGCATCGACGTCAGCGAACCGGAGACTGCCGCGCCTGACCCATTCCACGGTGTCTTGCTCTGGTCACCGCCGGCACTCATCGAAGCAAATCCTGTGGAGGTCGCATGAACGGCGAAGAACCGGAGACCCCCGAAGAGGTATCGCTCTTCTCGATCAGCATCGGAGAAGACCTGTTCGCCATCGAGACCGCGAAGGTACGCGAGGTCGTCGAACATCCACAGATGCGAAGAGTTCCTCTCGCACCGAGCCACATCGTGGGTGTGATGCCCTACCGTGGCGAGATCCTCTCCGCCGTCAGCTTCCGCGCTCTCCTCGGCTACAGCGAGACTCGACCAACCGGATGCATCATCGTGCTCGAAGACGAGCAAACCTGCGAACTGTGGGGCCTCTCGGTGGACGCGGCCCGAGGCGTGCTCACCGCGCAAACCAGCACGCTCCAGCCAAACCGCGACGCCCGCAATGGCCTCTTCGACGGAACGTACGAGACGTCATCCGGCCCGATCATCCGCCTCGATCCCAACCGCCTCAAGCCGGCGAGCCGTGGAGACAGCCCATGCGCGCACTAATCGTCGACGACTCCTCCTTCGTTCGCGACCACCTGAAGCAGCTTCTCGAGACCATGAACGTTGGCTGCGAAGAGGCAGTGGACGGCCGCGACGCGCTCTACGTCCTGGAGCGCGCCGAGCCCTTCGACTTTATGCTCTGCGATGTCAACATGCCCGTGATGAGCGGGCTTGAGTGCGTCAAGGCTCTCCGTGAGGCCGGCCTGCATCCACCGATGCGCGTCATGATGGTGACCACCGAAACCGACTACGCCTTCATCGAACAGGCGCTCGCCTACGGAGCCGACGAGTTCCTCATGAAGCCTTTCACCACCGAGAGCCTCCGCGAGAAGCTTCTCCTGCTTGGAATCCATCAGACTCACTGAGCACGCCCGGCATAGAAAGGACCACCGAAGCGCCGTGACCTCCGACACCGACTACGCCTACCTGCGCAAGCTTGTGCTCTCTGAGTCCTCAAACCAGATTGACCCATCGCGCAACAAGCTCTTCGATACGCGCCTCGCCCCCATCGCCATGATGGCCGGCGTCTCGAACCTCGAAGACCTCGTCGGCGTACTCAAGCGCGAACAGCCCACGCATCTGCATCGCGCCGTGGCCGAGGCCATGACCATCAACGAGACCAGCTTCTTCCGCGATGTGAAGCCCTTCGAAGCGATCCGGAAAACGATCCTCCCAAGGCTGATCGACCTGCGCAGCCAAACGAAAATCCTTCGCATCTGGAGCGCCGCGTCCTCAAGCGGGCAGGAGGCCTACAGCCTCGCCATGATGCTCTGCGAACACTTCCCGGTGCTCGCCGAATGGGACGTCAGGATCATCGGCACCGACCTCTCGCACGAGATGACCCACTACGCCCAACTCGCCCGCTACCGCCGCATCGAGGTCAACCGCGGCCTGCCCGCGCGCATGCTCGTGAAGTATTTCACCCGAGTCGACGACGAGTGGGAACTCAAACCGCACGTCCGCTCCATGTGCCAGTTCCTCCACGCGAACCTCTGCGCTGATCTGCCGGTTCTCCCCACCTTCGACCTCGTCCTCCTGCGCAACGTCCTCCTCTACTTCCCCCGGCAGGAGCGAGCCGCCGTCCTCAAGAAGATCCATCGCCGCCTGGATCCACAGGGATTCTTAGTCCTCGGCAGCGCTGAGCAGGCCGAAGACTCCACTGACCTTTTCCGCGTTGAGTTCGCCGAAGGAAGCTACTTCTATCGTTCAGCCGCCGAACGCTGATTCGACGCAACCTCGTCTCGTCGTGCATCGTATACCTGACGCCGCAAAACACCGCCGCGACCCGGGAACGCGATGGCAGGAAAGAAGTCGGCAGCAAAGAAAATCTCGGCTAAGAAGATCACGGCAGAGGCGTCAGCGCCCGCACTCGTAGCCTCGCCACCTCAAGAGACCTTCTCCGCCGAACAAGCCCTCTGCCTCTTCCACCCCATCACCGCGCAGTGGTTCCGCGCCGTCTTCGACCAACCCACAGCCCCGCAGCGCGAAGGCTGGCCAGCAATCGCGCGTGGTGAATCGACGCTCATCCTCGCCCCCACCGGCACCGGCAAGACCCTCACCGCCTTCCTGTGGTGCCTCGACAAGCTCATGCTCCGCAGCCCCGTCACCGGCCCCGAACCCGGCTGCCGCGTCGTCTACATATCCCCCCTGAAGGCCCTTGCGGTCGACGTAGAACGCAACCTCCGCTCGCCTCTCGCAGGCATCGCCAACATGGCGAAGCGCGAAGGTGTCCCCTTCCACACCCCCGAGATCGCCGTCCGCACCGGCGACACTCCCCAGAAGGAACGCGCCCGCTTCGCCCGCCACCCCGGCGAGATCCTCATCACCACGCCCGAGTCCCTCTACCTCATGCTCACCTCGCAGGCCGGCGAGGCTCTGCGCACCGTCGAGACCGTCATCATCGACGAGATTCACGCCCTCGTCCCCACCAAGCGCGGAGCCCACATGGCGCTCTCGCTCGAACGCCTCGAGGCCCTCGTCGCCCAGACCCCCGGCCGCCGCCTCCAGCGCATCGGCCTCTCCGCCACACAACGCCCTCTCGAAGAGGTAGCCCGCTTCCTCGCTGGAGCCGAAGGTGCCACCACCGAGCCCCTCGCTCTCCCTGTAACCGAATCGATTACAAATACGCCTTTGACCCCGGATTCCGAGGGCGAAGTCTCCGGCGTCCTCATGGAGGTAGCCGGACAAGCCCGCACCGAAGCCGATGACGCCCGTGTCGAAACCGGCGGAGCCCGCTACCGTCCCGTCACCATCGTCAACGCCGGAGCCCGCAAGCTCCTCGACCTCCGCGTCGAGGTCCCCGTCGAAGACATGGCCCGCCTCGGCGAGATCCAGGAGCAGCCCAGCGGCCCAGCCTCGCAGGGCCCAAAGCGCACGAGCATCTGGCAATCCATCCACCCGCGCCTCCTCGAGATCATCCGCGAGCGCACCTCCACCCTTATCTTCGTCAACGCCCGCCGCGTCGCAGAGCGCCTCGCCGGAGCCATCAACGACCTCGCTGGCGAACCCATCGCCCGCGCCCACCATGGCTCTCTCGCAGCCTCGCAACGCACCGAGATCGAAGAACTCCTCAAAGCCGGAAAGATCAAAGCCCTCGTCGCGACGTCCTCGCTCGAGCTCGGCATCGACATGGGAGCCATTGACCTCGTCATCCAGATCGAAGCCCCGCCCTCCGTCGCCAGCGGCATGCAGCGCATCGGACGAGCCGGCCATCAGGTCGGAGCCGCCTCCTCCGGCATCATCTTCCCCAAGTACCGTGCCGACCTCGTCGCCTGCGCCGCCGTCACCCGTGCCATGCACGAGGGCCACGTCGAATCCACCCGCTTCCTCCGCAACCCGCTCGACATCCTCGCCCAGCAGATCGTCGCCATCATCGCCCAGCCCCCGCTCGACGTCGAAGCCGCCGAACGCCGCGAAAAGCCGAAATCAGACGAAGACGCCGCCCCGGGTATCAGCTACGCCGGGCTCTACGGCATCGTCCGCAGTGCAGCCCCCTTCGCCGCCCTCAGCCAGGGAGTCTTCGACGGCGTCCTCGACATGCTCGCAGGCCGCTACCCTTCGGACGAGTTCGCCGAACTCCGCCCCCGCATCACCTGGGACCGCCAGACCAACTGGCTCACCCCGCGCAAGGGCGTCAAGATGATCGCCATCCTCAACGGCGGCACCATCCCCGACCGCGGCCTCTACGGCGTCTTCCTCGCAGGCTCGCACTCGAAGCCCATCCGCGTCGGCGAACTCGACGAGGAGATGGTCTTCGAGTCCCGCACCGGCGACACCTTCATCCTCGGAGCCTCCACCTGGCGCATCGACGAGATCACCCACGATCGCGTCCTCGTCACCCCCGCACCCGGCGACCCTGGCAAGATGCCCTTCTGGCACGGCGACCGCGCCGGACGCCCGCTTGAGTTCGGCCGCCGCATAGGCGCCCTCATGCGCGAACTCCGCGACATGCCCCGCAGCGTCGCCATCACCACCCTCATCCAGGAGCACGACCTCGACACCCTCGCCGCCGAGAACCTGATGCGCTACCTCGCCGATCAGGAACACGCCACCCAGGTCGTTCCCGACGACCGCAACATCGTCATCGAGCGCGTCCGCGACGAACTCGGCGACTGGCGCATGTGCTGCCTCACCCCCTTCGGCTCCCGCATCCACGCCCCCTGGGCCATGGCCGTCACCGCCCGCATCCGCGCCAATGGCGGCCCCGAAGTCGAAACCATGTGGTCTGAAGACGGCTTCGTCGTTCGCTTTCCCGAGACCGACGAAGCCCCCGGCATCGACCAGATGCTTCTAGAGCCCGAAGAAGCCGCCGAACTCGTCCTCCGCCAGCTCGGCTCGACCGCCCTCTTCGCCGCCAAGTTCCGCGAAAGCGCTTCCCGCGCCCTTCTTCTCCCACGTCGCCGTGGCGACGGGCGCACCCCCCTCTGGCAGCAACGCAAGCGTGCCTACGATCTCCTCTCCGTCGCCTCCCGCTACGCGTCCTTCCCGATTCTCCTCGAGGCCTATCGCGAGTGCCTCCGCGACGTATTCGACATGCCCGCCCTCATGGAGACGCTGCGCCTCATCGCCACTCGCACCCTCCGCGTCCACACGGTCGACTCCCGCACTCCGTCCCCCTTCGCCTCCGCCCTTCTCTTCAGCTACGTCGCCAACTACATCTACGACGGCGACGCCCCCCTCGCAGAACGCCGCGCCCAGGCCCTCTCCATCGACCAGGACCAGCTTCGCGAGCTCATGGGCGACGCCGACCTCCGCGAACTCCTCGACCTTAGCGCCATCGAAGAGACCGAAGAGCAGGCCCAGTCCACCGCCAACGGCTACCAGGCAAAGTCCACCGACGGCGTCCACGACCTTCTTCTCCGCCTCGGTGACCTCACCCGCGCCGAACTTCGCGCCCGCACCGTAGACGAAGCCACCGCCGAGAGCGTAGCAAAACTCATTCGCGCCCGCCGCGTCATCGAGGTCACCGTCGCAGGCGAGAAGCGCTTCATCGCGGTCGAAGACGCAGGCCGCTACCGCGATGCCGTTGGCGTCCCCCTGCCGCCCGGCCTGCCAACCGCCTTCCTGCAGGACGTTCCTGACGCCCTCTTCGATCTCATCCGCCGCTATGGCCGCACCCACGGCCCCTTCACCACACCCGAGTGCGCCACGCGCTTCGGCCTTCCGCTCGAAAGCGTCGAAGCCACCATGAACCGACTCGTGCAGGTAGGCCGCGTCGTCGAGGGAGGCTTCCGCCCCGGCGGAGTCCACCGCGAGTGGTGCGATCACGAGATCCTCCGGACGATTCGGCGCAAATCCCTCGCCCGTCTGCGCAAGGAGGTCGAGCCTGTCGAGCAGCAGACGCTCGCCCGCCTCTTCACCCGCTGGCAGGGAGTCGTCCAGCCACGCCGTGGTCTCGACGCCCTCCTCGACGTCATCGAAAACCTTCAGGGCGCACCCATCCCCGCCTCCATCCTCGAAACCGAGATCCTCCCCGCGCGCATCACCGCCTACAAACCCGCCGACCTCGACACCCTCATCGCCGCTGGTGAGGTCACATGGGTCGGACTCGAACCCATCGGCGAGCGCGACGGGCGTATCGGCCTCTACCTCACCGAACGCCTCTCGCAACTCTGGCCCCCAACCTCCACCTCCAAACTCGAAGAAGGCAGTCGCGAATCGCAGATCGTCGCCTACCTGCGCAGCCACGGAGCCTCTTTCTTTCAGCAGGTTCACGAGGGCGTTGGCGGCGGCTACCCCGGCGAGACCCTCGAAGCCCTCTGGAACCTCGTCTGGAAGGGCATGCTCACCAACGACGCGATGCACGCTCTCCGCGCCTACTGCGAGCGCCCCGCCACCACAAAGCAGCCAAAGCGCGTTCACCAGCAAACCGGCTTCCGCTCCCGCCGCACCACACCGCCAACGGCCCAAGGCCGCTGGGCGCTCCAGGAAGCGGCCTTCGCGGAAGCTCGTTCGGGCACGGACCAGAGCGACACAAAATGGAGCCACGCCATCGCCCAGCAACTCCTCACCCGCTACGGCGTCGTCTTCCGTGAGACTGCCCACGCCGAAAACCTCCCTGGCGGCTTCTCCGCCATCTACGACGTCATGAAAGCCCTCGAGGAAAGCGGCAAAGTCCGTCGCGGTTACTTCGCCGCCGACCTCGGAGCAACCCAGTTCGCCATGCCTGCCGCCGTCGACCTCCTCCGCTCCCTCCGCACCACGGGGGACCCGGGCAAGTCCGAGATGGTCCAGCTAGCCGCCACCGACCCCGCAAACCCGTACGGTGCCCTCCTCAAGTGGCCCGCAGCCCCGGACGCAAGCAGTTCGCTCACCCGAAGCGTGGGAGCAAAGGTCATCCTGTGCGACGGAGCGCTGGTCGCCTACCTTCGCCGCACCAATCCAAACATTCAGCTCTTCCTCCCCGAGGAGGAGCCCGCCCGGTCAAACGTAACGAAGAACGTCGCCGAATTCCTCGTCAGCCGAAGCCAGTACGAAGGCGGCATGCTCGTCACCTCGATCAACGGGACCGCCATCGCCGAACACTGGACGGCCAAACCCTTTCTCGAAGCAGGCTTTGTAGCCGGAGCCATGGGCTTCAACGTGCGCCGAACCCTGCCCGCACTGCCCGGTCGCTAAGACGCTCTTGCCTTTGCTTTTCTTGTTGTCATTCCCGAAGGGAATCTGCGTTTGCTTCACCCATTTCGTCCCCCATCCATGATGAGATCATCTCCCCTGAATGCAATACTTTGCGGCTACTGAAGCACGAAGTCCAACCCTAACCCTAATCATTCTAAGACTTTGCATGCCTTTACCCAAGGTGGGGGGGACCACCGGAAAGGAAAATATGCCCGAAGGCGACACAATCTACCGCGCCGCTCGCGCGATGCAACGAGTCCTCGAAGGAAAGATCGTAACCGCCTTCGACACCGGCCTCGCCCTCCTCGCCCGCCAGAACGACGAAGCCCCTCTCGCAGGCCGCACCATCGAGAAGGTCGAAGCAAGAGGGAAGTGGTGCCTCATCCACTTCTCCGGCGACCTCATCCTCATCACCCACATGCTCATGAGTGGAAGCTGGCACCTCTATCGCACCGGCGAGAAGTGGTGGATGGGCAAAGACCGTATGCGCGTTGCGATCTCCGTCGAAGGCTGGCAAGCCATCGGCTTCAACATCCCGGTCGCCGAGTTCCACACCGCCCGCTCCCTTGAGCGCCACTCCCAGATCCCCAAACTAGGCATCGACATCCTCTCGGACGACTACACCGTCGAATCCGGAGTAGCGGCGCTCACCCGCCACGCCACCGAGCACCCCGAAGCCGAGATCGCCGTAGCCCTCCTGAACCAGCGCGTGATGGCCGGCCTCGGCAACGTCTACAAGAGCGAGGTAGCCTTCGCCGCTGGAGTCAACCCCTTCCGTGCCATGCGCACCATCACGCCAAAGGAGATGGAGGTGATGGCCGAAGTCTCCCAGCGCTACATGAAGGCCAACGTGATGGACGGCTCCGGCGACGGCATCGTCACCTACTCCGGCAACCGCCGCACCACCCACGCCATGGACCGCGAGGAGCGCCTCTGGGTCTACGGACGCCATGGCCAGGAGTGCCGCCGCTGCGGCGCCACCATCATGACCCGCAAGCAGGGCGAACAGGCCCGCAGCACCTGGTGGTGCCCCGACTGCCAGCCTTGGATAGGATCGGCCGGCTCGCACGAGCCTCCGCCGGTCGGCAAAGTCGAAAAGCCCTTCGGCGGCAAGCGGCGAAAGAGCAGTTGCTAGTAGCCCTGCGTATGCAGGTAAAAGACAACGCCGGACGCAACCAGGCAGTAGATCCCGAACAGATACCACTTGCCCGACTCCAGCCAGCTTGAAAGCCACTTCAGCGCCACAAGGCCCGCTAGAAACGCGAACACCGCACCAAGCAGGCTCATCATCAGCGTGGCATGCAGATCGATCGGCGTACCCGCCGCTGCCGCTTCCTTCGTAGCCTTCAGCAGCCGATGCACTTCGACGAAGACAACGGGGGGTGTCAGCACAACGGCAAGAGCAAACGAAAAACGTTCGGCCTTCTCGCGCGCGGCACCCGCAAGCATTCCGGTCGAAATCGTCGCACCCGACCGCGAAAACCCGCGAAAGGGAATGCAGATGCCCTGGATCGCCCCGATCCAAAGCGACTGTGGCATGGTCAGCGTCGCACCCTCATCCTCGGCAGCCGCTTCGGAGATCTGCCGCCGCTCCCGCAGACCAGCGATCAGGATAAGCACGCCCGCAGCAAACAGTGCCGGAGCAATGATGTCTAGCCGCTTGAAGAGCTCCTCAATCTCTGCCTTTTCCGCGCCGGGCATAGCCACCTTCGCGACGACCTTCTGCAGCGGATAACCGATGATTACGGTAAGCGCTGTCGCCGCAACCAGAGGAACGAGGAACCCCTTGAACGCCGCCGCGCTCGAAAAGTACGTCTTCTGCCACCGCTTCCAGAAATACACAATCACGGCAAACATCGTGCCGGTATGCAGCATCACCAGCAGGAGCGTCATCTCCGGCGTGCTCGGATCGAGGTGCATCAGCTTCTCGGCGACGACGACGTGGGCGGAGCTCGAAACGGGCAGAAGTTCGGCGAGTCCTTGAACGATCGCAAGGAGGATGACCTGGATAAGCTGAATTGGCATATTACCCATGGTAACGGCTTCGGTCGGAGCGGCGAAGTGTTTTGTGTGGCGCTGGGATTAATCCCAGTCGTTCCCCTAATCGCGGTCGTTGCCGTAAATCGGAATATTCTGGGCCACCCGGTACGCGATGGACTCCGCCCTGGGCGTAAAGTCTGACTGCGGATACTGCGCCTGAAGCTGCTGCGCCAGCGCCTGTGTATGCGCGGCCGCCGCCTCCGACTTCTTATGGTTCTCCTCGACCTCGTACATCGAGACCAGCGTCCCCTGCCGGAACGTCGCCTCGTACAGCGCCTCTGCCGTCCTTGGTCCGCCCTGGAACCTCGCTGCGTACTTCTCGTACAGCCCCGACTCGATCTCCGGACACTTCGGCAAGCCTTGCCAGTCCCCGCACAGCTTGTTATCGAGCATCTCGTAAGCCGCCTTAGCCGCTTGCGGAGAGTTCGGGAACTTCTTGATGACGTACTTCAACTCACCCTCAAAGAGTCCCGGACGCAAACTCGCATCCTGCTCCTTGGCCGAAGGGAGCGACGATTGGTCGCGCTTATCGATCTGCCACCGGATATCCGCCGACCGCCAGGCCGCCTCGGCAGCGAGCGGCGATTGCGGAAAGTAAGTGGCCACACGGCGATACAGCAAATGCGCCGACGTTGCCGCATCGACTGGGGCATGTGGCTCAGCGGCCGCAGCCTCATAGTTGGCCGCCGAGCCGTAGAGGATCGCATCCCCATTTGGCGTCGTCGGTGTGATGATGCCCTTGTCCCGAATCCACCCCGACTGCGGGGTCGGATCGTCATCCGCGAACTCCGGCTTCTCGTCGTCGTTGATGTCGTCCTGGATGTCGGTATTGGCGAACACCCTCACCCATCCACCCGAGTGCTCCGAGATCACGACCTCGTGTCCGGGGTTCACGAGCGCGGACTTCTGCGCGTTCTCATCTGCCGCAACGTAGACGTTAGCCGGATGCAGAAGCGTAGCCCGCGCCGAGCGGTCATAGCCAGAGCGGGCATCCTTCTTCGAAGGCTTCTGCGCCACGAGCGCGCAAGGAATCAGCAGGGCAAGCGTAAGAGTCGAAATGGATGCGAGGCGCATAGCGTTTTAGACGCGGCCTGCGGCTGTTTCGGACTCAAACGACTCGCGAAGCGCCGGATCAAGATTGCCGCCGCTCAGAATCACGACCACGTTCCTCGCTTTCGGAAGCCCGTCGCCCCGATGCATCGCCGCCGCCAGCGTCACCGCGCCCGATGGCTCCGGAACCAGCGTCGTGGTCGCCAGGTAAAACCGCATCGCCTGGAAGATCTGGTCCTCGGACACAGTCACGATCCCATCGACATACTTCAGAATGTGCTCGAAGTTCGTCAGCCCAAGCGATTGCGTCCGCAGCCCGTCAGCGATCGTGCGGGTCGTACTCGCTGCCGGCCACTCGACCAGCGTCCCCGACTGAAACGACTCCGTCGCATCAGCCGCAAGTTCCGGCTCAGCACCCCAAACCTGTGTCGTCGGCGAAAGCAGCTTCACTCCGGTAGCCGTCCCGCTCAGCAATCCTCCCCCACTTACCGGCGACAGAATCAGTAGATCCGATGGATCCTCCCCGGCCTCGGCAACCTGCTCCAGAATCTCGACCCCGCACGTAGCCTGCCCCGCGATGACCGCCGGATCGTCATACGGCGGAACGATCGTATATCCATGCGCTTCGGCGAGTTCCTCCGCCTTCAGCTTCCGCGCCGAACTCGCCGAGCCGACGAAGACGACCTCCGCCCCAAGCTCGCGCGTAGCCTCGATCTTCACCGTAGGAGCATTCTCCGGCATTACGATCACAGCCTTTGTCCCCAGCGCCCGCGCAGCATAAGCCACCCCTTGCGCGTGGTTTCCGCTCGAATACGTAATCACTCCGCGACGAAGCGCATCTGGATCCTCCTCCGCCAGAAGCGCAATCCGGTTGTAAGCTCCGCGCAGCTTGAACGAGCCGATCGGTTGCGCCGACTCATCCTTGACGAAGATGCCGTTCGAAAGCTGAACCAGCGGCGTGCGTACTGCCGCGGGAGCGATGCGTATCTGAGCGGAGCGGATGTCGCCGAGCGTGACAAGAGCCATGCGGATATTGTAGCGAGACGCCAGCCATGGCTCGCGCTATTCTCTTGAAGCCGCGTCGATTTGCGCCACCCGCGCAGCCCGTGCCGCCGCTTGCTCGCGAACCTCCATCCACCCCCGCAGGATCACTACCGCCGCTACCTGATCGATAATGTCTTTGCGATCCCGCTTGTCATGGCCCGCCTCATCCAGGATCTCGTGAGCTGCCACAGAGCTAAGCCGCTCGTCCCACATCTCCACTGGCACCGCCGCCCGCCGCCCAAGCTCGTCCGCGAACTCCTGCACCTTCTTCGCCCACGGGCTTACGTCGCCCGACATGTGCAGTGGATTCCCCACCACAATTCGCACGATCTCATGCTTGCGAACCAGGCGAAGGAGGCTGCGCATATCCTCGCCACGCCCTTTCCGCCACAGTGTTAGCAGAGGCTGCGCCGTATACCCGAGTGGATCGGTCAACGCCACGCCGACTCGCGCCGTTCCCACATCCAACGCCATCACCCGCCCGTCCTTCATGGCAGAAGTGTACGTCCGCCACCCAATCTCGGCCATTCTTGGCACCGCTCTGCCCATCTGCACCCTTTGTGTGATTGTTGATCTCCAATCCAAGCCGATATCGTTTGAAGCAGACAACATCCGGCCCCTGGAGGCGATCGGCACTGACAGGACGGATTTCGCAACCACTCAGGCTCCTCTGTTCTCCTTCCAGGCGCAAGTTGTTGCGAAGAGAGATTCCCTCATGAGCCGTATTCACTCATCACGGGATTGGATTCTCCGGCGGCCCCCTCACTACGATCGAGCCCCACGGCGAGCGGCTGTCTCCTCGAGACTTGCCTTCGCCTTTCTGTCTCTGTTTTTCCTCTCGGTCGGATTTCAAGGACAAAGCTTCGCCGCACCCACCTCCGCGTCTGCGGACACCATCACGAGTGCCGGACGGCTTCACGAACTCCCCGCATCGGAAGCTGTCAACCGCAAGGTCCACCTCATCGGAACGGTGAGCTACTACGACCCCAATGAAGCCGTAATGTTCTTCCAGGACAGCACAGGCGGCGTCTTCGTCAACAGCGATCACATCTATCCCGTCCGGACGGGCGATCTGGTCGAGGTGGATGGTTTTGCGAACCCGAGCTTCCGGTCTGAGGTCGCCAGCGGCGCAACCATTCGTCTGCTCGGTCACGGACAGACCTTTCGAGCACCCGAATCCCAGTACGCCGACCTCGCCATGGGACGCGGCGATTGCAGGCTGGTTACGGTCCACGGGATTGTCCGCGCCCAGGATATCGAACAGCATCAGAACGCACTGTCAGCTCACCTCGATGTCATGATGAGCGGTGGCGAAATCCAGGTCTATCTGGATCCGTCGTTTGGCTATCAGTTTAAGTCGCTCCTGGATGCCACCGTAGAAATCACCGGTGTTGCCGGCGGTACCTTCGATGCCAAGAACCAGCTCACCGGCATTGTCCTCTATGTACCTGGACCCTCATCGCTTCGGGTGCTTCAGAAGCCAGGCGTCAATCTTGAAAATCTTCCGCTCACCGATATCGACGAGGTCTTCCGCTTCCGCAGCGTGGAAGATCGGTCCGTGCGCGTGCGCGTCCGGGGAGCCCTTACCTTCTATAAAAAAGGCGACTCCGCAGTGCTTGAGCAGGGCGGAAAGAGCATCTACATCCAGACCCGCCAGACCGACGACTTCAACCTTGGGGACGTGGTCGACGCCTTCGGCTTCGCGAGCGATCGCGAGTATGCCCCGAGCCTTCGTGAGGGATCGCTCGTCCGGGTCGGGCAGACCGAGGAAATCAAGCCGCGCGCGGTCACGTACGAGCAGGCGGCCAGCGGAGACTACAGCGACAATCTCATCTCGGTGGAAGGAACCGTCATCTCGCAGCTTCGCGGACCATTCTCAGAGACGCTTGTCGTCGATGTGGACGGACATCTCGTCAACGCCAAGGTGGAAGGCAGGGATACACTTCCGGGATTTCAGCAGCAGAGCCGCGTCCGACTGACTGGAATATGCCGCATCCTGCCTCTGGGACCATGGCGGAAGGCCTCGCTCTTTCACCTCGATCTACGCCGTCCCTCGGACGTGGTCCTCATTGCGAGCCCTCCCTGGTGGACCGTCCGGCATCTACTCGAAACCGTCATGGCCCTCCTCGCCCTGGCCGTCATCATCGCCACCTGGGCTATCCTCCTGAGGCGCCGCCTCGTCGTGCAGACCTCCCGCATCAAGCGCTCCATGATCGTAGCCCGTGAGCGAAGCCGCATTCTCGAAAAGATCAGCTCCAATCAGCCACCGGACGCCGTGCTCTCCGCTATCTGTAATTCCATCAAGACACTTCTACCAGGCGTTGAGTGCTCGTATCTCCTCGACGGCATGAACGTTTCGGAAGGCGACCTGCGCCAGACGAGTCGGCAGAGCAATCCGAGCCGGCTCTTCGAGATCGCGCTTACGGGAGACGGAAAGGATACCGTCGGAAACATAACCGTCGAGGCCCGTCCAGGCTACGTCCCTTCCGAGGATCGGCACGAGGTCTACGAGATGCTCTCGGAGACGGCAACGCTCGCCATTCGCCAGTCGCTTCTTCACCAGGCGCTCGTCCATCACTCCACCCACGACGCCCTCACCGAACTTCCCAACCGCCGCCTCTGCGAGATGCGCCTCAGCGCCGCCTTCGACGACGTAGCGCTCCACGGCAGCGGCCTCGCCCTCATCTACATCGACGTCGACGAGTTCAAGGAAGTGAATGATCAATACGGCCACAGGATGGGCGACCTCTACCTGAAGCAGATCAGCCAGCGCCTGCTCGCCGCCAAGCGTTCGAGCGACATGCTCGCCCGCATCGGTGGTGATGAGTTCCTCGTTATCGTGCCGCTCGAAGCCTCCTCCGAGGACGCTGAAGGTGTCTGCGAGAGGCTCAAAACCTGCTTCGAGGAAGCATTCTCCATCGAGGGCAGAATCATCACCGGCTCCGCCAGCTTCGGCCTCGCCAAGTATCCCGAAGACGGTTTCAGCGCCGAGGCCCTGAAACGTAGCGCCGACCACGCGATGTACGGCGCAAAGCGCAGCCGGTCCGGTCCAACCCTCGTCCGAGGTTGACCGGCGGACTCAATGGCTCGTCAGAGCCTTGAGATAGAGATACTCGAACTGGACACCCGTGTAGTAATCAACGACGCGGATCCGCTCGTCGCGTCCATGCGCCCGGTCATCGTCGTGGTCGATCCCCATGCCGGAAAATCCGTAACTGGGAATCCCCGCATTCATCGTGTAGATGCTATCCGAAGCCCCAGTCTCCATGCGCGGGATAATCGGAATCTCCGGCCACATCGCCTTCACCGTAGCCTCGAGTGGCCCAAATACCTCGGGATTCAACGGTGGCGGAGCCATCGACTTGCGATCCGAACCCTGATCCAGGACCTCACCGCCGTCCGTCATGTACTGCACCTTCAGCGACGGATCGGCAAAGATACGAATCAATTCCTTGCGAATCTCTTCCTGTGAATGCCCCGGAAAGATGCGGCAGTTGACATTCGCGATCGCCGACCCCGGAAGCGCATTCGGAGCATGCCCCGCCGTCATCATGGTCGCCACGCAGGTTGTGTGCAGAAGCGAGTTATACGTGATGTCCTTCGAGAGTCGCGCCGCGCCTGCGGGATCCGGCGTGGCCCCCGAGACAGCCTTCAGATCCGCCGCCAACGCCCCTGTCTTTAGTTTCGCTATGCTGGCGAAGTAGGCCCGCGTCACCTCGTTCGTCTCCAGCGGAAACGGCGTATGCTCCAGCCGGATCAGTGCCTCGGCTACGTGGTAGATCGCATTATCCGGCCGTGGCAGCGAGCTATGCCCGCCCGGGTTGGTCGACGTCACGCGATAGTCGGCGTACAGCTTCTCCGTCGCCTCGACGCCCATGCTCGTCGCCTTGCCCGCGTCGAGCTCCGGTCCACCCGCATCAGGATTGATCGCGAACGTAGCGTCCACAAGGTCACGATGATTCTTCAGCAGCCAGTCAACCCCATTCGACTTGCCGCCTTCCTCATCCGCGGTCAGGGCAAGGATCAGGTCACGATCCGGAACGAATCCCTCGCGCTTCAGGCGAAGAAACGCGTCAATCATCGCCGCACCGGAGTCCTTCATATCCTGCGTGCCGCGCCCGTAGAAGTACCCATCCTTCTCGACAAGCTGAAAGGGATCGGTCGTCCAGTCACTGCGCTTCGCCTCGACAACGTCCAAATGCCCGATCAGCAGAATCGGCTTCAGTGCCGACCCCGTACGCCCCCGGTACCGAGCCACCATGTTGTCCTTGCGCCCCTTATTCTCAGCCGGAGTATCCGGGCCAAGGACGACAACATCGGCCGCCGGGAAACCCGCGTCGAGAAGCCTCTTCTGCATTGCCTTCGCCGACGTCGACACGTTCCCCACCGAATCCGTCGTGTTGATCTCGATAAGCTGTTGAAGCAACTCACGCGCCAGCGGCTTCTCCGAGGCAGGAAGCGTAGCCTGCGCACGCAGCACGACAGGGCTCAACAAGGTAGGCAGAAGCAGGGAAGCCAGTCTCAGTCTCATGCGTTCAAAATCCTTTGGTCGGTCGATTCTAGTTATCCTCGCACGAACGCCAAAAGAGAAAGGACGCGCAACTCGTAAGAGTCACGCGTCCTCGATTGCTTCAGTTGGATGGAAGCCTTAGCGCCGGTATCCTCCGCCGCCGCCATGGCCTCCGCCTTCCCCGCCACGAGAGCCTCCACCGCTGGGAGCGCTCTGTGCACTTGGAGCCGAGAAGCTCCGCGTTTGCGGTTGAGCCTGCGGAGCCGGGCTGCTGGCAGGCCGGCTGTAGTTCTGCGCTGGCTGGCTCTGCGTCGGACGGCTATAGTTCTGCTGTCCGCTAGGCTGCGGATACCCGCCCTGCCTCTGACCAAAGCTTTGCTGTCCGCCCTGCTGGCGTCCATTGTTCTGCTCTCCGAAGTTCTGCGGAGTCGCAGGCCTCTGGTAGCCGTTCTGCACAGCAAACCCACGCTGCGTCGAATCGCCACCACCATAAGCAGGCCGGTTTACATTCTGATTCCCGCCTTGATCCCCGCCCTGACCGAACCCGTTCTGCTGGGCTGTCCGGTTCTGGAAGTTGCCTCCGTTGTTGCTCGGCTGCGCCACGCGGTTCTGAAAATTCCCGTTATCGCGATTCGGCTGCGCGACCCGGTTCTGGAAGTTCCCACGATCGAACTCGCGTCCATTCACAGCCGCTCCACGATTCCCGGCAAACCCCCGACCTGCACCCGGATGATCGTCGAACGCCCGTCCACCGGGGTGATCATTCCCACCACGGTACGGCGTGTTGTAGACGTTGTGAATCCGGTTGAAGTCCAGGTGGTTGTAGCCCCGGTTATAGAAGAAGCGGCCGCTATTCCAGTAACCGCCATAGAAACCCGCCCCGAAGTAGCCGAAGCCGTAGTTGATCCCGCCGTAGTAGCCAACGGTTGGTCCCCAGTACCCGGCGTTCCACACGTAGGCGTTGTTGTCATAACCCCAATATCCGGGAGTCCAGAGGGCGTTCTCGTAAGGAGCCTCGACCCACGCGCCATCGACCCAGAAGTAGCCGTCGTCGCCATAGGCCCAGTATCCCGGCGTCCAGATGTACCCGTCGCCAGGGCAAAGCGGCTGTTCGTAGACAGGGATCACCGGGGGCGCGATGCCGACGGAGAGGAAGATGCGGGCATGAGCTGCTGCGGGGGCGATGAGCGCGGCAGCGAGAACTGCGGCGCCGAGTGTTCTTTTGACCAGGTTCGTGATGTTTTTCATGCTTCCCCTAACCGGGCGTTGCGGTAAAACCGCGACTGCGCGCCGAACGGATTTCCGGCCCGGTCTATCGTCTACCGGGTCCAGTGATCCTGTCCATAGAAACACGATGTCGTTCGATATGTTGCGGATAGCCCCGGCGCACTTTGTCCGCGCCTAGAAATCCGCGTCGTCGAAATCTTCCGGCTTGAACGGCTCATACGGCACCACCGATGTGTCCGCCTCCGGAATATCGAGGCTGCTCTCCGAGATCACCACCGTCTTCGCGTTCAAAAACTCTCGCATCCCCGCCGCCGACAACTCCCGCCCATATCCCGACCGCTTGATCCCCCCGAACGGCAGCGCCGGGTCGCTCACCACCATCGAGTTCACGTACACCATCCCGCATTCCAGCTCCGCGATCAGCCTCTGCTGCTCCATCGCCTCTCGCGTCCACACCGAAGCCCCAAGCCCAAACGGCGTATCGTTCGCAAGCGCAATCGCCTCATCCATGTTCTTCACCCGGAAGAGCATCGCCACGGGCCCAAAGATCTCCTCGCGAAACACCGAAGCCGTCCTCGGCACATCCGCCAGAACCGTCGGCTCGAAGTAGTTGCCCTTGCCCAGCATCTTGGCCCCACCCGTCAGCAGCCGCGCTCCCGCGTCCACCGCCGCCTTCACCTGCGACTCGACGCCCGCAAGTATCCCCGCCGTTGCCAGCGGTCCAAGGTCCGTAGCCTCCTGCATCGGATCGCCCACCCGGATCGACTCCATTCCGTCCACGAACCGTGCCGTGAACTCCTCGTACACCTCGTCCACCACGATGAATCGCTTCGCCGCAATGCACGACTGCCCTGAATTGATGCACCGCGCCTGCACCGCCGTCTCGGCCGCCAGCTTGATATCGGCCGATCCCATCACCACAAACGGATCGCTGCCGCCAAGCTCGAGCACAGACTTCTTGATCAGCCAACTCGCCAGCGCGCCCACTGCCTTCCCCGCCTGCGGACTCCCCGTGACGGTCACGGCGACGATGCGCTTGTCGCTCAGGATGCCTTCCACCTGTGGCACCTCTACCAGCATCGCCTGCAGGGTCCCGCGCGGAAAGCCCGCGCGCCGCACCAGCGATTCGATCGCCAGCGCGCACTGCGGGACATTCGGAGCATGCTTCAACACCCCCACATTCCCAGCCATCAGCGCCGGAGCCAGGAAGCGAAACACCTGCCAGAACGGGAAGTTCCATGGCATCACCGCAAGCACTGGCCCAAGCGGCTCCCATCGCACATAGCTGTGGTTCTGCGGAGTAGCGATAACCTCCGGCGCAAGCATCAACGCTGCGTGATCGGCATAGTATCGGCACACTGCCGCGCACTTCGCGATCTCGGCCCGTGCTGCCTTGATCGGCTTGCCCATCTCGGTCGTGATCAGCGCAGCAAGATCATCGACCTCCTGGTCGAGGATTGCCGCCAGCTTGCGCATGCACAGCGTCCGATGAGCCAGCGGCACCCGCCGATAGGCCGCGAACGCCTCCGCTGCGAGCGCAAGCCTCTGCTGAATGGCCTCATCGGTCAGTGCGGGAAAACTGCGAATCAGTGCGCCGGTCGCCGGATTGATCGATTCGATTGCCATAGGTGGTGCGTTTACCCGGTCTTTCTACTCTGTGGCCGGCTAGGTCGATCGCACGTGCGAAGCGCTGCCGGTCACGCTGAAGCTAGCTTAGCAAGCGTAAGCGCCAAAATACGCGTGCCCAGCGCGATGGACTCAGGAGAGGAATACTCATCGGGACGATGGCTCACTCCATTCCGGGAAGGAATGAAGATCATCGCAACCGGAGCAATCCGCGCCATGAACGACGAGTCGTGATAAGCCCGGCTCACCATCTTCTTCGCAACGATCTTCTCCGCCGCGCAAGCCTCTTCAATCGCCTGCACGATCCCCGCACCCGAAGTCGCAGGTGCATCGGCATTCACGAACTCTTCCTTGATCGTCACCGCCCGCCGTTCCGAGATCCCGTCAATATCCGCCCGGACCGACTGCATCACAGACTCCCGCCGCTCGGGATCGGTATCGCGAATATCAAGCTGCAGCGTCACCCGGCTCGGCACGCTGTTCACCGCGCCTGGATGAACATCGCATGTCCCGACAGTTGCAACCGTATCGTTCGTCCCCGACGCCGCATTGGCCGCAAGCGTATGCCGCTCGATTGACAGGATCACCTCCGAGGCCGCGCAAAGCGCATCCCGCCGATCCGGCATCAGCAAAGCCCCCGCATGCCCGCCGACACCCTCAATCGTGAAGCGATAACCAGCCGGAGCCGCGATGCTCGTCACAATCCCCAGCGGCATACCTTCCCGCTCGAGCAGCGGCCCCTGCTCGATATGCAACTCCACCCACCCCGCATAGTGCCCCGCCTCCAGCCGACACGACTCCAGCGGACCACAAAATCCTGCCTCCGCCCGCACCGTGGCGAGCGTCGCTCCAACCTCTGCCTTCGGCATCAGGTCAGGCAGGGAATCGGCCCGCGCCGCATCCAGCACACCCGCGATCAACCGGCTCCCCAGGCATCCAATCCCAAACCGCGTCGGCTCCTCCGACGTCAGCAGCACAAGCTCGATCGACCGCAGCGGCTTGAGCCCCGCAGCCTTCAAAGCCCGCATCGCCTCCAGCCCACCCAGAACCCCGACCGTCCCGTCATACATGCCCGCATGCGGAATCGCATCCACGTGCGATCCGCTAGCAATCGCCGCCAACTTCGGATCCGCACCCTCCCACCGGAAAAACGTATTCCCCACCGCATCCGCCCGAACCGAGAATCCTTCTTCGTCAGCAAGCCCCTTGAGCCACGCCCGGGCCGTGTGGTCGTCAGACGTAAACACAACCCGCGTCACTGCCGTCCCCACTGCGGAAGGCTCGACCGACGTCATCGTCGCCAGTTCCGCGAGCTCCCGCGAGAGCCTCGCTTCATCAATCTCGAATGCCGGCAGCACCGGCGCAGTCGTTGCCATACCGAACTCCCGTTCCTACGCCAGAGGGTGGCGATTGAAATCCTTGTAGATAAGATACTTTGCCGGCGTCTTTCCAAGCGCGCCGAACCACTGCGGACAGTACGGTCCCATCCAGATAAAGTCCCCAGCCGTCACCGGATACCAATGCTCCCCAAGCCGATAGATCCCGCCCCCCGCAAGCATCATCAGCCCATGCTCCATCACATGCACCTCAACCAAGCTGAGCGCCGCCCCCGGCGCATACGTCATCGTGTTCACCGCGAAGTCCTGGGCAAAATCCGCAGGCAACAACGCCCGCACCTCGAGGCCCTCATCCCCCGCAAGAGGAACCCCTGCAACCGCCCTCTCATTCCCCGTAAACAAACGCGGCGGCACGACATCGCCAACCCCGGTAAAAGGCTTTTCGATCACCTGTAATACGGCATCTGCGTTGGCGGTTATTGTGTGAGCGGTATCGGGTGGAATATAAGCAAACCCATCTGCCGTTAGCTGCCGAAACGTAGCGTCGGAGGCAAGATCCACCGCACCATACACAACATAAACAAACCGCTGCACCCCGGCGAGCCCGCTCTCAGCGAGCACCCCACCTGCTTCCAACTCCACCGTGTACTGCGTAAACCCCGCCCCACCCGCCGGAGAAGCATGCACGATCGCCATCCCCTTCTCCAGTCCAGGCAAAGGAGTCCGGATAAACGCATCCGGCGTATGCAGAAGATGGTCCCGATGATGCGCACTGCGCGTATGTCCAAGATGATGCATAGTCCCTCGTTCCCGAAACAGTCCCTCGTTCCCTAATAAGCCGCAGCCACCAGCCTCACAAACTCGACCCCCACCGCAAGCGCCGCGTCAACATCCTCCAGCAGAACATCCTCATCCGGATGATGACTAATCCCCCCCGGACTCCGCACAAACAGCATCACCGAAGCAACATGTGGAGCCACGATCATCGCATCATGGCCCGCCCCACTGGCAAGCAGCACCGGCGCTTCCCCGATGTTGCGCATCGCCTCCTCCAGCATCCCCGTCAACCCCACATCCAAACCAACCGCAGCCTGCTCCATCAGCACCCGATGCGACACCGCAACCCCACGCTTAGCACCCGCCGAAGCAGCCGCATCCATCAACCGCCCAACTGCTTCGCCACGAACCCAATCCTCCGCATGCCGCACATCCAGCAGCGCCGTCACCTTACCCGGAACAACATTCCCAGCCCCCGGAAACGCCTCGATCCGTCCAACGGTCGCCACCAGCCCATCCGTCCCGCGAGCTAACTCTTCCACCGCAACCACCCACGCCGAAGCTGCGGCCAGAGCATCCCGGCGAAGATGCATCGGCGTAGTCCCCGCATGATTGCTGTGTCCGGCGAACGTAAACTCCAGCCGAGTCTGCCCCACCAGGGCCGTCACCACGCCAAGCGCCCGCCCTAGACTCTCGAGCACTGGACCCTGCTCGATATGAAACTCCAGGTAGCCCTTTGTCACCGGAGATAGGCGCGCTTCCCCCATCCGTGACGGGTCAAGCCCGAATCCCCGCACCGCATCCGAAACTGTAACTGCGTTTGTATCTTTTACCCCAAGCGTCATTTCATCCAGAGTCCCCACAAGAGCCATACTCCCCAGGAAAGGCCTCCGAAACCGAACCCCTTCCTCTTCCGAGAACCCAATCACCTCGATCGCAATGGGCAAGCCTGCGCCCGCGAAAGCCTCAACGACAGCAATTCCAAGCATTACCCCAAGAATCCCATCGAACGCCCCCGCATTCGGAACCGTATCGAGATGTGAAGCGATGATCAGCCGAGGCGCCCCAGCACCCCCAAACACCCCACGCACATTCCCAATCGCATCGACGGTCACCGCCATCCCCGCGCTCGTCATCCATCCCGCAACCAGCCTGTGAACCTCACGCATCGGCTCCGACAGAAAAGTCCGCGTAGTCTCCCCAGCAACCTCGGAGTAAGCCGCCAACTCGCGGCACCGCGCCACCACCCGCGCCGCCATCTCCCGCCTATCGCTCAGCTTGATCATCTACTCGCGCCGCAGCCGAGCCTCGATCGTCCCATGCGGCTCATCCGTCGGCACGAAGATCTCGTTCGGATTATCCTGCCCGAACCGGCTCAGGTCGACCAGAAGGCAATGCTTGTTCGGCATCACCATGTGTATCTCCTCGATCGCGTCGAACCCGTTCAGCGCCGCCTCCGCCATGGCAAACAGCGTATGTTGCACCGACAGGCTCTCATGATCCGCGAACGCCTTCAGCATTGTCTCGCGCACATCATGGTGCAGCGCCTTGAAGTCGATGTCGGTGCCACACGTTACCGCCTCGATGTAGTTCCAGTCCGCCGAAACCGCCGTCCCAAACAGCCGGTCGTTCGTCTCCTTCAGCGTCGTCAGCGAGTCCTTGATATACCCCTCGAAGCCCGACTTGGCTGTCTTCATCACCACTAACTCTTCGAAGCCCGAGTTGATCGTGCAGTCCCTCGACCGCTCCAGTCGAAGCCGCGTCACCTGGCGCTCGTTGCTCCCACGCAGGAACGAATCCGGATGCGGCTGACCATCGACGGTAAGCCTCTTCCAAAGCACGCTTTCCACCTTGACGAGCACAGCCGACACCTGCGAATTCCGCTCCAGCAGAAACGAAGCCAACTCCCCCGCGAACTTCTCAATACTCGTCGCCGATGACGACCGCGCCAGCGAGTACACAGTGTTCTTCATCGTGTCCGTCGGCAGCAGGTTGCTGTTATCCCCAACGCGGTGCGCCGAGTCGAAGTCCCCTTCGAGCAGCACCTCGACCGTCCACTCATACAAATCATGGTGCCCGTTATGCCGCGTCACCTTCACCAGCCGAACGCGCGACTTGCCGTAGCGATTCTCAATCAGCTCAATCAAGTTAGGTCCCCCGATAAGTCGTATATCCATTAGCCGTCAGCAGGAGAGGGATATGGTAGTGCGCCTGTCCCGCCTCGACCGTAAACACGATCTGCACATACGGATAAAGTCCCGGCACTTCTTGCGCCTCATAATACGAAGCCGTATCGAAGTGAACGATATACACTCCCGGCGTCAGTGCCTCATCCTCCGGCAGCAAAGACCTGCACCGGCCATCTGCATCGGTCACCATCTGGTTCAACGGAACCCACCGTTTGTTTTCTCCCGCACGCGCCAGCGACACGGGAACATTGGCGGCGGGACGGCCGAGCGAGGTATCGAGGATATGTGTCGAAATGCCCATCGTGGTTCCTTCAGTCCTGTTCCAGCCACTTCCGCAGGCGGAGTTGGGTAATCTGTCGTTGCTGTTCCGCGGCCTCGAGCAGTTCCGTCTCGGGGTCGTTCTTCATGCGTTGGTGCAAAATCGCAAGCATCTCCGTGGCCGACCTGCCGGTAGCACAGACGATAAAGATACGCTGAAACCGATCCTCATAAGCCCTGTTGCCTTCAGCCAGAGCAGCCTTGGCAAGCTCATCCGGGTTAGCCGCACTCTGCTCCCCATCCGACCACGCAAGCGACTGCGCCGTCGCCACGGCATGCTTCTGCCCAATCCGCGGATGGCTCGCAAAAGCCTCCAGCCAAGCCTCGCGCGGTAACTCCCTCCACACCACGTCCGATAACTCGTACAAAGCGTCAGCCGTCTCTACCGGACGAGCAGCAGCTACCCCCGCAGCCCAGGCAGTCGACCCGCAGCAGGGAAGGATCGCCGCAGCGGCAGCATCGGGAGCAAGCGCGTTCCATCGATTGAGCATCGGCGGCATAGGCTCGACTAGGATACGTCAGCTTTCACCGCAAGCGTGATCTCCACTCCACGTGGCGCAGACGGGAAGGCCCCAAATGCGAACACCGGCATCCCTCGCAGCCAGGTCTCAACCACCTTGCCCCGCAGCGTCTCACCCACATAGGGCGAGATCGCATGCCGAAAGTGCAGGTCTTCCGGTGTCACCGCAAAAGCAGCCTCCGGATCGAAGACCGTAAAGTTAGCCTCACGTCCCGCAGCCAACGCACCCGCCCGCTCACTCATCCCCGCAAGCTTCGCTGGCTCATAACTCATCCACCGCACCACGTCCGCAAGCCCGAACCCACGCTGGGAAGCCTCCTTCCAAACCACCGGCAGCGCAACTGACAAACTTGCAATCCCACCCCACGCCCGATCGAACCGCCCTTCGTTCAGCCGCTTCATCTCCGGCGGACAAGGCGAGTGATCCGTGGCAATCAGATCGATCGTCCCATCCCGCAGCCCCTCCCAAAGTGCCTCACGGTTCGCCTCATCCCGAATCGGAGGCGCACACTTCAGCAGCGTATTCCCATCCGCGACATGCTCCGCCGCGAAGTAAAGATAGTGTGGACACGTCTCGACCGTAATCGGCAATCCCTCAGCCTTGGCATCCCGCAGTTCAGCCAGTGCAAGCGCCGTCGAAAGATGTACGATATGCAGCCGAAACCCATACTCCCGGCAAAGCCCGATCAGCATGCGAATAGCCTCAAGCTCCGCATCATCCGGTCTTGATGCTAAGTAAGTCTCATACTTCCGCCAGTCCGCTGCCTCAAGCGAAGCAGCCGCACGATCGATCGGTCCAGCCAGTTCTGCATGCACCAACAGAGGAAGTCCACTTTCCGCAATCGCCGGTAGCGCCGCTTCAAGCTGCTCGCGGTCGATCATCGTGAACCCATCACACCCCGGGTAAATCAGGAAGCACTTGAACCCCGGAACTCCCGCCCGCGCCAAGGGAAGGATATCTCCCTGGTTGTCCGCCACCGCCCCGCCCCACGGAGACCAGTCCACCATGCACTGCCCTTCCGCAGCTTTCCGTTTGATCTCAAGCGCCGCCACGGTCGTCGTCTCCGGCAGGCAGTTCAACGGCATGTCGATAAGCGTCGTAAACCCTCCAGCCGCAGCCGCGCGCGTAGCTGTCCTGAACCCTTCCCACTCCGTCCGCCCCGGCTCATTGATATGTACATGGGTATCGACTAGCCCCGGAAGGATCGCCAGATCCCCAAGCTCCCGCACTGGACATCCCGCCGGAAGCTCCTCCACCGGACCCACCGAAACGATCGTCCCGTCCTCCACCAGCAAGGCCGCCGCTTGGATTCCGCCCGGGGTCACCACCCGTTTCGACACATACGCGTATGCCATAATCGACATGATCCCACGACTCGGCGCACTCCGCGAACTACGAGGTAAGGCACGGATGCAAGGCAACGCGCACTACATGCAGATGGCCATCGACCTGGCGACTGAGAACGTCGTCTCCGGTCGTGGCGGACCCTTCGGAGCCGTCATCGTTCGCGCCGAAGAGATCATCGCCACCGCCGTCAATCGGGTCACTGAAAACAACGACCCAACCGCACACGCCGAGGTCCTCGCGATCCGCGCCGCCTGCCAGAAGCTCGGCGACTTCCAGCTCGAGGGCTGCGCCATCTACACAAGCTGCGAGCCCTGCCCCATGTGCCTCGCCGCTATCTACTGGTCGCGCTGCGAGCAAATCTTCTTCGGTGGCACCAAGACCGACGCCGCCGACGCAGGCTTCGATGACTCCTTCCTCTACGACGAGGTCATCAAGCCCATCGCCGACCGCGCCATCCCCACCCAGCAACTCCTTGGCACCGAAGCCGTGGCAAGCTTCGACGCATGGCGCAGACTCTCCGACAGAATCGATTACTGATGACGACGACGAAACGCCCCGCAAAGATGGTCAACAAAAAGTCTTCTGGCAGGCCAATCAAGGTAGCCATCCTCGGCTTCGGAACAGTAGGCAGCTCGGTCGCCCGCGTATTAGCGGCAGGGAAATACCCCGGCCTCCGACTCACCCATATCTATAATCGCGACGTCGAACGCAAGCGCCTCTCGACCGCCGCAAGGTACGTCCCCGCCGACGCCATCTGGACCGAGAACATCAACGATGTCCTCACCTCCAAGGTCGACATCATCGTCGAGCTCATGGGCGGCCTCAAGCCCACCGAAGCCTGGATCCGCGCCGCCCTCACCTTGGGTAAGTCCGTCGTCACCGCGAACAAGCAGCTCATCGCCTATCGCGGAGCAAGTCTCCTGCGCCTCGCCAAGGCACACTCCGTCCAACTCATCCACGGAGCCGCCGTAGCCGGTGGCGTACCCGTCATTCCCGGCCTCCTGCACGGCCAGTCCGCCGACCACATCACCCGCATCCGCGGCATCCTCAACGGCACATGCAACTACATGCTGACCCGCATGGAAGCAGGAGCCGGCTACGCCGAAGTCCTCTCCGACGCCCAGGCTCTCGGCTACGCCGAAGCCGACCCAAGCGCCGACGTCGACGGCTTCGACGCCCGCGCCAAGCTCTGCATCCTCTCCCGCATCGCCCTCCAGGCCGAGCTCGACCCCGACCAGGTCCCCGCTCAGACCATCTCCACCATCGAAAAAATCGACTTCATGTACGCCAAGGAACTTGGCTGCACCATCCGCCAGGTCTCCACCGCCCAGCTCGACAGCACGCGCGCCGGAGCCATGGTCCAGGCCCGCGTCGGCCCCATGCTCATCCCCCACACCTCGCCCATGGCGTGGTCGCACGGCACCCAGAACATGGTCGTGGCCAGCGGTCGCTTCGGCGGAGACGTCGTCTTCTCGGGCCGAGGAGCAGGCGGCGAACCCACCGCCGTAGCCGTAGTCTCGGACCTCCTCGCCATAGCCCAGGGCGGAGTCTCGGTCGAACTCCCCGTTCACCGCCGCCGAGTCACCGGAGACTTCATCTCCCCCCACTATCTCCGCTTCGTCGTCAACGACCGCCCCGGCATCGTCTCGTCCATCGCCGGAGCCCTCGCCAAGGTCGGAGCCAACATCGACTCCATCCTCCAGCGCCCCGGCCACGACAAGCACGCGCTCCCCTTCGTCGTCACCACCGAGCCCTGCCTCAACTCCACCATCGACAAGGCCGTCGAAGCGATGGCGAAGATGAACTGCATGCTGGAGCGCCCCCTCTGCCTCCAGATGCTCGAACCCGAACCTCCAACCGCCTAAAACGCGGTCCTGCTCTTGTCTCTCTGGTTGTCATTCCCGCAGGGAATCTGCGTCTTGTTTTGCTCTTGCCTCTGCACCCACAAAGGCAAGAGCAACCCTACAGTCCCATATGCATAAACACATCCGCCCGTGAGTAAGGCGCCTCCGGCAGCGTCTTCGGATCCACATGCCGGAACCCCAGCGCCTCATAGAGATGCACCGCGTTCTTCAGCTTCTTGCTGCTGCCGAGATAGAGCGCCGTGGCCCCAATCTCCCTTGCCCGCGCAATCGTGTACTCCAGCAGCTTCCGCCCAATCCCAAGTCCCCGCAGCGTCGGCGAAACCGCCATCTTCGAGACCTCGTACAGCCCATGCCCCTCCTCCGGGATCAGCGCCACGCACCCTACCGCCTCGCCGTCCTTCTCGACCAGGTAGATATGCCCACCCTTGCTCAGGATGTGCGTCTCCGGATCACCCAGGACCTCGCGATCCCGAGCCTCCAGCGTGAACAGCTTCGTGATCCACTCCTCGTTCAAAACCCGAAAAGCCGTCCCATCCTCACCGCGCCCAAGCTCCCGTATCGTGATCCCCATCGTTTCAGTCGTCGCGTCCATTACCTGTTCCTGCTGCATCGCTTGTTCCTCCAACCTGAAACAAGTCTCCTCCGGTCCAAGCGAGACGTCCAATATATTGTTCCTTGCGATTAGTATCGAATAAGTATGGATCAGGATGTAGAACTCCGCCATCTCCGCTACTTCGTCGCCGTCGCCGAAGAGTTGCACTTCGGCCGCGCCGCCCTGCGCCTTCACCTCGCCCAACCCCCGCTCTCCCAGCAGATCCGCAAGCTCGAAGAGATCCTCGGCTACGCCCTCTTCACTCGCACCTCCCGCTCCGTCGCACTGACGACCGCAGGCGAAGCCTTCCTGCAATCCGCCCGCCGCACCCTCCGCAACGTCCAGCGTGACCTCGAAGAAGCCCGCAGCATCGGTCGCGGCGAGGTCGGATCGCTCCACGTAGGCTTCATCGGCTCGGGCATGCTCGCCACCCTCCCCGCCATCTTCCGCGCCTATATCGAGGCATATCCGCTCGTGACCCTCCGCCTCCACGAGTCCTTCACCGCGAAAGTCATCGACGGCCTCAAAGAAGGAACCCTCGACGCCGGCATCCTCCGCGACGGCGACCCCGTTGACGCCTTCGACGTCATCACCCTCTTCTCCGAGCCCTTCGTCGCCGTCCTTCCCGCCAACCATCCCCGCGCCCGCCAGAAGACCATCTCCCCCGCCCACCTCCGCGACGAGCCCTTCGTCTACTACCCTCGCAGCGCCGGCACCCGGGCCTTCGAGAAGCCCCTCACCATCTTCGAAGCCCACGGCTTCCGCCCCCACATCGTCCAGGAAGCCTCGCACTGGCTGACGATTCTCCGCCTCGTCGGGGCCGGCCTCGGCGTCACCGTGGCCCCTGCCTGCGTCGCAGGGATATCATCTCCCGACGTCGTCTGCCTGCCTTTACGCGACGTCAAGGTCGTCAGCAACATCGAACTGGCATGTCTCGCCGGAGAGTCGCGCCCGATCGTCCAGCGCTTCGCTCAGATCGCTCGCAGCGCCCGGAACATCGCCGAGCTTGTGATCTCTTGAGTCATCTCCACCGAAAGTTGGTGAATGATGATTCATTTGTAATAGTTTTGTATCCTGATTGAGTCGTGTGAGGTGAAGCATTGAAGTTGACGTTGAAGCCCAGGGTGCAGGTCAGAGCCAAAATCAGCGCAGTCGGAGCCTACGTTCCACCCAAATTACTGACCAACGCAGACCTGGAAAAGATGGTCGCGACCAACGACCAGTGGATCACCGAGCGCACCGGCATCCGTGAGCGTCACCTCGTCGAACCCGGCGTCGCCACCAGCGATCTCGCCGTCGAAGCCGCCAGATGCTGCCTCGCCCGGCGCGGAATCCCCGCCACCGACCTCGAAGTCATCATCGTCGCCACCGTCACGCCCGACATGCTCTTTCCCGCCACCGCCTGCCTCGTGCAGGACAAGCTCGGCGCCAAGGGAGCCTGGGGCTTCGACCTCTCCGCAGCCTGCTCCGGCTTCCCCTACGCCCTCCAGGTGGGCGCCAAGCTCATCGAAAGCGGCGTCCACAAGAAGGTCATGGTCATCGGCGCCGACGTCATGAGCTCCATCATCGACTACACCGACCGCTCCACCTGCGTCATCTTCGGCGACGGAGCCGGTGCCGTCCTCCTCGAGCCCTGCGCTGACGATGAAGTAGGCCTCATCGACTTCTTCCACGAGATCGACGGCTCTGGAGCCGCTTCGCTGAATATGCCCGGCGGCGGCAGCCTCCACCCCGCCACGCAGGAAACCGTCGCCCACAAGATGCACTTCGTCCACCAGGACGGCCAGGCCGTCTACAAGTTCGCCGTCCGCAAGATGGCCGAAGCCGCCGAAACCGTCCTCACCCGCAACGGCGTCACCGGAGCTGACCTCGGCTGCTTCATCCCTCACCAGGCCAACAAGCGCATCATCCTCTCGACCGCCGAGCGTCTCGGCATGCCCGAGTCCTCCGTCGTCATCAACATCGACCGCTTCGGCAACACCACCGCTGCCACCATCCCTCTCGCCATGAACACCGCCATCGGCGAGGGCCGTATCAAGAAAGGCGACTTGGTTCTCCTAGCCAGCGTAGGCGCCGGCTTCACCGTAGGAGCCACCCTGCTCCAGTGGGAGATCTAGTCTAGAACTTGATCCCATGCTCGCCCACCCGGGCGAACACCGACCAGATATTTGTCAGCTCCAGAAGATCCTGAATTCGCTTTCCGATGTTGATTAGCTCGAGCGAACACCCATGCGCCCGTGCCGAAACATACAGCCGCATGAGCGTCCCGAGACCCATGCTGTCCATGTATGAGAGATCGGTCAGATCAAGAATGATCCGCTTCGACTCCGGAATGAACTTCGAGACGTTCGCGTAAAGCCCCTCGTTCACGCCTGATACAAGCCTGCCGTGGCACTTAACGATTGTTGTAGTGCCCCTGTGTTCGAAGTCCAGCGTAAGGAACGGTGCAGCGGTCGAAGTCGGCATTGGGCATCTCCAGTTCGGGTCAACCCATTGTCCCCACGGATCAGCGGAATTGCAATCGAAAGGACCCGCTCCGTTCATCAGAGCTTCAGCGTCACCATGGCACTATCTACGAGATTCGACCATTTCCTGTCTTCCTTGCCGTAAACGTCATGCCACCGCCACCACTTATACCGCGGCGTCTTCGGATACCCCTCCGGCGAGTCCTCCCAATCTTCCTGCCGTCCAAGCGCGGTGATGTCCAGGTAACTCCACAAGCTGCCCATGGCCTCGTCGCCGCGATTGTTGATGAAGTAAGTGCGGAAGATCCTGTCGTTCTCATCCCGGAAGAACACATTATGCCCGTGCCACTCGTCGACACCGAAGTCCTTATCGAACTCATCCGTGATCGTGTACCACGGAATCTTGTCCCATCCCATCCGCCGTTTCAGACTCGCAATGTTCTCCTGTGATCCCCGCGAAGCATAAGCCAGCGTGGTATCGCGCGCATGCAGATGCGAGAGATGCGACACCTGGTCTGCGCCCAGTGAGCAGCCAACGCACGCGTGATCGGGCCATCCATAAACATTCGAGTCATAGAACGCCCGATAGAGCACAAGCTGCCGCCGTCCTTCGAACAGATCCAGCAGCAAGACCTTACCCTGCGGCCCCTCGAAGACATAATCCTTCTCGACTTCCAGCCACGGCATGCGCCGCCTCGCCGCCGCCAGGGCATCCCGCGCCCGGGTATGCTCCTTCTCCTTGACCAGCATCTGCTGCCAGGCCGTCTGCCATTCCTCCGGCGATACCACCGCAGGCTTCGTCATCTGTGCGATCTGCTCATTGCTCGTCATCGCGTGCTCCTTCTTCGCGCTCCCGCGCTCTCCTCTTTCTGAAGTTCTCGACTGCGAACAGGGAAACGCCGCCGGTCGAAACAGCACCGACGGCGATCCACACGGAAGTCGCTATGCAAAAGGGACACATAACTTACGCCTTCGGCCCTTGCGTCAGGGCGAAGTGCCCGCCTTGGTCGTCGATGCCCTGCAGAATGCGTGAGCCGCCCGGAACATCCATCGGAGGCACCGTGACTGTTCCGCCCGCATCAATGACTCGCTTCTGCGCCGCCTCGATATCGTCGACGTTGAAGTAGAACTGCCAGTGCGGAGGGATGCCTTCGGGCATGCCCGGCCCCTTGCGGTTCATCATGCCACCCGAGGGGAACGGCTGTTCCATGCGGAACGTCTGGTAGGCGCCCATCGCACCCATGTCGTGCGCAAAGTCCTTCTCCCATCCGTAGTGCTTGGAGTAGTACTCGAAAGCCTTCGCCGCATCATCGGTTAGCATTTCGTGCCAGCCCACATTCCCCGCGTCCCCTTGACCCAGGCGTGATGGAGGCGCCCCGGCCCCGCCAGGCTCAAAGAGCAGGTACTTCACCTCCTGCGGGTCCGAGACGACAGCGAAGCGACCGACACCCGGAATATCCTGCGCCGGCTTGACGATGGTCCCACCGTCCGCTGTGACACTTTTCAGCTCTTCGTCGAGCTTCGCGGTATGAATGTGGCCCATCCACACAGGCGGCATCCCGGTCTCACCGGCGCCCGCCCACGTCATCATGCCGCCAACATCCTTCGAGTCTTTGCCGAAGAGCATATAAGTCATGCCGGGCATGCCCGAATCGCGGACATCCCACTCGACAACCTTCTTGTAGAAATCCACTGCCTTGTCCATATCGTTGGTAATGAGCTCGTACCAGATAAAACCATCCGCCATCATGCACCTTCCTTGTCCGTGATTTTTCTGCGGCAAATCGAGTCAGAGGAAACTCTGTGCACACAAGCTACTACCGTATGTAAACACTGTCCACAATTCTTTTTTCTCGAGCTACACTTCAAGAACAGACGATGAAAAAGAACGACTCAAGCCAGGGACGCGAGACCTTTCGCCACGGCGATCTGCGAAACGCGCTGGTAGCGGCCGGGCTCGAAATGGCCAGAGTCGGCGGACCCAACGCGGTCATTCTGCGCGAAGCGACCCGTCAGGCGGGAGTCTCACCAAACGCAGCCTATCGACACTTTTCCGGCCAGGCCGCTCTGCTCGACGCCGTGCGTTCCGCATGCATCGCCCAACTCGCATCTGCGATTGAGACGGAACTAGGCAGCATCGCGAAGTGGAGAAATCCACAGGCATTTGCCCGAAAAAGCCTGAGGGCCGTGGGCGTCGGATACTTGGGATTTGCGATGAGAGAGCCAGGCATGTTTCGCACCGCCTTTTCGGTCTCCCCGCTCGTCCACGAGCAGAATCCGGCCAACACGGCATCGATGGGCCTGAACCCCTTTCAACTCCTCTCCCTCGCGCTCGATCGCATGCTGGAGAGTGGCTTGCTCACGAAGAAGCAGCGCAAAGACGCCGAGTACCTCGCCTGGTCGTCCGTCCACGGCCTTGCGCTTCTGGCCCTCGAAGGACCCCTCCACGTAATGCCCCCCGCCATGGTGCTCACTCTCGGCGAGCGGCTCGTGGCCATGGTGGAGCGGGGCCTGACCTAAGCCACGAAGCATTCCACAGATTTTCCTCTTTCTTTATATCTAAAAGATATGTATCTTGCAGACATGAAGAAGGCGCTTTCAAACTCGACGGTCAACGCCCTTCTCGGCCTCCTCAGCATCAAGCCCATGTCCGGCTATGATCTTCGCCAGTTCATCCCCGAGTCCATCGGTCACTTCTGGAGCGAAAGTTACGGCCAGATCTACCCCACTCTCCGCCGCATGGCCGAAGAGGGACTGGTCGCGAAGCGCACCGAGACCCAGCGGGGAAAGCCTGACCGCCACGTCTACTCCCTCACCGGCGCGGGCCGCGAGCGCCTTCAACAATGGCTCGAGCTCCCCTTCGCCGTCGAGGTCCCCCGCAACGAGCTTCTCCTCAAGATGTTCTTCGGAGCCCACGCAACCTCAGCCGTGAACCGCAAGCACATCCACACCTTCCTCGAAAAAGAAGAACGCGATCTCCAGATGTTCACGAGCATTGCGGAGTTTCTCAGAATGCGAGCAGGGGACGACCCGCAGCTGCCGTACTGGCTGATCACGCTGAGCCGGGGTCGCCACGAAGCATCCGGCAACATCGCCTGGGCTCACGAAACGTTAGAGGAGCTCGACAGACTCGAACAAACTGCCCCATCGAAGTCAGACCACAACGCACCTAAACCCGGAATCGAGGCACACCATGGCGCATGACCCGCTTTGGATGAAGCTCTTTCTCGCGATCCACATCACCGCAGGCGCAACCTCTTTCCTGCTTGCACCCGTCGCTCTCGCCACTGCCAAAGGCGGCAAGCAGCACAAGCGCTGGGGCATGGTCTACCTCTGGGCCATGGGAGTCGTCGCCGCCACCGCGCTCCCCATGGCCCTCTACCGCCCCGTCCTCTTCCTCGCCCTCGTAGCCGTCTTTAGCTTCTACTCCGCCTTCTCCGGATATCGCGTCCTCAAGCTCAAAGAACTTGCACGCGGTGGTTCCGCAAAACCCATCGACTGGATCGCCGGCGTCATCACCTTGGCCTCCAGCTTCTGCCTCGCCGCCTTCGGAGCCTTCCGCCCGCAGTGGGTCCAGAACTTCGGCATCGTGGCCATCGTCTTCGGCTTCCTCGGCATGCGTCTCGCGTCCACCCAGCTCTTCACCTTCGTCCGCAAACCGAAAGAGAAGATGTTCTGGTGGTACACCCACCTCGGCAACTTCATCGGAAGCTACATCGCCGCCTGGACCGCCTTCAGCGCGGTCACGCTCTCGCAGTGGTTCGGCAACGCCTGGTACGTGTGGCTCTGGCCCACAATCATAGGTGTTCCTGCCATCGTCCTGACGAGCGCCTACTATCACCGCAAGTTCACGCCAAAGAGCAGAACCCCCGCCCAGGTCATCGCCTGATGCAAGCAGAATTGCCTTGGCCTGGTTGGTTGTCATTCCCGAAGGGAATCTGCGTTTCGTTCAGTCACTTGGGTGCGCCGCATCTTGCATTTGAGATGTGGGATCCGCAAATGCCCGTCCTGACGGGAAAACCCTAGGAAGCCGCCTGCCGCACCGGTCCATGGATCGACTTCGACGTAGCGTAAATCTTGTAGAACGCAAACCCGCAGCTCAGCAGAATTCCCGACCAGAGCACGATTAGAATCGGCTCGGCCCACTTCTGCGAGAACTTCGCCCAAAGCCCAAGCACGGCCGACCCATAGCGAACCCCGAGCCAAAGCGCGATCGCATGCCGTCCAAGCCGGCTCAGCGTAAACGTCGTCATGAACGTCCTGCGCCGCATATTCAATGCGCCTGCCGCCAGCACAAACGCGCTCAATGGCATAGGCGGAGGAAGGATCGCCGGCAGCGCGACTGCCAGGATCGCATGATCCTCCATCCACTGCGTCACCCGCTTGAAGATCCGCGGCGGAACCCGCTTCTCCAGGAACGCCATCCCTCCCGACTGTCCAACCTGGTAGCTGACGAATCCACCAATTGCCGACCCAAGCGTCGCCAGCCCAAGCAGAAGCGTCAGGTGCGGCCATCCCCCACGCTGCGCCGCGATGACAACGACCATCACGTCCGTTAACCCAGGCAGAGGCAGTGGAACAAAGGATGAGTCGACAATCGAGACCAGAAAGACTCCAAACAGCCCAAGCGAAAAGAACAACTTCAGCAGAGCGCTCGAGTGCTGACCGAGCAGCGCAAGTGCCGCCGGAACGACAGCCTGCGAGGCAGCGGAAGGTAGCGTACTCACCGCCCCCAAGGCTATGTCGTTAAGAAGCGTCATGGCTCATCAGACGCCGGAGCCTCGGCTTAAGTCGCTAAATCAACCGGCTTTCTATCGTCGGAGCGAAGAAACCCCGCATCAGCGTTGAGAAAGCGAATCTCCGCAAGTGGAGGCAGTGCTCCAATCTCCGCTGCGTAAGCCCGAAATAACTCGATCGCCCGCACGCACTCCGGTGTCAGCACATAGTGGATATTGTGCCGAAGGTAGTGACGAATCGTCTCCGCCGGAACAGCGATTCGTGGAGTCCACTCGGCCACAAGCCCCTCCCGGTGCGCCAGCCCCGCATCCCGCGAAGCCGTGAGATCCCCGACCAGCCTCGCCGCCGTCTCCCCATTCAAAGCCTCTGGCCTCACCGCCCAAACCGCCGCCACCCAGGGCAATCCCGTCCGCCCTACCCACTCCTCCGCCAGGTCGATCCAGGTACAAGCCCCCAGCGCCCCATCGATCTCCGCCTTACGCTCGAGCGCCAGCAGCGCCGGATCTCCGATCAGCAACGCCGCGTCCGCCTGCCCCAGCATCGCCAGAGGATCAGCCGGAGCCGGTGCCAGAAACTCTGGATCCGTCCCCACAAACTTCCGAAACAGGATCTGCGTGTAAGCCAGCGAACTCCGTGAAGCCGTATCCGTCGCCACGGTCTCTACCGTCTCCAGCCGCACCCCCGGCCGCAGCAGCAGAAGAATCGACCGCACCTTTCCAAGCGAAGCGATCGTGCATCCCGGCACCACCGCCAGATCCTCCGTAAGCGCCGCGACTGGAATGAGCCCAAGATCAGCCCGTCCTGCATGCAGATCCGCCGCGCAAAGCGAGGGTAGCGTATACCGCGTGTCATAGCGCGCGGCAAGTTCTTCGGCCCAGGGAGAGTGCTCAAAGTGATACAGCAGCGGAGCAGGATTCAGGAAATTGATCGCGGAAATACGGAGTCGAGCCACACCATCCAGTTTATCGCCTCCCGAGTCAGCCGTTCTTGCTTTCAGCGGCCTTCGCGGGAGTCGAGATGACTCGACTCTCGCGAAACAGGATTTACGAAACTCGCCCTCTCAAAAAGACTGGAAGCTTTCTTCCATGGGGAACTCGTTCGCGCTGACGCTGCTCTTTTGCGGTGGCAAGGAAGGTGACAAGGGGATGGCAGACATCATCGGCTTGCGCGCAACCGGCCTTTTCTGGATCGGCCGGGTCGCAGGCCCTTTGCTGGTCAGCGTCGTCCGGGGAGCCTGGCGGGCGGAGCCACCATCCACAAGCGCTTCAAGGCGCCGGACGATAGACTGCACCGATTCCGCCTGCGCAGACAGTTCCTCTGCGGCGGAAGCACTCTCTTCGGAGGAAGCAGCGGTATTCTGCGTCACCTTCTCCATCTCCTGGATCGAGTTCGTGATCTGGTCGAGACCTTTCGCCTGCTCGGAACTGCCCAGGTGGATCTCGTCTACCAGCACCTTCATCTTCGAGGAGTCCGAAGTCAGCGTGCGGATGGCGGTAGCCACTTCCTCGACACTCAGCTTGCCGCGACTGGATTTCAGAATGGACTCTTCGATCATGAGCGCGGTGTCCTTGGACGCGGAGGCCGAGCGCTGCGCGAGGCTGCGCACCTCGTCCGCAACCACTGCAAAACCCATCCCGGCCTCACCGGCCCGAGCTGCCTCAACCGCGGCGTTGAGCGCCAGGATATTGGTTTGGAAGGCGATATCGTCAATCACCTTGATCACCTTGGAGATCTTCTGGCTCGACGCATCAATGTCACTCATCGCCTCGAGCAGGCCATCGAGCAGCACGTTTGTCTCCGCAAAGCTCCGTTGAGAGGAGTCGACCATGGTGGCGATCGACAGAGAGTTCGTCGTGTTGCGCTGTGCCATCGAGTTGATCTCGTGTGCCGCCGCCGAGGTTTCCTCAATGGTGGCCGCCTGCTCGGACGATCCCTGAGCAAGCGACTGGCTCGAGGAGTTCACCTGCGCGGACGCGCTGACAACCTGGCTCGCTCCCTCGCCCAGTTCCTGGGTAGCCGCGCGCAGAGTCGTGTTCACCGCACGCACCATGAACCACGAGACAGCAGTGCCGCCCAGCAACGCGGTAAGTCCGATCAACACCGCCAGCCAGAGTGAGTGGGAGGAGGTGGAGACGCTCGCTGCGGTATTCCCGTCGGCGGTCCTCTTGTTGTACTCCACCATCTTGCTCACGACCGCCTCGGCCTGCTCATACTTGGGAAACGCGATCTTCAGAAACAGGTCTACCGATTCGTCTCCCTTTCCAGTGTCGTCAACCACGGCAACTTGTTGCCAGGCGGTATCGACTTCATTCACAAGGGCAGTAAACTCTTCATAGTTGCCGCGATCTTCCGCGTCACCGATCCCAGGTTCGTAAGCCTTTAGATCCTTCGCGAGCAGGGCCCGGTCGGCTCGAATCTCCAGATCTTCGGATGCCCTCCGGTCCGGTGCCTCGACCGCCATGCGCTTCCAGTAGTCACCCCGGAGCTGATGCAGATCCGAGGCGAGTGCCATGGAGGTGCGGGTTGAGGGAATCTCGCTGTTTCCCAGCTCATCGGTTGCTTGTCCGGCCTGATAAAGTCCGTTGATCGTAATGCCTGCGAGAAGAGTCATCAGGAGCAGGCAAACTCCGGAGGTCACGATAAAGCGTTTTCCGATTGTCATATCCATAGCAAACTGTTCTCCGAGTTCGTGCCGCGGCTTATAAAAGTCTTCAAATCTTGTTGTATGAGTCGACCCGATAAATCTTCGAGGGCGTGAAGGCTTGACGTATCGGGGAGCACATCGAAGGGCTTCTGTCTCTTCACTTAGAAGTCCACGTGCATTCTCACGCTGAAAACAACGAAGGGCCCGCGATCCTTGTTGTAGCCGGGGTTTTCTACAGCCTGGGTATCGAAGGAGTAGTAGGCTCCACGCCACGCATGCAGGTTGTAATAGGCTTCCGCAATATTCTCGCGGCCGTAGTTCAAGTTGCCATCCCCGAGCAGAAAACCAAGGCCGCCCAGCTTGAGATACTCCATGTGCTCATGGCTGATCGCGTTGGAGACCACGGCCGCCCCGATCTTGTCCAGCGGCCTCTTCCATGCGCTTCCCGCGTAGTCCATTCCAGCCGCTGCCGTCTGATCGACCTCGGTGTAAGCCCACGTTTCGTGTTGTCCTTCGTTCCAGCCGAACCTCACAAAGCCGCGCACATTCTCGCTAAGGCTCTGCTCGGCATTGAGCCCGAAACCATACTTGACGCTTCCAAGCCGCTCATGGAGCAAAATATTCGGAGTCTTGTCTGCTCCGCTCTCGTAGGCTTTGATCGCGTCGGCATAGAGACCCATGTTGGCATGGTTGACGAAGCTCAAAGCGCGGATGACTCCACCTCTACTCTTCTTCAGCAGCAAGCCGAGAGGTGCCTTCCGCAGTTCGAATTCCACGTTCTGACCGCTCGCGCGCCGAACATTCCAGTCAAGATCGAGACCGTTTGCTACCGTCGGCATCAGCGCCAGCATGTAGCGGACCGACCAGACCTTGTCGTCGTACTCGCCGAAGGCTCCATAGGTATAACCACGGGTGTCGGCCGCATAGTCATAGCTCCCGTTGTTATCAACGGTCCAGTTCATAAACTGTAAGTGGCTGTCGGTGCCGACTCCGTTGTTATCGAAGAGATCTGCGGTGCTCAGTTTGCCTGCCCGCAGCTCGATCCGCCGCTCGGGCACCAGGGTGGAAAGAGAAGTTGTGGTGCGCTGCGCTTCTACCATCTTGTCGGTAAGTCCGATGGTCTGATGAATCTCTGCGCGGGCGATATATGGGGAAGACCCGAGACTCGGGTTACGGACGACATCGAGATTGGTAAACCCGGCGACGCCGAGCGCATTCCCCAGACCCCGCCCGCCAGCCGATTCAATATCAAGCAGAAGCTCGGTCGAGCTGTGCGGATTGCTGCGAACCTGGAAGCCCGTGTAAATCGTTCCAACCAGCGAGGTCTTATACTCCCCACGGTTGATGAAGCTGTTTGGCCCGGAGTAGAGGGAATGAAAGCCCGGGTCGGCTTGGAAGATGATGTTCGCCTGGCCGCTGATCATCCAACGGGCCGAATTCGTGTGACGGAAGATGTTCGTGAGAGATGATACGGAATCCGAGTCCTCGGTCGTGGGCGTATCCGCCGTGAGATCCGCGGAGCCATCGTCTGCGGAGGGACGGGATCCTTTCAGGTCAAGCGGGAGGTCCAGCCTCGGATGCCAGAATGAGATCGCCGCGGTGCCGGAAGAATATGGCCGGACCAGGAAAGATGTCAGGGGCAAAGACTCGTTCGACGGCGAGCTCGGTGCCGGCTGTTCCGCGGGGCAGAGAAGCGGCGCGATTGCCAGAAGGGCAACAGAAAGGAGTCTCGAATAAGGCATGGGAATCTTTTGTCTTTCGGGGACAGCAAGGGGATGTATGTTTTCTCAGCTTCCTATCGGCACCCGGGAACCATCGTTTCAATCCCATTGAAAATAATGGCGCTAGCATTTGAACACGGCATCTCGGAGGCGACCGCTTTGCAGGTTGGTCCTCCACCGAAATCCGCGCTTTCCCCTCAACCCGCACTGGAGTATGGTGGTCGCTAAGCACCGAACCTCTTCGCCAAAGAAGCACTCCCACCAGAGCAGCACACGGAGGCAGCTTGGTCCAAGCAACGCAAGCAGGCAGCGAGACCCGCCGTCTCGCCTGGATGGCCCTCACCCTCACCCCCGGCATGGGGCCAACCCGCATCGCACGAGCCGTCCAGCGCCTTGGCCAGGCCGAGCTCCTCTTCGAAGCCTCGCTCACCGAACTCGAATCCCTCAACCTACCCTCCAAGTCCGCCCAGTTCATCGCCGACGGCCGTGCCCGCACCCTCGCCGAGGATGAGGTCCGCCGCCTCATCGATACCGGCGGCTCTTTCCTCACCTTCGACGATCCCGCCTACCCCGAGCGTCTCCGCGAGATCTTCGATCCACCCGCCGTCCTATGGATCCGAGGGAATCCCGGCATCCTGGGGCTTCCCGGCATCGCCGTGGTCGGCACCCGCCAGCCCACACCCTACGGAGCCGGCATGGCCGAGCGTCTCTCCCGCGACCTCGCCCTCCGCAAACTCATCATCCTCAGTGGCATGGCCCGAGGCGTCGATACCGCCGCCCACAAAGGCGCGATCGACGCCCGCGGAGCCACCGTCGCCGTCTGGGGAACCGGTATCGACGTCATTTATCCCAAGGAAAACAAACGCCTCGCCGAGCAGATCGTCGAGACCGGCGGTGCCATCGTCAGCGAGTACCCCCTCGGTACCTTTCCCGCTCCGCAGAACTTCCCCATCCGCAACCGCATCCTGTCCGGCATGAGCGTCGGCGTCCTCGTCATCGAGGCTGGCGAACACTCCGGGACCCGCATCACCGCACGCTGCGCCATGGAGCAGAACCGGGACGTCTACGCCGTCCCCGGCAACGTCACCAACCGCAACGCCTGGGGGCCTAACACGTTGATAAAGCAGGGTGCCAAGCTCACCGCCACTTGGGAAGATATATGGGAAGACCTGCCCTCCCACATCCGCCTCGCACTCGAGGACGCCCTGCACGCCACCGGCGCCGATGAATCCAAACTCCCCGCCTCTGCATCCCTATTTACCGACGCCGAGCAAGGGGCGAAACTGCCCGAACACGAACGTCTCGTCTTCGAAAGGCTCCGGCACGACGAGGCATTGCAGCTCGACGAGCTCATGGAAGGGCTCGAAGGAACCCTCGCTTCCCCCGAAATCTTTACGGCGCTCTTCGAACTGGAGCTCGCCGGCCGGGTCCGGCAACTCCCCGGAAAGCACTACGTCCGTGCCTTTTAGCAGGACGGATGTGAACTTTTTTGCGCACGGGGCGTTCTTATAGGGGACAGACCGGCGCGGGGGGACTGTAACGGATCCGGATCCCGGCGGTCCAAGGTGTGGAAAGGGTGCGGCGAAAGGCGTGGAAAGCAGATCGAAATGCGCAGCAGAAACACGGTAAATTGCAGGTATTTCGCCTATCGTCAGCGGGAGGCACGAACCCCGGACGTGGTATCGTCAACCCTCCTATTTAAGGTGGAGCTGTTTTAACGCGATTGGATTGTTTTCGGCAACTCGTGTTAGGTTCGCAATGAAACGAACGGGAACGGGGCGCGCGGCAATAGGGTTTCGCGTCCATCGTGGTAGAAGGTGAAGGGAACAAATGGCTAAGTCTCTCGTGATCGTCGAATCGCCGGCAAAGGCAAAGACGATCAACAAATATCTCGGGAACGATTACATCGTGGAGGCCTCGCTCGGCCACATCATGGATCTCCCAAAGAACGACATCGGCGTCGAGCTCCTCAAGCGGACCTTCGAGCCGACCCTGATCGTGTCGCCAGGCAAGGAAAAGATCGTAGAACGTCTCCAGAAGCTCGCCGCCAAGGCCGACATGGTCTACCTTGCGCCCGATCCTGATCGCGAAGGCGAGGCCATCGCCGCCCACCTCGCGATCCAGCTTCTCCCCATGGTCAAGGACAAGTCGAAGCTCCGCCGCGTCACCTTCAACGAGATCACCCAGAAGGCCGTCAAGGCCGCCTTCCTCCAGGCTCGCGACGTAGACGAAAACCTCGTCGACGCCCAGCAGACCCGCCGCGTCCTCGACCGCCTCGTCGGCTATCAGATCTCCCCGCTCCTCTGGGACAAGGTCCGCCGCGGCCTCAGCGCCGGCCGCGTCCAGACCGTAGCCCTCCGCCTCATCGTCGAGCGCGAAAGCGAGATCAACGCCTTTGTTCCCGTCGAGTACTGGACCATCTCGGCAAACCTCGAGCCCGCCCCCGGCCAGACCTTCACCGCAAAGTTCACCGGCATCGACGGCGAACCCGCCCGCGTCTCAAACGGGTTGGATAAGGATGGAAAGGAGCAGTTCCTCTCCGGGGCTCTTCCCAACGGCGACATCACAGCTTCCGTCGTCGCCCAACTCAACCAGGCCCGCTGGAGCGTCGCCTCCGTCGAGCGCAAGGAGCGCAAGCGCAACCCCACCGGCCCATACACCACTAGCAAGCTCCAGCAGGATGCTTCCGGTCGGCTTGGCTTCAACGTGCGCCGCACCATGGGCGTCGCCCAGCGCCTTTACGAGGGCGTCGAGATCGGCGCCGACGGCACCGTGGGTCTCATCACCTACATGCGTACCGATTCCACCCGCGTCTCCGAAGACGCCATTACGGAAGCTCGCGACTACGTTCAGAAAGAGCTTGGCAATCCGTACCTTCCCGCCAAGCCGATCGATTACAAAGGTAAGAAAGACGCCCAGGACGCCCACGAAGCAATCCGTCCCACTCACGTCGAGTACACCCCCGACTCCATCAAGCAGTACCTGAGCGAAGAGCAGTATCGCCTCTACGACATGATCTGGCGCAAGTTCGTCTCCTCCCAGATGATGCCTGCCGTCTTCGATCAGACCGTCGTCGAGGTCGCGGCAAAGGCTGATCGCTCCTACGAGTTCCGGATCACCGGCTCCATCCAGAAGTTCGACGGCTTCCTCGCTATCTGGCAAACGGCCTCGGAGGACACCATCCTTCCCGAGATGACCAACGGCCAGTCCCTCAGCATCCTCGGCATCGACTCCGAGCAAAAGGCCACCGAACCGCCCCCGCGCTACAACGAAGCATCCCTCGTCAAGGTGCTCGAAGAGCAGGGAATCGGCCGCCCCTCCACCTACGCCTCCATCATCAACACCATCCAGGATCGCGACTACGTCAAGAAGATCCAGGGCAAGTTCGTCCCCACCGAGATCGGCACGGTGGTCACAGGCCTCCTCGTCAAGAACTTCCCCTACATCTTCAACCCCCAGTACACCGCCCGCCTTGAAGGAGAACTCGACTCCGTAGAAGAGGGCACCGAGCGCTGGACCGACCTCCTCAACGGTTTCTACGACCACTTCGAAAAAGAGCTAGTCGTCGCCTCCGACGAGATGGAAGACGTCAAGCGCAGGGAAGAGCGGACCGACGAGATCTGCGACAAGTGCGGAAGCCCGCTCATCCTCAAGTGGGGTAAGTTCGGCAGCTTCTACGCCTGCAGCTCCTTCTCAAAGGCCAAGCCCGTCTCCGTGGCCGCATCCTCCTGGAAGAAAGACCCGAAGGCGATCGTCAAGAAGATCACGAACTCCTTCTCGTACCCCATGACGGTCAAGCCCTTCGTCTCCGACATCCACGAGCACGCCATCCGCGTTGAGTCCGCGAAAGAACTCTCCGTCGCCGTCACCGACGCTGCCAAGCGCAGCAAGAAGATCATCGTAGAGCCCGTAAGCTGCGACTTCACCAAGGAAAACTTCGCCGCCAAGCCCGACCTCACCGCTCCCGGCCACGACGCCGAGGCCGAGGAAGAGTTCTGCGACAACTGCGGCCGCGTCATGGTCCTCAAGAACGGCCCCTGGGGCCCGTTCATGAGCTGCCCCGGCTACTCCGACGACCCACCCTGCAAGACCATCCGCAAGCTCACCCAGAAGGTCCAGCAGAAGCCCCCCGTCGAGCTCGAAGAGGCCTGCCCCAAGTGCGGCAAGCCCCTCCTCCTCCGCAACGGCTCCTACGGCGAGTTCATCTCCTGCTCTGGCTACCCGAAGTGCAAGTACGTGAAGCAGGAACTCCTCGAAGTCCCGTGCCCCAAGTGCGGCGGAGATATCGCCGTCCGCAAGACCAAGCGCGGCGACACCTTCTACGGCTGCACCAAGTACCCAAAGTGCGACTTCGCCTCGAACATCAAGCTCGTCAACGAGCCTTGCCCTCGCGGCAACAGCACTTACCTTCTCGAACTCGTCAACGCCGAAGGCACCTTCCTCGTCTGCCCTCACAACCACGAGGGTCTGCCGAAGAAACGCGTCAAAAAGGGAGCCCCCGAGGAGCCCGCCCCGGAGATCACCTGTGATTACAAGAAGAAGATCGCCGGCCCTCCGCCCATCCCCATCCCGATGGTCGAAGCCCCCGGCCAGGCCGTAGGCAGCGTAGCCTAAGCTTTAGTCAAGCCGTGTCCTGCGAATCAGCAGGACACGGCTTCCATTGTCTCTGACCTACCCTCGTGGCATAAACCCAACTTCAGCCACAGCGCCAGAATGGCCTCACGCATACCGTTGTGCTTGGCCACGCACCATGGCGTGCAAACCGGATACGATTCCCTGCGTCATGGCCGACTGTGCGTTCAGCTCTTCCGCCGCCGCCGCGCTCTGCTGTGCCATTGCCGCATTGGTCTGCGTTACCCGCTCCATCTCGGCCACCGCCCTGCTGATCTGGTCGATGCCGCGGGACTGCTCCTCGCTCCCGGAGCTGATCTCATCGACCATTGTCTTCACGCGCAGCGTCTCTTCAGTCAAAGCACTGATCGCGAGAGCCACCTCGTCCACCCTGCTCTTTCCTCCGCTCGAGTTAGCGATCGATTCTTCGATGAGCGAAGCCGTATCCTTGGCCGCCTGTGCGCTCCGTTGCGCAAGGCCGCGCACCTCATCCGCCACCACCGCAAACCCCATCCCGGCCTCACCGGCCCGTGCAGCCTCCACAGCGGCATTGAGCGCAAGAATGTTGGTCTGGAACGCGATATCGTCAATGACCTTGATGATCTTCGAGATCTTCCCGCTCGACTCGGTGATCTGATTCATCGACGTCACCATCTGCCCCAACTGCCTGTTAGCGGAGGCAACTTTCTCCTCCGATTGGGCCAGCAACGCGACCGTGGAACGGCAACTATCCGTGTTCTGCCGCGCCCGTGCATTGATCTCCGCCGCGGAAGCCGATGTCTCCTCCAGGGAGGAAGCTTGCTTCGACGAGTCTCCCGCCAGCGTCTGGCTCGACTGCGCAACCTGGTTCGCCGCGCTGACGATCTGCTCCGCGCCTCGTTGCAGTTCGTCGACGGCGTTCGAGATTGTCTTGCCTAAGCCCTGTCCGACCAGGATGAACCCCGCCGTCAAAATCGAAATTCCAACCGGCAGGACCACCATATCGGCTTTGATCGATGTTGGTCCGCCGACGAGCATCCACACGCAGATGTCCAGGCAAAGGCAGGCGGTGGCAGGCAGCAGCCGGACCATGATGTAAAAGGTGAGCCCCTTACCCAGGACCAGGTAGGTGCATCCTGCAACTCCCGCCGACCCGACAACAATAATCAAGGTTGCAAATAAGAGTGTGGTGAACATAGTTTTCTTCCTGCTTCCAGCCGATCAAGTGAGAGAGAAAGCGATCTCCGTACGGACAGCGACGGGATCGCAACGGACGGCAGCCGGGGCTGATTTCATGTCGACGCGGGCCCGGGACAACGCCGCCGAGGTTCCAGTCTGCGGAGTCCGAAAGATGCCAGTACACTATCGGCCTGCCGGGGCGTAATGTTCAGCCGCCCGCCAGATGTCGCCGGAGTTAGGGCCTCAGCACAGCAAGATGCTTCGCCCTGCGTGCGTCGACCCATCGCGTAGCCAGGGCATCGACCCTGGATTCGTCGCTGCTCTGGAGATAGATGTGGCACAGTTCGTGCGCGACAATATGCTCCGGCTGCGCCCGATAGTCATCGCTGTAGGGATGCAGCATCGCCGGGCCACGCACGATCGTCGCGTGCGACTCTCTGTTCGTCACCGCAAGGATGCCGCTGCCAGCCCGGTATCCCATGCGGCTCTGGATCTGTGCCCAGGCCGACTCGTCGCACGCAACGAACCACGTCCACCCGGTTGGATGGGGGTACGCCTGGATAAAGGGCAGCAGCACGGCCAGAACCTGCTGACAGCTCTTCGCGGTACGGCCATCCTTTTTGTCGTCCGAGGTAACCAGCCGGATGAACGTTTGGGACGCCGCTGGTTCGCTCGGTGGCCGCACAGCCTTCTCCACCTGCGCCGGAATGCTCTGGCAAACCCCCGGAAAGGTGCAATAGAATAGGGCGACTCCAACCGCCCACCCAGCGAATCGTTTGGATTTCATGGATTCCTCCTCGTGTTGAGGAGGAACTTAGGACGGCGGCACGTACGCGGTACTCACGGCACGCAGATGTTTTCCCGCTGAAGTTCCAATGGAATCCTGAGGTCGCTCTGTGGCCCGTCAATACCGCTTCGGTGACATCATCATCGATCAGCAAAGCTTCCGTCTCCTGCAGGCCGGCAAGCCCCTCGCCATCGAGCCGAAGTCGTTGCATGTGCTCATCTTTCTCGTACAGAACAAAGACCGCTTGATCGAACGGCGGGAGCTTCTCTCTGCGGTCTGGGGCGACGCTTTCGTCACCGATCACGTCCTGAACCGCGCTATCGGCCAGCTTCGCAAGGTCCTTCAGGATGATCCAAAGCAGCCTCGCTACATCGAAACCGTTCCCACCCTCGGCTACCGCTTCATCGCCGATGTCGAAATCTTCGAGGAGACGGCCAGCACTCCGGCGCTTCCGCAAGTGGGGAAGCTCCCCAACCCACGGCAAATAGGAGAGCAACGAGAGCCTGAGTCGATCGGCGTAGCCGGGACCGAACCACCGGTCGCACCACCCAGGCACCGGTCCACGTTTGTCATCGCATCCGCGTGCCTGGTTCTGATCGTCTTGCTGGCCGCCTTCGGCATAATCCGAAACCACACCGCGAGCCGGACCCGTTCGCTCGCCGTTCTTCCCCTCAAGAACATCTCAGGCGACCCCGCGCAGGACTACCTCGCCGACGGAATGACCGAGGAACTCATCACCGACCTCGGCCAGATCGGCGCGTTGAGCGTCATCTCGCCCACGACCGCCATGCAGTACAAGAACCCGCACAAATCCCTCCCCCGTATCGCTCAGGAACTCCACGTCGATGCGGTCGTGGAGGGTTCCGTGACCCGTTCCGGCGACCGCCTCCGCATCGATGCGCAACTGACCGACGCCCACGCCGACAAGCAAATCTGGGCTCGCAGCTTCGAAGGCGATCTGCACGATGCCTTCGCGCTTCAAAACCAGGTCGCCGGTGCGGTCGCGGAAGAGATCCGCATCAAGATGACCACGCAGGAAAAGACAGAGCTCTCGAGCAGCCGCCAAACCAACCCGCTCGCGTATCAGGCACTCCTCAAGGGCTACTACTTCGAGAATGGGAATAATAGCCCTGATTCGCTTCGCAAGTCGCAACAGTACTTTAGGCAGGCAGCGGACCTGGACCCGCACTTCGCGCGGGCCTATGTCGGCATAGCGCGCAGTTACAACTTCCTCGCAAACGTGGATGCCATCGCGCCGGGTGAGGCAACGGCCGCCGCGGATGCCGCGCTCGTGAGGGCGCTCGAACTCGATCCCAATCTCGGCGAAGCTTACGCCGAGCGTGGCTGGATGCAGTTGTTCTACCACTGGGATCTGCCCGACGCAGGGAGAGACTTTCGCCATGCCATCGAACTGAATCCCGGCGACGCCAGCTTTCACGAAGGGCTGGCACACTATCTGGTACGCATCGGGAAGTTCGACGAGGGTTTTCAGGAGTTCGAGCGCGCCGAAACTCTCGACCCGCTGTCCCTCCGTAACAAATCCGACTACTGCATGATATTGATGTTCGCGAAGCGTTACGACGACGCTATTCGCCGGTGCCGGGAGGCTCTCGAGATGGATCCGAACTACGATATGGCCCTCGGAACGCTCGGTGATATCTACGAGAGGACAGGCCACTACGCCGAGGCACACGAAATCCTCAAAAGGACATCATGGTGTGCCTCCGCGCAATGTCAGTTGGCCTTCGATGAAATGCACGGTGCGCCGGGATCGGCCGGAGCCTTCGAGGCATGGATGAAGGGCCCGCATGAAACTCTGAACTCAAATGATCTCGCCAGAATCTACGCCGCGATCGGTAAGAAGGATCTCGCCTTCGAAAACATGGAAAGGGCATACGAGGAGCGGCGGGGTATGCAGGACATGACCTTCTGGAGCATCGACCCAATGTTTGAGCCGCTCTACTCCGACCCCCGCTTCGACGCCTTTCTCAAGCACGCCGGCCTTCCGCCGAGACCCACTCCCGCAACGGCCGGATCAAACTGACCTCGGCGTACATGGGTCCTTCCGGGCGCGCCCGGGTGGCGTTTCCGCGCGGATTCTGTTACAAAGGCGGAATGATACGGTTTTGGAACGGGTCTTCTCCGCAGCCAAATCACCGTAGGGATGAAGGGACAGGAATCGCATGATGGCGAAGGCAGTGTGGAATGGGCAGACGATCGCCGAGAGTGAAACATTTGAGATGGTCGAAGGAAACGTCTATTTTCCTGAAGAATCAGTGAAGCGTGAGTTCCTGAGGGCGAGTTCCACCACGTCGAGCTGCCCCTGGAAGGGCCAGGCCCGCTACTACACCCTTATCGTCGACGGTCAGGACAATCCGGACGCAGCTTGGTACTACCCCGACCCCAAGCCCTCGGCCCGCAACGTGAAACATCACGTTGCCTTCTGGCGCGGCGTAGAGGTTACAAAATAGACGATTTCCGATCTGTGGAAAACTTGTCAAGCCCTTAATCGCGTAAACGCTTTGCAATAAAGGACATATCAATGTCCTTTTAGTTATGGTGAGTCTGCTAGTCTCTAAGCACAGCATGAAAAAAGGTCTGGGGCCAAAGCCCGGACCTTTTTTCGTTGACTGTGCTTTTCAACCGTAACCCTTTTCTCTACTAATATTTAGCCGCAAGTCCTTTGTTTGGAGCATTTTACGGCGCATCCATTGCCGCAACTCCAACAAAGGAAAAGGGTTAGACGAAGGCAATGGGGAGGGGGGGTACCCGGGGTACCCGGCAGTTAATAAGCTTCAGCCTGCTCGAGCGGCAGCCGAACCTGGAAGCAGGTCGCCTCGGCCTTCGTCTCGACGCTGATAAAGCCCGAATGCTTACTGACGATCCGCTGCACCGTATCCAACCCAAGCCCGAGCCCAAGCCCGGGAGCTTTGGTCGTGAAGAAAGGCTCGAAAATCCGTGACTTCAACTCAGGAGGAATTCCAGGACCGGAGTCCCAAATCTCCACCAACGCGAACTCACCAGAAAGCTTGGTCGTCAGACGCAGTGTTCCGCGCGGAGCATCCGGCGAATTCACCGCTGTCGTATCGATCGCATCGAGAGCATTCTCGATCAGAGCCGTCCAGACCTGGTTCAACTCCGATCCGTAAGCCCGAATCGGCGTGAGCGTGGGATCGAAATCGATCTCGACCGCGATGCCACGCAGCCGCGAGTTGAACATCGCGAGCGTATTCTCAAGGCTCTGTGCAATATCGACCTCCTGCATCGGAGCCTGGTCCATGTACGAGTAGTCCTTGATCGCCGAGATCAGATCGAAGATCCGAACCGTCGAATCGAGCACTGTCTCGGACATCCGCTCCGCCCGCAGAGAGCTCGTAAACGCCGCGATGCCGATCGGAAACACCTCAGGTGTTGAAAGCGCGAACAACGCCTCGAGCTGCGGAATCGTAATATTGCTCTCCGCAAGCGTAGGCGCCAGATCCCACGGATTTGCGACTTGGTGAGAAGCAAGCCAGGCCTGAAACGCCTCTTCACGGTCCGTCTGCGCTAGGTTGTCCTTCGCGCCGCGTCGCTGCAACGCTTCCGCATCCAACTGCGTCCGCGTCTCCGAAACCCAGTGCCTGATTCCCGCGATCTGATCGCTCGGAAGATTTAGTGCCCCAAGCCGAAACGTCTGTTCGCCATATTGGCGCAACTGCCCAACCAGCGTCGCTGCGGAACGCTGCGCTGCCGAAGCCGGATTATTCAGCTCATGTGCGAGATTCGCCGCAAGCTTCCCAAGCGCGGAAAGCTTTTCTGCCTGCTGCTCAATCCTAGTGACCTCACGAACGCGATCCAGAAGCACCGAAACGCATCGCTGCGCCATCGACGGAATTGCCGCCAGCATCTCGGCAAACATCTCCTCCGGAATGTCGATCGCCCAGAGGTCTCCAACCGAAGATCCGTCTCCGCCATAAGTCTTCATCCGCGAGAACGGAAGCTTTCCAGTCAACTGTCCAGCACGTCCGATGAACAGCGCAATCGGTCCTGAATGACGTCTCCGAACCTGCACTTCGCCCTTGAGCATGATGTGCAAAGTCTTCGCAGGCTCATTCTCGAGGAAAAGCACTGTTCCAGCCTCGCCGAAGCGCTCCGTCCCGTGCGTCGCGAGCCAGGCGTATTCCTCGTCCGAAAGCCCTTCCAAAGGCCCAACATTCCGCAGCGCTGTCACGATCTCGCACACCGAGGTCGGCATCGCAGGACAGTTCGGCCGACGAACTGGTTCGTTCGTCGTAGGATCCTGCATATCGAGTTGGGGAGTCGTCGTGGCCATTGTGTCCCTGATCTAGATGGTAGACGATCTGGCTTGGTTACGCAGTCATCGTACCTTTTGTTCCGCTCCGTAACGTCGCGCTTCTTGCTGCCGCATCGGCATCGCGTCGATCGTATCCAGCAGCTTCTGGGCAGGAATCGGATCTGACGATCGAAGCTTCTCGCCGCCATCCTTACCGATCAGGATCACGGTAAACGCATCTGGCCCGATATGGAACCGCTTCCGGGCATCCGTTGCCTCGGCAGGCGGCATCGCAGCCGAACGGCTCGGATCGAACCCCGAGCAAGGCTCCGTTTCGCCATGCTGCGGGAGAAGCGCCACGACAACGTCTCGCACTGCCAACGGAGCATCCGTCAACAGCGCGCACTGCGCTCGAAGCCGAGGATCATCCGCACCCGGCGCGAAGACAAGCAGAGGCCTCAACTGATGCCTCGCCTGGGCGAGAACGAGAGGACGCGGAGCAATAGCAGGAGTCATCATGGAGAAGCAGGAACCGATCTTGGAAGCCTGAAAGATGTGATTGAGACGAGCGTGAGAGCGATATGGATGCATGCCCCCGCCGAATCCGGGAGAATCTTCGATGATATTCGCCCAATGGAAGCTGAAATAGAAAACGTCCGGGCGGAAGCACAAACCTCCGCGCCGGACGTCGGGTAAATCGGACCTACTGCTGCGCCGGAGGAGGTCCGTCACCGCCAGGTCCACCAGGTCCGCGGCCATTGCGCATACGCTCCCGCATCCGCGCTTCCATCGCGTCGAACTTCGTCTTCTGGTCATCGTTGAGCAGCGCTCGCACCTTTGCCTGGCTCGCCTCGCGGATCGCCATCATCTTCTCGCGCTTCTGGTCCTGCGCAACCGACGTGTCCTCGCGCAGCGCCATCGACTGTTTGCGCGAATCCGCTTCGATGCCTTTGATCGACGTGACCTGGTCCGGAGTAAGGCTCAACTCCTTGGTCATCATCTCCATCCGCCGCTCATCCATGTGTCCGCGTCCGCCGGGTCCACCATGCGGCGGCCCCGAGTCCTGTGAGGAGGGCGTGTCCTGGGCAAATGTCGGCAGAGCGCCGATAGCGAGGGTACAAAGCGCCAATGTGGCGATTCGCAGTCCGTTTCTCGTGAAACCATTGATATGCATTACCAACCTCTTTCGCTCAGTGCGTAATTTCGGTCCCGCGCTTTCGGCCTGACGCGCCGTCCCGTTGCTCTCTACGAGCTACAGACGAGCTTCACGGAGCAAAGTTCCTCGCGCCCGCGGCGATCTGCGGACTTCTTTCTGCCCACGTCCCCTCCGCTCAAACCCCTCCGACTCCACGCTCCGCAACAAAGCAGAATGGGTCACCCCGCCGCTCCGCGTAAGCCTCGACCACTTCGAGGAAAGATCGCGCAGCATGAGAAAGACTCGCCTGTTTTCGGTAAGCCAGTCGAAGCTTCCGCTCGAACTGAAGCTCCTGCACGCGAACTCTGACCAGCGCCCCGCTCTCCAACTCCGACTTCACTGTCAATCCCGGAACAAGCGCCACGCCGTTGCCCATCTCGACGAACCGTTTGATCGCCTCGATCGTCGGTAGTTCAACCCCCATCTGGAGTGGTGTCTTATGCCGTTTGAAAGCTTGAATGACCTTCTGTCGCTGCGGCGAAGCTACGTTATGCGCAATAAAGTTCTGGCTCCCAAGCTCCCGGATCGAAACCTCATCGCGCCCCGCAAGCGCATGCGACGGGCTCACCACGAACTGAAGCTCATCCCGATACACCACGACGGAGCGAATCTGTGAATCGTCCGGTCGGAACGAGACGACCCCAATCTCGACCGCATGCGAAAGCACGTCATCTGGAATACGACTAGCCAGTTCCCTCCGAACTGCGAGCTTGATCCGAGGATTCTGCCGCCGGTATTCATCGAGCACGGGAAGCAAATACAAGCACGTGTACTCATTCGCCGCGAGCGAGAGTTTTCCCCGATGGAGCTCGCGCAGTTCGGTGAGCGCCGTCTCGGCATCACCCCGCAGGTTTAGTAACTTGGCCGCATACTCTCGCAGTACCGCCCCGGCGTCCGTAAGCGTTCCATCGCGCGACGAGCGCTCGAACAGCACCTCGCCCAGCTCGCTTTCGAGCTTGGCAATCGCCTGGCTCACGGCCGGTTGCGTACGATGCAGCCGTGCAGCCGCTCGCGAGAAGCTACGCTCCTCCGCGACAGCCAAGAAAGTCTCCAACACAAACAGATCCACTGAGTCCACTCCGTTCCGCAGTTCGTCTGCTTTAGATTTAGAGTTTGGTGCCGTGCCCGCATCATCTAGATCAATGCGGATGAGGTGACACAGTCACGAATCTTGCAATAGCATCATTAGAAAGCATGATACTCATGCTTGGGCACATAAGGGTGCGTTATGATCTTCAAAGTCGAGAGTGAGTCGGAAATGCCAGTAGAGAATCAGCAGGAACAGATCGTCTTTTTCGATACCACGCTGCGGGATGGCGAGCAGTCGCCGGGCTGCACCATGCATTCGGCGGAGAAGCTGCGACTTGCGCATCAACTGGCGGCGCTCGGTGTCGACATTCTTGAAGCAGGCTTCGCCATTGCCTCCAGCGGCGACGCTGAATCGATCCGCACAATCGCACACGAGGTACGTGGGCCCCGCATCACCTCGCTCGCCCGCTGCAGACGCGAGGACATCGAAGCGGCAGCCTACTCCATCGAACCCGCTGCATCGAACCGCATCCACGTCTTCCTCGCCTCGTCCGACCTCCATCTCGAAGCCAAGCTCCGGATCACACGCGAGCAGGCACTCGAGCAGGTCGGCGAATCAGTTCGCCTCGCCCACACTTACACCGGCGACGTCGAGTTCTCCGCCGAAGACGCCACCCGTTCCGACCTTGAGTTCCTCGCCAGGATGGTCACCGTCGCCATCCAGGCCGGCGCCACGACCATCAACCTTCCGGACACCGTTGGCTACACCACACCCGCCGAGTACACCGCGCTCTTCCGCACCATGCGCGCCACTGTACCGGGCATCGAGAATGTCATTCTCTCTACGCACTGCCACGACGATCTCGGCATGGCTGTCGCCAACTCGATCGCCGGCATCGAAGGCGGAGCCCGCCAGGTTGAGTGCACCATTAATGGAATCGGCGAGCGCGCGGGCAACGCAGCCCTAGAAGAGATCGCCGCCGCCCTGATGGTTCGGCACGACAAGCTCCCCTACCGCAACAACATCGTGATGAACCAGCTTTACCCGACCAGCCAGATGCTCGGTCAGACCATCAGTTTCGGTGCCTCGCCCAACAAGGCCATTGTCGGTGCGAACGCCTTCGCCCACGAGTCAGGCATTCATCAGCACGGAATGCTGGCTAACCCCCTTACCTACGAGATCATGACCCCTGCATCTGTTGGCGTGGCGAACACCAACCTCGTCCTCGGCAAACACAGTGGCCGCCGTGCTCTCGCCGACCGTCTCGCAACCCTCGGACACACCCTTTCCCGCACCCAACTCGACGACGTGTACAGCCGCTTTACTGCCCTCGCAGACCGAAAGAAGTCGATCTACGATCAGGATCTCCTTGGCCTCCTTCGCGAAGAGCCGGTAGCTTCTTCCGTCAACGTCGCCTGACAAGACTCCCTGCCTGAGAAGGCTCTCTTCCAAGATGTCGAACGCGGGGTTCGAACCCCATGAAGGAATCGAGTATGAAGCTCAATATTGCTGTTCTCGCCGGAGATGGAATCGGCCCCGAAGTAACCCGTGAAGCCACCACTATCCTCCGCGCGGTTGCCGAATTTGGCGGACACGACTTTGTCTTCACTCCCGCGCTCATCGGCGGCGTAGCCATTACCGGAACCGGTGGCCCGCTCCCGCAAGCCACCCTTGACATAGCCCTGGCCTCCGACGCTGTCGTCCTCGGCGCGGTCGGCGATAACAAGTTCAACGCGCTCTCGCCCGACAAGCGCCCCGAGGCTGGCCTCCTGCAGATTCGCCAGGCCCTCGGCGGTTTTGCGAACCTTCGTCCCTCGGTTGCCTATTCCGCGCTCGCGGGAAATTCGCCTCTCCGCCCCGAAGTGACCGCCGGAGCTGACATCCTCTTCGTTCGCGAGCTTCTCGGTGGCCTCTATTTTGGCGCACCGCGCTGGTGGAATCGCGATGAGAACGAAGCCATCAACACCATGCGTTACACGAAGAATGAAATCGTCCGCGTAGCACGCATCGCTTTCGAATTAGCCACCCGCCGCAAGAAGAAGGTCACGAGCGTCGACAAGGCCAACGTCCTTGAGGTCTCGCAACTCTGGCGCGCCACCGTCACCGAAATCGCGGCCGAATATCCCGAAGTCACCCTTGAGCACCAGCTCGTCGACTCCATGGCGATGCACCTCATGAACACGCCTCGCAGCTTCGACGTCGTGCTCACCGAGAACCTCTTCGGCGACATCCTCTCTGACGAATCCGGCGTCATTACCGGCTCGCTCGGCATGCTTCCCTCTGCGACCATCGGTGGAACCGTCAACCTCTACGAGCCTGTCCATGGCTCGGCCCCCGACATCGCCGGAACCGGCAAGGCCAACCCACTCGGCGCTATCCTCACTGCGGCCATGGTCCTTCGCCACTCGGCCGGCCTCGAAGCCGATGCGGCAGCCATCGAAGCCGCCGTTGCGCAGGTCCTCGCCACCGGAGCCCGCACGGCCGACATCGCACGCGGCGGCGACGCCAACCAGCAACTCGTCTCCACGCAGGAGATGGGCAAGCTCGTCCACCAGGCACTCGCGCAGTCGCTCGATCGTACGCAGTCCATGCACGCTGTTTAGCACAACCCGTTTGCAGCCATGACGACCTTCTCCAATTCGATCTCGCCGCGACGTTTCATCGTCTTCACTGCCGGACTTCTCTTTGCCATCGCCCCATGTCTCGCGTCCGCCCAGTTACTTGGACCCGAAGGCATCCCGGCGAAGGAGAAGAAGTCCAAGCAGCGTCGCGAGAGCGTCGAGTGGTTGTGGCAATACTCGCCTCCTCCCGCAGATGGCCGCGAGAACGAGCTTCTGCAGGACCCGCGTTTTCAGCCCTTGTTGAAGAAGTACCTCACTGCGCCGCAGGCGTTCTGGGGGCCGCAGGCCGGCGTTCGCCGCAGTCTCGCGGACACTGCATTCGACTTCCTCGCTGTTCCAGGGACGGTCTCAGCCGAGAATGATCGCTATCTCACCATCACTGGATGTGTCTTTCATTTCTGCTCGAATCGCGGTCTGCTCTGGGTTGATTTGAATGCACCGCAGCCGCTGATGGCCTTCGCTGCCATCGACTGGACGACCGAGAATCAACCCCCCGATGATCCGGCTTCGACTTACACACTGTGGATCTTCACCGACCAGGCGCTTAGCCCGCAACGAGAGGACTCCAACCGCATCCCGTCGGCCCTATTGAAGAGCCTTCAGCAGTGGGCCGCAAAGCCACCCGCAGGTTCGAAGCATCGGCAAAACATTACCACCGCTGTCCTCGTCGATCCCGACGGAACGCCTCACGAACTCTCGTCGGACGTCCTCGGCATCAACGGCACAGATACGAAGAAGAAGGACTAACTCATGACGAACCCGGCAAACGCATCAAAGACATTATTCGAGAAGGTCTGGCAGCAGCACCTCGTCGCAGCACCCGCAGGTGAGCCGTCCCTGCTCTACATCGATCTTCACCTCGTCCACGAGGTAACGAGCCCTCAGGCGTTTGACGGTCTCCGTATGACGGGACGCAAGCTACGCCGTCCGGATCGCACCGTTGCCACGGTGGACCATAACGTCCCGACGAGCAGCGTGCAGGACCGCCTCATCATCGCCGACCAGATCGCCTCCCGCCAGATCGATGCCCTGCGCAAAAACTGCACGGAATTCGGTGTTGAGCTTTATGACGTGCAGTCTGCCGAGCAGGGAATCGTCCACATCATCGGACCCGAACTCGGCATCACTAAGCCCGGTATGACCATCGTCTGCGGTGACTCGCACACCAGCACCCACGGAGCCTTCGGGGCACTCGCCTTCGGCATTGGCACGAGTGAAGTCGAGCACGTCATGGCGACCCAGACGCTTCCACAGGACAAGCCGAAGACCTTCCGCATAACCGTCGATGGCGATCTGCCTTACGGCGTCACCGCGAAGGACATCGTGCTCGACATCATCGGTCGCATCGGCACCGCCGGAGCCACAGGCTATGTCGTCGAGTACGCCGGTTCGGCGATTCGCGCGCTTTCGATGGAAGGCCGCATGACCATATGCAACATGAGCATCGAGGCCGGTGCCCGCGCCGGCATGATCGCTCCCGACCAGGCCACCTTCGCCTATCTCATGGGCAAGCGCTTCTCGCCCGTCGGCGCAGAGTGGGATGAGGCCGTCGCGCACTGGTCCACACTTGTGACGGATGAAGGCGCTACCTTCGATCGCGAACTTCACATCGATGCCACCACGCTTGCACCACGCGTCACCTGGGGAACTTCACCCGGCATGGTTACCAGCATCGACTCCACCGTACCCCTCGCCGACCCCAACGCCACCGAGGCTGATCAGAAGGGCTTCGAGCGCGCCCTCGAATATATGGACCTCAAGCCCGGCACGCCCATGCAGGAGATCGCCATCGACCGCGTCTTCATCGGAAGCTGCACCAACGCCCGCATCGAAGATCTACGCGCCGCCGCCTCGCTGATCCGTGGATATCATGTTGCCACTACGGTTAGCGCGATGGTCGTTCCCGGCTCACAGTCCGTCAAGGCACAAGCCGAACGCGAAGGCCTGGACGAGATCTTCAAGGACGCGGGCTTTGACTGGCGCGAGCCCGGCTGCAGCATGTGCCTCGGCATGAACCCTGACATCCTCACCCCCGGCGAACGCTGCGCCAGCACCTCCAACCGTAACTTCGAAGGCCGCCAGGGACGCGGGGGGCGCACGCACCTCGTCAGTCCAGCGATGGCCGCTGCGGCAGCGATCACCGGCCACTTCACCGACATTCGCAACTGGAAGTTCAACGTCGCTGCATCGTCGGCAGCGCTCGATACGCGGCAGATGCTCGCTGAAGGAGGTTCCCTCTAATGATCGCCATCAACGTCCTTACCTCCAACGCCGCGCCGCTCGATATCTCGAATATCGATACCGACCAGATTATTCCCAAGCAGTTCCTCAAACGCATCGAGCGCACAGGCTATGGCGAGTTCCTCTTTTTCGACTGGCGTCGCATCCAGGAAGGCCCCGACACCGGCAAGGAAGATCCCGGCTTCGTCCTCAACAGCCCTGCCTACAAGGGCGCGAAGATCCTCATTGCCGGTAAAAACTTCGGCTGCGGAAGCTCGCGCGAGCACGCAGCGTGGGCTCTCAGCGATTTCGGCTTTCTCGCGGTTATTGCTCCTACCTTCGCCGACATCTTCTTCTCGAACGCCGGTAAGAACGGCATGATCCTCGTCCGTCTCTCCGAAGACGACGTCAACCTGCTCACGCATCGCAGCACCACGAACCCGAACCACACGATCACCATCAACCTCGAAGCCCAGACCGTCACGGACGACGAAGGCTTCGCGGCCACCTTCGAGATCGATCCATTCCGCAAGTACTGCCTCCTGAACGGCCTCGACGATATCGGCCTCACCCTACGTCACGAGTCCGAACTCGACGCCTTCGAAGCGAAGCATGACGCGGACTTTTGGTCGAAGCCCCGCCCGAACGTCGCCGCCTAAGCGACATCAGCCGCAACACCGAACGAGGGAATTTTGAGCAACGAGATCAATCCGAAAAAGTACAGCGCTCCTCTTACCGAAGGCCCGTCCCGCGCCGCCGCGCGCTCCTATCTCCGTGGCGTCGGCTTCACCAAGGAAGACCTGCACAAGCCCATCATCGGGGTCGCCAACACCTGGACCGAGATCGGCCCATGCAACTTCCATCTGCGCGACGTCGCTGCAGCCGTGAAGCAGGGAATCCGCGAAGCAGGCGGTACCCCCATGGAGTTCAACACCGTCACCATCTCCGACGGCATCACCATGGGCACCGAGGGCATGAAGGCCTCGCTCATCTCCCGCGAAGTCATCGCCGACTCGATCGAACTCGTCGCCCGCGGCAATCTCTTCGACGGCATAGTATGTATCGGCGGCTGTGACAAAAACATGCCCGGCACCATCATGGCCATGGCCCGCCTCGATATCCCCGGCATCATGCTCTACGGCGGCTCCATCGCGCCCGGGCAATTGAAGCAGCCCGATGGATCGAGCAAGGACATCACGATCCTCAATGTGTTCGAGGCCATCGGATCGCATGCCGCCGGCAAGATCAACGACGACGAGCTTGAGGCCGTCGAAGCTGCGGCCTGTCCCGGTCCTGGAGCCTGCGGTGGCCAGTTCACCGCCAACACCATGGCAATGGCAGGTGAGTTCCTCGGCATCTCGCCCATGCTGCTCTCAGGCGTTCCCGCCATGGCAGCAGGCAAGGCAGACGCCTCACGCGAAGCCGGCCGCATGATCATGGACCTCGCTCGCCGCGACATCCGTCCTTCAAAAATCCTCACCAAGACCGCGCTCGAAAACGCCATCGTAGCCGTATGCGCCTCCGGCGGTTCGACCAACGCCGTCCTTCATCTCATTGCAATCGCCAGCGAACTTGGCCTCGAACTCACGATGGACGACTTCGACCGCATCTCCGAGCACACGCCCTTCATCTGCGATCTCTCCCCCGGCGGCAAGTATGTCGCTCGGGATTATCAGGATGCAGGAGGGTCGCGACTCCTCGCAAAGCGTCTCCTCGAAGCCGGCCTCATCAAGGGTGACCAGATCACCGTCTCCGGCAAGACTCTCGCCGAAGAGGCCGCGCTCGCCGTCGAAACCCCCGGCCAGCCCGTCATCCATACCTTCGACAAGCCTCTGAAAGCTACCGGCGGTCTCGTCATCCTCAAGGGCAACCTCGCCCCTGAAGGGTGCGTGATCAAGGTCGCCGGACACGAGCGCCTCTACCATCAGGGCCCGGCGCGCGTCTTCGACTCCGAAGACCTCTGCTTCCATGCTATCCAGGAAGGCAAGATCAACCCATCGGATGTTCTCGTGATCCGCTACGAGGGACCACGCGGCGGCCCTGGCATGCGCGAGATGCTCGCCGTGACGGCAGCCATCAAGGGCATCCCCGAGTTATCCGAGACCGTAGCCCTCCTCACCGATGGACGCTTCTCCGGAGCCACCCGCGGCCTGATGGCAGGTCACGTCGCCCCCGAGGCGCAGCTCGGAGGCCCCATCGCCGCTGTCCACGAGGGAGATACCGTAACCTTCGATATCCCGAATCGCGAACTCCGCCTCGAAGTACCCGCCGAGGAGATCGCGAAACGCCTCGCAACCTGGAAGGCACCCGAACCGAGATACAAACGCGGAGTCTTCGCCAAGTATGCCAACAGCGTCAGCAGCGCCAGCCTAGGCGCAGTCACCACTTAGTAACAAGCCGCAGTAAGTCGTAGATCGTAGCAGCAGAAGTTACAAGGAGACCTTATGGCAGACACGAATATACCCACTCTCACTGGAGCCGAGATCCTCTGGGCCACTCTGGCCGGTGAGGGCGTGAGCACTGTATTTGGATATCCGGGCGGGGCAATCCTGCCGATCTACGACGCGCTACGTAAGTTCCCCATTCACCACGTCCTTGTGCGCCACGAGCAGGGTGCCTCGCACATGGCCGATGGCTATGCGCGCGCTTCGGGCAAGGTCGGTGTCTGCATGGCGACCTCGGGCCCCGGTGCGACCAACCTCGTCACCGGCATTGCCACCGCTATGCTCGACTCCATCCCGATCGTCTGCATCACCGGTCAAGTCTCGTCGAAGGTTCTCGGTTCGGATGCCTTCCAGGAAGTCGACATCACCGGCATTACGCTTCCCATCACGAAGCATAACTTCCTCGTCACGCGCGCTGAAGACATCGCACCGACGGTTCGCCTCGCTTTCCAGATCGCGAAGTCCGGCCGCCCCGGCCCTGTCCTCGTCGACATCACCAAGGACGCCCAGCAGGCCACCGCGCCTTACTCCTTCGATGCCGCCGCACCCATCGCGGCAAGGCCGCACCCCATGCTGCGTGCGACCTCCAACTCCATCGAGGAGGCCATCCAGCTTATCGCTGCCTCAAGCCGCCCGGTCATCCTCGCCGGTCACGGCATTACGCAGTCCGGCGCCGAAGCGGAGGTGCTCGCACTTGCTGAGCGTCAGCAGATTCCTGTTGCCTCCACGCTTCTTGGTCTTGGTGCCTTCCCCACGTGGCATCCTCTCTCGCTCGGCATGATGGGTATGCACGGCGAGTCGTGGGTCAACCATGCGATTCAGCAGGCTGACCTTCTGATCGCTCTCGGCATGCGCTTCGACGATCGCGTTACAGGGAACCTCGCCCACTACGCCCCGAACGCGAAGAAGATCCACGTCGACATCGATCCCTCGGAGATCAACAAGAACGTCCGCGTCGATGTCTCACTCATAGGCGACCTCAAAGCTGTCCTCAACGAGATCCTTCCGCAGACGCCGAAGCGCGTCTCAAGCGGTCCATCGTGGATCGGCGAAGTCAATGCCCTCAAGGGCGACGCCGCCGTTCGCGATATCATCAATCTGCCGGACAACGGCCATCTCTACGCCGCGCACGTCATCCACGACATCTGGCGCGAAGCGGTAGCCGCGGGCCGACAGAATGAAACCATCATCGTTACAGACGTAGGCCAGCACCAGATGTGGGAGGCGCAGTACTTCAAGCATGATGCCCCCCGCTCGCTCGTCACGTCCGGAGGCCTCGGCACCATGGGCTTCGCCCTCCCGGCCGCCATCGGAGCCAAGACAGCCTGCCCGGAGAAGGACGTGTGGGTCATCGCCGGCGACGGCGGCTTCCAGATGACCGCCTCCGAGCTTTCGACCATCGTGCAGGAAGGCCTCGCCATCAACATCGCCGTCATCAACAACGGCTTCCTCGGCATGGTCCGCCAGTGGCAGGAGGCCTTCTACGACAAGAACTACTCCGCCTCCCCCATCCTCTCACCCGACTTCGTGATGCTCGCCGGAGCCCACGGTATCGCAGGCGCAAGCGTCTCGCAGCGCAAGGATGTAACTTCAACCGTTACGAAAGCCCGCACCAGCGGCAAAGCCTTCCTCATCAACTTCCAGGTAGAGAAAGAAGACGGAGTTTACCCGATGATCGCTCCCGGTGCCGCCCTCCACGAGATGGTCCGCCGGCCAAAGCAGGATCCGCTGTTAGAGACTGCGGAGGATGAATAGAGTTCCAATATTAAGGAGAGTTCTTTGGGGCTTGATGTAGCGGTACAAGACGAAGGCGGTAAGCAACTACACATCGTCCTTGATGAGCGGAATCTTGTAAGCCCACTCATAGGGTTCCCTAGCTTCTCCGTCTCACCGATGCTGGCTTCGGTAGACCGCTACGGAGATACGGTCTTCAACCGGGTTCAGATACGGCAATTTATCGTGGAATGGTCCGAGCTGGCGCGGAACAACTCCATGGAAGGCGAACAAAAGATAGCGAACGAGATCTTAGCTTTGGCAGAGCTTGTCCGTGATTCAGTGCATTTGTACTTAGTCTTCATTGGAGACTAGCAGGAAAGAGAGTTTATGCTCCACACCTTCGTAGCCCTAGTCTCAGACAAGCCCGGCGTCCTCACCCGCGTCGCCTCGCTCTTCCGTCGTCTCAACATCAACATCGTCTCCCTCACGGTCGGCGAGTCGGAGCGCCCCGACGTTTCTCGCATGACCATCGTCTGCGAGGCTCCCGAGACCGCCGCCCACCGCATCCGTGCCTCGCTCTACAAGCTCGAGATCACGGTAGACGTTGACGAGGTCGGCCGCTCCGAAGCCGTCATCCGCGAGCTCTGCCTTATCAAGGTCGCCGCCGGCCCCAAGACGCGCTCGCAGATCTTCGAGCTGTCGGACGTCTTCCGCGCCCGCGTCGTCGACCTCGCGCCCGAGTCCATCATGCTCGAGATGACCGGAGCCGCCTCGAAGATCGAGGGCCTTATCCAGGTCCTCAAGGAGTCGGACTACGAGATCCTCGAGGTCTCCCGCACCGGACGCATGGCCATGCGACGGGGGCATCACACGAGCCGGGTCCTCAAGGCTCTTGGCACGCCGTCCTCGCGCAAACCCGAGACCTCGGACTTCGCCGCCAAGCCCGAGCCCGACGAGATCCTCCCCAACGAGTTTCCCCACGTACACGAAGAGGAAGAGTACGACCTGACCGAGGCCGTGGACGATCACGGAGAAGAGGCGTAGCCCAACACCGCGCCCCCGCTCGGGACACATTTCAACGAAGCCCAAACCAAGGAAGAGAATCGAACATCATGGCAAAGACCTACCACGACGCAGACGCTGACCTCACCCTTATCCAGGCGAAGAAGGTCGCCATCATTGGCTACGGCTCGCAGGGCCACGCCCACGCCCTCAACCTGAAGGACTCTGGAGTCCAGGTGCGCGTCGGCCTGCGCGAGGGAAGCCCCTCCGCCGCCAAGGCGAAGCTCGCCGGCCTCGAGGTCTCAAGCGTCGCCGAAGCCACCAAGTGGGCTGACGTCATCATGAACCTCACCCCCGACCAGACCGCTTCGAAGGTCTACCACGCCGACATCGAGCCGAACCTCACTCCGGGCAAGACGCTCATGTTCGCGCACGGGTTCAACATCCGCTTCCGGACGATTACCCCGCCCGCCGGCGTCGATGTCTCGCTCGTCGCCCCCAAGGCGCCCGGCCACCGCGTCCGTGAGGTCTTTACCGAAGGCGGCGGCGTCCCCGGCCTCGTCGCGGTTGAGCAGGATGCCAGCGGTCACGCCCTCGCCCAGGCCCTCTCCTACGCTAAGGGAATCGGCTGCACTCGCGCCGGCGTCCTCGAAACCACCTTCACCGAAGAGACCGAAACCGACCTCTTCGGCGAGCAGGCCGTCCTCTGCGGAGGCACCGCCGCCCTCGTCAAGGCTGGCTTCGAAACCCTCACCGAGGCCGGCTACCAGCCCGAACTCGCCTATTTCGAGGTTCTCCACGAACTCAAGCTCATCGTTGACCTCATGTATCGCGGTGGACTCGAGTACATGCGTCATTCCATCTCGGACACCGCCGAGTGGGGCGATTACGTCGCCGGACCGCGCATCGTCACCGCCGAGGTTAAGAAGGCCATGCGTGGTCTCCTCGACGACATCCAGGACGGAACCTTCGCCAAGAAGTTCATCGAGGAGAACGAGACCGGACGTCACGAGTTTGCCCGCATCCGCAAAGAAGAGGCGGCTCACCCGATCGAGACGGTCGGCGCCGAACTCCGCAAGTCGATGCCGTTCCTTGATCCAGTCGTTGTCCGCGACGGATCGGTCCACAAAGCCTAACACCTTCCTTCACTCCGGTCCGGCGTCCTCAGACGCTGGACCGGTTATCCTCCGTCGTTCTTAAGAGTTGCTGTACCGGCAGATTGTCAGGGCGGGTTACAATCAGGGAAGCGGTTTGGGTGCCACGTGCGTCCAACGATTGACGCTGTACAGGTCGTCTCGACGGACGGTCGGACCGAGCGTCACACCGCGCGATCTTAAGGGGTTTTGAACGAAATGAAGAAGATGATGGTGATGTGTGCGCTCCTGCTGTCGGCTGCGGCCGGGTATGGGCAGGAGAGCCGGCAGGACGCGAGTATCAGTGCGACCGGATTGTTCAGCCCCCAGATCAACGGCAACGCCGTCCAACTCAACACAACGACCACGCTCGGCGTCCTCGCCAGCTACCGGTACATGCTCACGCCGCACAGCGCGCTCGAGCTGAACTACAGCTTCGGCCAGAACTCGACCAAGTACATCATCAGCTCGCTCCCCAACGGCCGCGTCCACACCCGCATCCAGGAGCTGACCGGCGCCTACGTGTACAGCCTCAACTTCCGCAACTTCAATCCTTTCGCCGAGGTCGGCGTTGGCGGCATGCTCTTTTCGCCTATTAAGGACTACGGTACCACCCTGCTCGACACCAAGCAGAACACGAACATCGGAGCCCTCTTCGGCGTAGGACTCGCCTACGAGGTTAGCCCCAGCTTTGACGTCCGAGCCGAGTATCGCGGCTTCGTCGTGAAGTCCCCGGACTTCGGCCTCGCCGACTTCAAGACAAACCGCTACGAAGTCATCTCGATCCCCGCGATCGGTGTTGCCTACCACTTCTAAGCCGCATCGAGCACCCGCAGCAAAAAGGCCCCGGATCCGGGGCCTTTTCTATTTGTCAACGAGCACTCCTAGAAATGGTAAGCGGCACCGATGCTGATGAGTGACGGCGAAAGGCTGCTTCCCTGGAAGCTCATCCAGTGCTGATACTCGAACTCCGCACGAGCGTTCACATGGCGCATGACGCGATAGTCCACCCCGACCCCGCCCGCAAACATGTTGTAAGCCAGGTTAGCCAGGTTCTGCTGAAAATTGAAGACGCCTCGTCCGTACATGAGCTTTCCGTACGGAGTGAACCGCCCATAGTGCCGGTAATACCTTCCACCGATCTCATATGTCCGTTCCCGCACATCGTCGCTGTACGGACTGTAGATCTGGTGAATCTCGAACTCCGCTCCAAGGTGATTCGTGACATCGAAGTCCACATAGCCGAAGACGCCCTTGTAGCGGTTGTCGGCATAGTCCGAGTCGGCGCTGACGAACCCCGCCCCAACCTGTAGATCGCCGAGACGGCTGGCTGTAGGCGACGCTTGTGCGTGCAGGCTAATGGATGCACCGCCAAGGACGCAGAGAAGAGTCATGAGCCGTCTGACCACTTGCAATTCCCCCTTGTTTCAGCGTGGATCGAGGATCCACTGTTTGCGGCCAAGCCCACCAACACTCAATGTATGAGGGGAGGTCATGGCCTGGTTGAGACCCACGCCCTTCACGATATGGCCTTAAATGGTGAAACGGGCCCGTAAGCCCGTCTCACCCGTGAGAACTACTGGTTTGGAGTGGCGTTCTGTGCCGTCCCAGTCGGTGCCGCCGGAGCGGGAGCCGTGTTATCCGTCGGTGGAGGCCCTGTCTGAACGCCTGCCGGAGCAGCGTCCGCAGCCGGAGCCTTGTAGTACGACAGCTTCAGATAAACCGGGGCGACCTCGAACGGCATCTTATCCGGCGCGCCCAGGATCGGCTCGATTGCCGTGTGCATCGAAATCACCTTATCCGTCCACGGATCGAACCGTAGGAAGCTCGAAAGCGGCATCGCCGCAAGCTGCTTCGTGTCGTTCATATCCAGCTTGCCGCCCTTTGCAATCATGCCCTGCAGCCAGAAAGCATTCGGATCATCGCTGCGCACGAGGCTGTCGCCGATAACTGGCTCAGTCAGTGCCTTCAGACCCTTCACCCGCTCCTGCAACTGTGCCAGATAAAGCCCGAAGTACCTCTGCCCATCCACCAGTTCTTTGGCGTTCAGAAGCTCCATGGCCTTCTTCGCCGCAGCCGTATTGTCGGCTAGCGTGTGATGCATCGGAATGCGCTGGAACACCGATGTCGAAGGGAAGAGCAGACGATCGTTGAATGCATACTTCGTATCCAGCCTGTGCCCAAGAATAATATGTGCAAGCTGGAACGCCAGGATCGCATTCAGGTTGGCGGTCTGCTGCGCACCATCCGCGGTGATGACGGCGGTGGTATCCAGCAGGCTCTTCGAAATCACGATCGTGTTTCCGATCGCGAGGCTCTCGAGCGGTTCCGTCAACAAGGTGCGGACGCGAATCGGGGTGCTGACCGTAATGTTGTTGTAGACGAGGATGTTGTTCGCCAGTGCCTCGAGCGTCTTATCGAAGTCGCTTGGCGCATCTAACAGTCCTGCCTGGTAAAGCCGTTCGATGACGTTATCCTCGGCCTGCTGCACCCAGGCACGTTGGGCTCCAAGCGGGCTCACATCCTGCGCATCATTCGAAACGTCAGTCGCTCCCACTACATCCAGCGAGGTGTTCTCCGCGTTCGCCGCCGGAACCTTTAGCGAGTAACCCCAGATATGGTTGATCGCTTTGAACCTCAAAGCGTTCGTGTGGCTCTTCGGATCGCTCTCCTCGATGTAAACCGAAGTCGGCATCCAGAGATCCGGCTGCACGTTCGTCCGCCAGCTGTCGAAGTGGTAAAACTCCCGGCGAGCCTCTTCCGTCCCGCCGAAGTCACCGTTAAACCGAACTACGTTGCCGTTCCGGTTTTCAATCCAAATGCGTCCGAAGAAGCGTCCGTAAGCGTTCTTCCCTCCAACCGGAGTCACATCGAACACTGACGTCGGGACATTCCCAAGAAAATCATTCCGGACAAAAGCAAACGTATAGTGCTGGCGATCGAAGTCGTTCGAATCCATCAGAATCATCTGAACGAACCCCGATTCATGGAAAGTCAGGCGCAGGCTCGAAGAGACGCCCGACATGAAGTTCATCGAATGGATGAAGCCAAGCTTCTTACCCGTGTCCTTCGAGTTACCCGGGTTCTTATCGTAAGCCGCGTCACCGATGATCCTGCCGAACTCGACACGCCCGAGGAAGTGCTGGTCCGACTCCGGTTCCTGCAACAGAAGTGGATCCGGCTTCATGTTCTGGATATACGTTTCGACCAGTGGCGTGCGGTCCTTCAGGATCTTGGTAACAACCTTCTCCCGCGCAATTGCCTTATCGATCAGTGCGTTTTGACTAGCGGTCGGCCTCAATCCCGGCGACTCGACGTCTTTTTTCTTCTTCCCCAAGATCCCCGCCGAAGCAGGGAGAGCTGTTGCGGCGAGTGCCGTGAGAAGAAAACCGGCGGCGAGGTTTCTGCGAAAATTCATTGAGCGACTCCCAGTATCGGAGGGCGGACCACCCTCGTATCTCTTGATGCTAGTCCATGGCTGTTGAATGAGGGAAATTACTCGGCCATCTGGAAGATGACGTTGACCACGCCTTCCCAATCGGTCGGCTGGCCCGAGGCATCGACCGCAGGCTGAAAGCGTGTGGCCCGGACGGCACGCTCCGCGGATTCGTCAAGTCCATGACCAAGGCCGTTGCCGACGCCGATCACCGTTACGGCTCCGGACGCGGCAACACGTAGACGAACAGACACAGTTCCTTCCAGGTGAAGCGCGCGAGCCTCAGCCGTGTAATCCGGCTTTGGCTTGTAAAGCACCTTCGGTCCGCTGCGCACGGCCGCTGTCGAAAGTGCTGCCGGCTTCGGCATGCTGGGCTGCTGAACCATTCCGAGATTGACCTGCCCGGCAGTCGCGGCATTGCGCCCGGTCGAGTTCATAGGACCTGTACCGCCGTTGCGTCCAAGTGAAACTCCCTGGACCGCCCGCGCGCCGTTGCCGGACATCGCTTGACTTCCCGGAGAACCGCTTCCGAGGCTCACCGTCGTGGGACCCGTACCGTTGTTGCTCGCAGGCATTCCAGCAGCGCCCCGCTGACCAAGATTGATCGCCGCCGTGGCAGGACGGTTGGAAGGCGCGATCGGGTTATCGGCCTGACCAAGGGCAACTGCCGTGGGACGAGGATTGTTGCTCGCAACCGAAGCTGCTTCAGGGCGCGCAAGGTTCACAACCTTAGGAGCGGCTGGAGGAGTTACGACCTTCGGCGGGGCAGGAGCGTTGATCGGAACAGGCTCGTTCATATGCACGACCGGAACCTTGGGAGGCTCAGGAAGCTTTACCTCGGGGACGACAATCTTAGGGGGATCGACCTTCACCACCGGCGTCGGCGGAAGCTTCGGCGGGACGACCTTCGGATGCACCGGCTCGACCTCTTTGATCATCACCGGCGCGACAAGGTTCGCAATGCGCCGATTATTCTCAACAACCTTGGTCGTCGCTGCCGTAATGATCAGGATGACGGCGGCAAGAATCAGATTGATTGTAAGCGAGGTAAAGAAGGATGCCTTACTCTGGGATCCGGCGTTCAAGACCCCGAAGTGCGCAAATTGTAAGTCCGTGGACGGCGCGGTCGCTTCGGAACGGAGCGGCTTAGTCATCATCTAGAAACCTCGGAAAACGGCCAGTTTGTGGCTCTGCATGTGAGCCGTTTAGGTGCGACAATAGCAGGTTCACGCGGCGCAAACGATGCAACTTTTGGGGGTCTGCACGGTCTGGAGCCATGCTCAGGGGAGTAGGAAGCGGACCATTGATGCATGGATTGAGATCTTTTCTCTTCATGCACTCGTTACGACGACGGAACCATCACTCTAGTTTACCTGTCTTCTCGTTTGATCGCGCCCGCATGGCAGACACTGATACCTTAGCTGTATATCGGTAAGACGCGTCACAGGGTCCTACCGGGTGCCTGAACTGCTGCAAAGCAAACTCGAGGGTAAAGATTTTGAACGTTCTTGTTACTGGTGGTGCAGGATATATCGGCGGAACAGTCGTGCGACTTCTGCTCGCGAGCGGTCATTCCGTCACAATCTTCGATAATTTGAGCCACAGCAAACGATCTGCCGTCGCGGAAGCCGCAACCTTCGTTGAAGGCGACTTGGCCGATCGCGACCTGATCCAGACCACGCTCCGCAACGGTAGCTTCGACGGGGTCATGCACTTCGCTGCGTTGATCGAAGCGGGCGAGAGCATGGTGAAGCCGGAGATCTTCTTTCGGAACAACACCGCTTCCACCCTCACACTGCTTGAGGCGATGCTCGCAACCGGACAGAAAAGGCTCGTCTTTTCCTCGACCGCAGCCTGCTACGGCGAGCCCGAAAAGACCCCCATCCTCGAGGATGCGAAGCTCGAACCGACCAATGCCTATGGCGAGAGCAAGCTCCTGGTCGAGCACATCCTCCGCTGGATGAACAAAATCCATGGCATGCGCTACGCCAGCCTGCGCTACTTCAACGTCGCCGGCGCGATCGAAGGCTACGGCGAAGCTCACGAACCCGAGTCGCACATTATCCCGCTCATCTTGGATGTCGCCCTCGGACGCCGCAAGAACATCAAGATCTTCGGCCAGGATTATCCCACCAAGGACGGCACCTGCGTTCGGGACTACGTCCACATCCGCGATCTTGCCGACGCCCATCTCCTTGCCCTCAAAGCACTTACCGATGAAGCCAAACCCAGCCGCATGATTTATAACATCGGCACAGGCACGGGCTTCACGGTCCGCGAAGTGATCGAGGCGGCGCGGAGGGTGACGGGGAAAGCGATCGAGGTGGAGGAATGTGACCGGCGGCCGGGTGATCCGGCGGTTCTGGTGGCAGGTTCCGACAGGATTCGTGCCGAATTGGGCTGGAATCCGCAACATGGAGCGCTGGACGAGATCATCACGAGCGCCTGGGAATGGCATCAGAAGCGCTATTCCTAGCCGTTTTCGTGGTGCAGAAGCTGGGCCAATGTGCGGCTGACGCGGTCAGCGGACGGGAGATCGCATGATCGAAAGTATGTTTCACCTCCACATGCCGATCCTCGAGAAGATCCTCCGGCCGATGATCGTGTATGTCTGCCTCATCCTATTCCTGAGGCTCTTCGGCAAGAGGGAACTGGCCCAGCTCAACCCCTTCGACCTCGTCGTCCTGCTCAGCCTTTCGAACACCGTTCAGAACGCCATCATCGGAGACGACAATTCGGTTACGGGAGGCATAATCGGAGCCTTCTCCCTCCTGACTGTGAACTGGTTTCTCTCTTGGTTTCTCTATCGCATGCCAAAACTGAACCAGGCTCTCGAGGGCTCTGAGACCGTCCTCATCCGTCACGGTGTGATCGACACGGTAGCGCTCGACAAAGAGAAGATGACGGAGCTTGAGCTTCGTGAGGTTTTACACAAGCAGGGTTTAAGCGACCCTTCCGAGGTCGAGAAGTGCGTCCTCGAACCAAGTGGCAACTTCTATGTCGAACATATGACCCCCTCCAGGGATGATGCCGAACGCTCAGAGTTGATGCGTGCCGTCGAGTCGCTTACCCGCGAGGTCAAAGAGATGCGCGCCGAACTCGCGAGCAGGGGTGCGGTAGCCTAAAGCCCCGGACCTGACGTTCGTAGCCGTTCCAGCGTCTTGGTCAACCGCTCCGGCGGAATCGGCAGCGTGGAATCCTTCACCGCAGCCCTGTACCCTCCGGCATAGATCGAGTACATCACCGCCAGGGCACACCCCACCCCGAAGACGAAGCCCAGGAAGAACCCGATCAGCGCGGCGGAGGAGAAGCTCACCCAGCAAGTCTAGCAGCGGGCGTCAGGCTGCCCTGCGGGGTCCGCGGGACCGGGGAAAATCAAGCGACGGATGCGTCTCCGGCAGAGGACTATTCGGTCCCCCGCCCCGCGCATCCCGCGCATAGCCCTCACGAATCGTGGCAGCCAGGTGGGCGGCGTCTTCCATCTCACGTGCCGCAATCTCCGCCAGCTCGGCCGCCGCGTCGGCCTTCGCCGCGGCAGCCCGGGCAAGCGCCATCAAGGCCACCGCGTCCGCCCTCGCCGCGTCAGCCTGGGCGAGCAGAGCTTCAATCTGGGCCCACTCCGCCCGTCTCTGCAGAAAGGTGTCCGTGCGGGTCTGACTTGCCGCGACCGAGAGTGATTCCGGCGCAGCCTCCACTTCGATTTCGATCGGCGCAGCTTCCGTAGCTTCAACCAAGGCCGTTACGACAATTTCCGGCTGGGTGACCGTCTCCCCGCTCAACTCAACCGCAACGGCTCCTTCTTCTGCCGCCACCGGCTCGACGACAAGGGACTCCAGCCGTTTGGGCACCGCCAACGCTTCCTCGAGTTCCCGTTCCTGTCGCCGCCCCGCAGCGACAGCGAAGGCGCACGGAGCAATCAACATCAGCACAAACACGGAAGCGAGTACGGCGTCGGGCATGATCTCCTGATTTAGCTGCCAGGGATTCGACAGCGCCGCCTCAACTTCGGCAGACGCCCTTCATTGTAAGGCCCACACCAGGGGCTCACAACGGCCGGTTCGCGTCAGGCAGCTTACTCTTCGGCTACTCGCAGCGCCCTTACGATGGCGTCAATGTGCAGCCGTCCGGCGTCGAGCACAGGAAAGCCCCTCTCCCGCGCCGGATCGAAGGCCAGCGATAACTCAGTCCCTGCCAGGACGACAGCCTCGGCCCCGCAATCATGAAGCCCCAGCGCGATTTCTTCCAGTTCATTCACGACTGAAGCTGGAGCAGCCTCATCCCGCACAATCCCGAAATAAAGTTCATGAAGGCGTTCGATGACCGAAGCATGTGGCATGACGACCTCGAAGCGATCCAGCCGCCCGAACAGCGCCGTCTCCACTACCTTCTTCGGCCCAAGCAGTGCAATCCTCCGCACACCCAGCTCCTCGATCGCAGCGAGCATCGTCTCGATCAGGTCTATTCGCCGCGCCTTCGAAGGTGACAGATACTGAGCTGCGATGTGTGGACCGACAGCCGTGATGGCCGTGATGCCCGCTCCCGCAACCTCAAGGGAAGCGAGTAGACCGCCCAGGTAACCCGCCACTTCTTCGAGCCGATCTCCAGCGATAGCCTCAAGCACATAGCTAACATTGGCATGCGCGATAAAGATCGCAGGAGCGAGCTTCGCAGCCTTGAGCATGCGAAGAAGCTCCCGGTAGTAGAAAACAGTGGCAGCCGGGCCCAGCCCGCCCACAAGCCCTATGGCTGCCAACCTCCGATCATCTCGCATACTCTACCGATCCCTACGCCGCCCGCGGCCCTTGTAGTAGGTCCCGCCACCGCTGAAGGCAAGCACAAGCGCGAGCAGATGCAGGAAGAACCACCCGCTCGTTCCCTGATCGAGATAGATGATGTACAGCACCAGCACACGCGGCAGGATGAGCCACATGATCGGTGGCAGAAGACCCGTCAGGTGGAACTCCAGAAGGCCGTTCTCCAGGTAGGTGACCAGCAACGCAATGCGCGGAAGAAACAGCGCCACGACCAGGAAGAGAAACGAAAGATGGTGGATCGGGAAGGTCATCGTATATACCCTGCCGAGCAGTCTACATCGGAGCTACCTGGCCGCGAACGCAAAGTCCGCCGTCGCCGTGGCTTTCGCGTTGACAGTGATCTGCATTGTCTGCTCGCCAAGCTTCTCATGCACCGCGCCGATCGTGTATGTCCCAGCCGGGAGACCACGCAGAGTGAAGTGCCCTGTGGGATCGCTCACAGCAAAGAAGGCCGTGGGAGACACGTTGATAAACGCGTTCATCCACGGATGGTTGTTGCACCGCACCGGGATCATGTTCTCGGCCTGCGGAAAGGACCTCACCTGCGGAGCACCATGCGGACCCTGCGAGATATCGACCGTCTCATTACCCACCGTTGCATCCAGAGTGTGGATGTTATGCATCGTCGGATCGTCGTTATGAAACTCGACGCTTCCTCCACGCATGATCGCGATCACATGCGGGACGTACACGCATCCCTTCTGGTCGAGCACAGCAGGTGTATCTGTCGCGGTCCCAACACTCATGGCCGCGACCGGACCGTTCTTGACATAAAGAAAGACGTTTGCCAGCTTGCCGTTGTTCACGACGTACTGCTCCGCCTTCGGAGATCCACCTGGAGACCCGCAGGCAGGGTCCATCGACGTATCGATCGTAAGCGCCTCAGGCGCCTTGCCCTTGAACGTAATCGTGCCGGTTACATCTCCGAGCGTGGCGGGATTGAGCGGCTCAGACGCCGTAACCGGATCAGCGGTGGGGGCCGGACCGTTCGAGGCGGGAGAAGGAGCCTTCTTGCAAGCCGTGAACACCAGCAGCAAAGCGGCAACAACAGAAACGGGAAATCGATTCATGGGAGGGAGTCTCCTTCATAAGAGCGAGGCGGATCACAGCAAAGAGCCGGTCCAGCCGCGGAAGGCGTGTAAGTATCTATCTGCTGAGATGCATCTCTTCAGTGTGCCGGTCGAATGATCGCCCGAAGCAGGCCGAAAAGACCCCATGCATCGCCAAGTGATGCATGGGGCTTAGAAGCCGTTTCTACTTGGCGCCCATCGCCGCGATCACCGCTTCGCTGAAGGCTTTTGTCCCACTCGTTCCGCCGATATCGCGCGTGAGGGACTTGCCCTCCGCATAGACCGTCTCGAGCGCACCCTGGACGAGATTCGCAGCTGCTGTTTCATCAAGATGATGCAGCATCAGTATCGCCGACTGCAGCAGAGCCGTCGGGTTCGCCTTATCCTGTCCCGCGATATCCGGAGCCGAGCCATGCACCGCCTCGAAGATCGCGCAGTCCGCGCCAAGGTTCGCGCCCGGTACAAGTCCAAGCCCGCCGATCAGTCCGCTGCAAAGATCCGAAAGAATATCGCCGTACAGGTTCTCCGTCAGGATCACGTCGTACTGATACGGATTCATCACCAACTGCATGCACGTGTTATCGACGATGTGCTCGGCATACGTGATCTCGGGATACTCTTCCGCGACCTCCTTGCAGCACTTCAGGAAGAGCCCGTCGGACAGCTTCATGATGTTCGCCTTGTGGATCGCATGCACCTTCTTGCGTCCATGCTTCTTCGCGTATTCGAACGCCGACCGTGCAATCCGCGTGGAGCCCTTCCGGGTAATGATTTTCAGCGATTGCGCGATGTCCGGGTTGATCATCACCTCGAGCCCCGCATATAGGTCTTCGGTGTTCTCACGGAAGATGATGAGGTCAATGTTCGGGTAGTTCGTCTTGATCCCGGGGAGGCTCTTCACCGGGCGGAAGTTCGAGTAGAGATCAAACTTCTTGCGCAGCGTCACGTTGATCGAGGAGAAGCCACCGCCGATGGGCGTGGTCACGGGTCCCTTCAGCGCGACCTTATTCGCCTCAATCGATTCATAAAGCGCCTTCGGGATGTACTCGCCGGTCTTGGCGAACGCATCGGCACCCGCATCGAACGTGTGCCAGTCGAACGAGCTTCCGGTAATCTTCGCGGCTGCTTCGAGGATCGAGACGGTGGCGGCGGTCACTTCCGGACCGATGCCATCTCCAGGGACGAGGGTGATCTTGTGCGTGGTAGCCATAGGTCAGTCAGTCTTCCTTTGCGTGTGTCGTTGATTCGTTATCTTGGTTGGGGACGCTTGCTGCGGGTATCCTTGCCGCTCAGCAGCTCCTCGAGTTCGGCTTTGAATTCGCGCACATCCTTGAAGTCGCGATAGACGCTGGCGAACCGAATATACGCGACCGTATCGATCTCTTTCAGGCGACCCATGATCAGCTCGCCAACAGCTGAAGTGGAACGCTCACGCTCTGGTGAGTCCACGACGAACGCCTCGACCTGGTCGACGATCGACTCAAACTGCGCGGCTGAAACATTGCGCTTCTGGCAGGACTGGATCAGCCCCGAAAGGACCTTCTGCCGGTCGAACTTCTCCCGCCGTCCATCCTTCTTGATGACCATGTACGGGATCTCATCGATCCGCTCGTAGGTGGTAAAACGCTTCTGGCATCGCTCGCATTCGCGCCGGCGGCGGATCGAGTCGGCTTCCTTGCTCTCGCGGGAGTCGACGACACGGTCCTGGGCAAATCCACAGTAAGGGCACTTCATTTAGTTCTGACGATTTTAGCAGCGCAAGGCAGAGACCGTCCCTAAGCCTTGTCAGACTCCAACGTCGATGACTCCTTCGTCGCAGCCCGCAGGCTCACCCGTTCCAGCCGGCTGTAGAAGATCCCGATGGGAATGACGCACAGCACGTTGTTCAGCAGGAGGACGCCGCCACACGCCGTTGCGGCTTCAATCGGCGCGCCATAGAACGTGTACATGGCCGCCGACGTGACGGCCACCTGCGTAAACCAGCCAATGATGGGAAGCTGCAGCAGAGAGCCTCCCATGCTTGCTCCCATCAGGAGCATCACCCGCGAGAAGGGAAGCGTCGCAAGCTCCGGCGTGTGCGGAAACGCGTGAACTGCCTCAACGTAAGAAAACGCGACACACGTCCAGATCAGCATGGAGAGCGCCGAAACGGCGGCAAAGTCGCGTACCGACGAGAGCACATACAGACCCTCACGGAACCCGAGGATCTTCTCCGCGATCCCCTCGCCGAGCGGTTTTGAGACGCGTCCGATCGTCGCCCGCACCATTCTCGCCAGCGCAGGCCCTGCCAGCCGGATCGCCAGGGCAAACCCCGCCAGGAACGCCGTCCCGGCGAGTGCAAGCACCCCGGATCGCACGAAGATCTCGTGATGCGGAGCTGTGCGCGGTGTGATCGCAAGCGCGAACGAAAACAGCACCGCAGCCGCGCCAAGATCGAACATTCTCTCGATCGTGTAGACCGCCACCTGCGACGACACCGAAAGCTCGACACGCTTGCTGATCAGGTAAGGCCGCGTCAGGTCGGCCAGGCGTCCGAAGAGAGAGACCGCCGTGAACCCGATGAACTGCGACCCCGTCAGCGAGAACAGCGGAACCCGCCGCACCGGCGAGATAAATGTGGCCCAGCGGGCCGAACGCATCCAGTAGGTCGAAAGAATCAGGGCGAGTGCGGTCAGCACATGCCATGGGCTCGCCAGCCGCACTTGCTGCACGAACGTAGGGCCGTCGAAGTGGATCCGCGAGCGGAAGTGATAGACCAGGGCGACGAGGCCGAGAGCCACAATGATTATCAGAACGCGCTGGTTTCGTTTCGACGACGAGGGTGAAGCTGCAGGCAAAGTGGCTCTCCGTGTGAGGGTCAGGGCTGGTGAGCGGTGGCCAGGAGGGCTTGTCTCTTGCGGCGGTTGTACTCGGTAATAATGCGGGCGACGTACGCCCGTGTCTCGCGGTAAGGCGGAATGCCGTGATAGCGGTCGACGGCTCCCGGTCCTGCGTTATAGGCCGCGAGCGCAAGCGCGATGTCGTCGTGGTAGCGCGTCAGAAGCTGGTCGAGATACGTCGTGCCGCCGGCAACATTCTGTTCGGGGCGAAAGGCGTCCTGCACACCGAGCGAGCTTGCCGTGCCTGGCATCAACTGCATCAGGCCGCGTGCGCCCGTGCGCGAGACGGCGTTCGCGTGGCCCCCAGATTCGGCGTTGACGAGCGAGGCGAGGAGGTCCGTGTCGATGTGGTGCGCGGCTCCGGCCTGGCTGAGAAGGGAATGAAGGCTGGCCGGAGCCGGGGCGGCAAACGCGGGAAGGGGAGAGGAAGGCAGGATCGCCTTCGGCAGATCCGCCAATGGCTCGATCAGCCGGATAGCCTCAGGAGAAACGTCCATGTAACTCGACGGCTCGGCCCCGTTGGCGTTTGCCTCCGTCAGCGGATACAGCCGGACCTTCCCCGAATCAGGAAGCATCTCCCGCCGCAGGCAGTCCAATTCGAACCCGTTGGTCAGTGTGATGTGCTCAGCAGCCCTCGCAACGGGACCTATGACCGCGGTCGCTGCAAGCAGCATGAAGGCGCGACGAAGTCTGCGGGAGCGCGGCACGCGTTTAGGCTAACATTCCGGGACGGTTATAGGCCTGCATATGGTTTGGACTTTTATGGGAGACAAACGTAGCGAAAGTCTCAGATGGAGAAAGCATCTCTGAATTCGTCCACCGTGCGTGGTGAGCCTATCTCTTTTCGAATGAAGACTTTGAAAAACCCGGCCCAATGTTTTCAAGACTTTAGCAGTGAAGTCCAACGCTAACTCTTATGGATAGAAGACTTTACGCCACTTGGGGGAGTGGGGGATACCGTGGACTCCATTCTCACTCACGCTCAGCGGGCGTATCCGCGAGGACCGATTCGAGAACCTGCGCCACTCCGTCTTCCAGATTTGAGGGCGCAATCGTCCATCCCCGATCCTCGGCAACCGCTCGCAGATCGTCCGGCGCGTTTTCCATGAGCACCGGATGCGCGACCACCTCGAGCATTGAGAGGTCATTCCAGTTATCCCCGATCGCCATGATCTCGCCCGGCACAATCCCTTGCGAGAGCGCGAACCGCAGGATCGCCGTCCCTTTCGAGCAGCCAGCCGGAAGAATATCCACGATCGAGAGATTCCTCTCCGGATACTCCGTCCGCGCAAGCTGAATCTCCACGTCCGGATCCAGCGTCGACTTGCCCACCGGAGACACGCGCCGATCCCGCAGCAGGTGCGCCTCAGCCCGCCGCATCCTCTCCACTGTCCCGCACAGCATCATCTGGATGGGTGCGTCCGCCTCCAGCGCCAGTTCAAGCGGATGCACATGGTCGATGTACGGTTCGTTCGCCTGCATCCACTTCCCGATGCTGTTATGCAGATCCTCTAGCTCCTCGACCACAAGCGCCCCGCGCGTATCGTCCCCATCCGCCCCCACCCGGTCAAACGTAATCACCAGCGCGTTGCGAAACTCGGCCAGATGCGCTAACAGCCAGCGCGAAGTCGAGATAGGCAGATGCGTCGTCTCAATCAACCGCGAGTCCACCATCCGCACGACAGCACCATTCGACGTAATCAGCACGTTCGAAGGCGTCAGCTCCAAAGGCCGCAAGACCCGCATGGCATACGAGTGCCGCCGCCCGGTCGCAATCACAAAATGCACTCCCGCCTGCTCCGCAGCCGCGATCGCCGCGAGGTTTCGAGCCGACACCTTTGCCTCTTCCCCAAGCAGCGTTCCATCCATGTCGACGGCGACTAAACGCACCGGAAGCTTTGCAGGAGATAAGAGATGCGAGGGGGCAGCATTTAGGGCAATCACCTGCATATTCTCTCATCGCGGTGAATGATTATTCGTATGTGCTTCGATAAAAAGCATTTACGGGAAATTCACCATGGCAGCTGTTTGGCGGGACGATAATGAACACAGCATTACAAAGGCTTCGTTATGTTTCACCAATCAACTTCCTCTGCGGTACGCCGTAGTTTGCTGTCAGTTTCCGATCTGGTATTTCCGGCCACTCCGGCCAGCTTTTCCAAGCCAACGCCTCGCTCCCTGCGTCTCGTCGAAGGCGTTTCCATGGCGGATCCCGCTGGCGGCCTCCTCGCGTTCCCCGATATACCCTCCGCAGCCCAGGCGCCCGTAAAGCCCCGTGTTCTGGCCGATATCCTGTCGGCCTCGGCTGGCCGTTTTGCCGCCTTCTGTGCGGAAGCCTCCGTGCTCGTCTTCGTCCTCGGCATCCTCGACCGCTTCCTTCTCAAGGAGCGGATCGAGATCCGATGGATCATCGGAGCGTTCACCGTAAGTGTGGTGCTTCTCGCCCTTAGTGTGGCCGCCGACGTCAGCGCACGTCGCTGGCTCGGCGTAACGCGCATCGGCCCGATCACGCACTGAGTCCCTCGTCCGGAGCCCGGCACAATCCGGGCTCCGGTACCATAACCAGATGCCCGCAATCGCCTTTCTCGAGTGTGTCCGCTGCCACCATCACGTCTCGGCTGATGTGCCGCAGACGCTCTGCCCGCTCTGCGCCGGATCTCTCTACGTTCGTTACGACATGGACTCCCTGAAGCACACCGCGAAGCGCGTCAACCCCGCCCGCTATGCCGCTGAATCTGCCGCAAGCCTCGGGATGTGGCGCTACCGCGACGTCCTGCCGTCCGTCACCCCGGTGACCCTCGCTGAGGGCTGGACCCCCATGCTCCGCAGCAAACGCTACCCAAACCTCTTCGTCAAGGAGGAGGGCGCAAACCCCACCGGCACCTTCAAGGCCCGCGGCCTCTGCCTCGCCGTAACGATGGCAAAGCACTACGGGCTCCAGCACCTCGCCGTGCCGTCAGCAGGGAACGCTGCCGGAGCCCTTGCCGCTTATGCCGCCGCTGCCGGGATCGCCGCCCACATCTTCATGCCCAAAGACGTCCCCTTCGCCAACTACCTCGAAGGCGTCGTGTACGGAGCCGACGTCACCATGGTCGACGGCCTCATCTCCGACTGCGCCCGTATGGTCGGCGAGCGCATCAAGGCCCAGAAGGAAACCGGGACCGACCCATCGCAGGTCTGGTTCGACATCTCTACCCTCAAGGAACCCTTCCGCGTCGAGGGTAAGAAGACCATGGGCTATGAACTCGTCGAGCAGCTTGGCTGGGAGTACCCCGACGCCGTCTTCTACCCCACCGGAGGAGGCGTAGGCCTCATCGGCATGTGGAAGGCCTTCGAAGAAATGGAAGCCCTCGGCTGGGTCACTGGCAAGCGCCCCCGCATGTTCGCGCTGCAGTCGAGCGGATGCGCCCCCGTCGCGCAAGCGTATGCCGAAGGCAAGGACGTCAGCACTTTCTTCGAGCACGCCTCCACCTTTGCCGCAGGTCTCCGTGTACCCAAGCCCTACGGCGACGTCATCATCCTCGAGATCGTCCGCGCCTCCGGGGGTGCCGCCCTCGCCTATTCTGACGAGGCCATCCTCGCGAGCGTCCTCGATTGGGCCAAGCAGGAAGGAATATTCCTCTCACCCGAAGGCGCGGCCGCAACGGCAGCCTACGACTCGCTCATCGCTTCAGGAGACCTCAAGTCAACCGACCGCGTCGTTCTCTTCAACACCGGGGGCGGCCTCAAATACACTGATATGACCGCCGAGGCTATGCATCTTCGGCGTCCCGGCACGCTGCCAACCAGCATGCCCGTCGGCGGAATCATTACGCCTGTCTAACTCATAACAACACTAAGGACGGCTATGCCTGTCAAAGAACAGATACGGCCGATGCTGACCCTTGCCCTTCCACTTATCCTTGCCGAACTCGGCTGGATGGCGATGGGCATCGTCGACACCATCATGGTCGGCCACATGGATCGTCCCGTCCTGGCGATCGGCTCTGCCGCGCTCGGGCAGGTGCTCTACAACACCGTAACTTTCGGCATCGCTGGTGTCCTCCTCGGTCTTGATACCTACCTCTCGCAATCGCAAGGTGCAGGCGAACTCGACGAGGCGAACCGCTGGTTCCTGCATGGCCTCATCCTCGCCGGCGGCCTCGCCCTCTCGCTCATCACCGTAGTCCTGCTCGCGCCCCTTGCCTTGATGCGCATGCCGATCGACCACGGCGTCCTCGTCGGCGCGGTCAGCTTCCTGCACGCGCTCAACTGGGGCACACCCGCTCTCTTCCTCTACTTCGCCCTCCGCCGCTATCTACAGGCGTTCAACCACGTCAAGCCCATCGCGGTCGCGCTTGTCACGGCGAATCTTTGCAACATCCTCATGGACTGGCTCCTCATCTATGGCCATAGCTGGGGCCATCACTGGGGCTCGATCAGCATCCCGGCGATGGGTGTTTACGGCGCAGGCCTTTCGACCTCGATCTCCCGCCTCTACCTCGCCGTCTTCCTGATCGTCACCATCCTCCGCGTCGATCGCCGTCACGACTACGGCCTTCGCCGCATGACACGCCGCTTCGAGAAGGCCCGCGTCTGGAAGCTCGCCGCTCTCGGAGCCCCCGCCGGCGCGCAGATATTCGTCGAGATCTCCATCTTCGGAGCGGTTACCTTCCTCATCGGAACGATGGGAGCCGTGCCTCTCGCCGGACATGAGATCGCCCTCAACTGCGCCAGCTTCACCTTCATGATTCCGCTGGCTATCTCCGCCGCCGCCTCCGTCCGCGTCGGCCAGGCCATCGGCCGCAAGTCGCCCGAACAAGCGCGTTCGGCTGGATGGGCGGCCATCGCCCTCGGCGCAGGTTGCATGGCAGTCATGTCCCTCATCCTCACCGTCGTGCCCGGAGTCATTGCAGGCTCCTTCACGCATGACACCAGCATCATCGCTGCGACAATCCCGCTCCTCTACGTGGCCGCCGCGTTTCAGTTCTTCGACGGCCTCCAGATCACCGCCAATGGAGCCCTTCGCGGAGCCGGGAACACCCATGCCGGCCTCTACGTTCAGCTCCTCGGCTACTGGGTCATCGGATTGCCCGTCGGCTGCTGGCTCGGCTTTCATATGAAGCTCGGAGCCGTCGGGTTGTGGATGGGTTTATGTGCTGGACTCGTCGTCGCCGGTGTTCTCCTAACTACGACGTGGGCCAGAACGACAAGGAAGCTCGAAACGGCAAGCGTTATCGAGCCATCAGTTCGATGAACGGAAACCGGAACTCCCAGGATGTTGTCGTTGCCTGCTCTCGAGGCATCACACCGGGCATGCCTTCCTTCGCAGAGCAGATCGCAAAGTCCGCTCCCGATGCCGCCGACATCAAGCAGCGTCGCTGGATTTATATCCCTTACGATCGCTACACCGACCGCACTGGCCCACTCACCGAGCAGAGCGCCGCTGCGACCGGCGTTGTCATCGTCGAATCAACGGCCAAGGCACTGCGCCGTCCCTATCACAAGAAAAAGCTTGTCGTGCTCATCTCGAACATGCGCCACTTCGCTCTCGAACAGGCCGCACGCGGAGTTTCCGTTCTCTACGTCTTCTCGCCGAAGAGCCATGGGCAGGCTCTCGTCGATGTACAGCGCGAGCACGCGTTACCCGAGCTCACCTGTATGACTCCCGCCGAGCGTGAGCTGCGCCTCGATCTCGCGACCGCCATTGAGAATGGCCTTCAAATGAAGTTTGCCGAAGACACCACTTGGGCTTCGAGGACCGCCGACTTCACTGAGGTCTACGGCACGTACAAGCCGGGCAAGAGCTATGTCATGGATCGTTTCTACCGCAAGGCTCGGCAGAAGACCGGCATCCTCATGCAGAACGGAAAGCCCGTCGGCGGACAGTTCTCCTTCGATGCCGATAACCGCAATCCATACAAGAACCAGATCCCCGTTCCCAAGCCTCCGAAATTCCGGCCCGATCCGATTACTGAGGAGGTAATCGCCTTTGTCGGCGAGACCTACGCGCAGCACTTCGGCGAGATCGACGGCTTTGACCTTCCATGTACCCAGGCAGACTGCGATCTCATGTGGCGCTTCGCCCTCGAGCATCTTCTTCCGCACTTTGGCCCCTTCGAAGACGCCATGCGCGACGACCACGGCCAGCTCTTCCACTCGAAGACCTCGGTTTTGCTGAACCTCGGCCGCCTGCTCGCTCTTGACCTCGTCCGAGACGTCGCCCAGGCGGCCGAGGCGGGAGCCATCCCACTCGCGAGCGCGGAGGGCTTCATTCGCCAACTCCTTGGCTGGCGCGAGTTCATGCGTCATCTGCACGGGGAGACCGACGGCTATCGCCTCCTCGCCGGCCACGTTCCACAGGAGCATAGACGCTTCACCCAAGAGGTCTCCCCTGACCGGACCGAAGAGGCAACCAAAGCCTACGCATCAGCCATAAGCAAGGCCGATCCCTATGCTGGAGCAAGGCCCTCAGCCCTCGGCGCATCCCTTCCTTTACCCGCTGTTTACTGGGGCGTGAAGTCCGGTCTGCACTGCATGGACACTGTCGTCGCCCAGGTCATTCAGGAGGGATGGTCGCATCACATCACGCGCCTTATGGTTCTCTCGAACCTGGCTAATCTTTGCGGGTTCTCCCCACGCGAGCTCACCGACTGGTTCTGGTTCGCTTATGTCGACGCCTACGACTGGGTGGTCGAACCCAACGTTCTCGGCATGGCCACGTACGCCGACGGAGGCCTCACCGCTACCAAGCCTTATGTCTCAGGCGCCGCCTACATCAATCGCATGTCGAACTTCTGCGGCCACTGCCAGTACGACCCGAAGAAGTCCACTGGCCCAGGTTCATGCCCGTTCACCTCGCTCTACTGGACCTTCCTCGAGCGGAACCAGGACATCCTCGCCGGCAACTTCCGCCTCCAGATGCCCTACAATACGCTCCGCAAAAAGCCCGCCCAGGAACTTATGCAACTCCGAGCACGTGCCGAAGAAGCCATCGCGCATTTACAGTCTTTCAAGCGCCCCGCTTACTGATCCGCTCACTTGTTTTTCTGCCCGAGGACGACTCCGGCCGGTGTGTAGCCTTCCCACTCCCACGGCGTCACCGTATCGCCGAGGATCTTCTCGAGCAGCGTGCGGAACGCGTACTCGCCATTCTCGCTGTTGGTGAGGATCACCATGCAGTCGCCACGCTGCCGGAAGCAGATCATGTAGTTCTGCGCGCCGTCCCCGTGCCCTTCCTTGAAGAACGCCGGCCCGAACTTCGTCCCTGCCAGCAAGCCCCACCCGAGCCCATACGACAGCCCCACTGCCTGCCCCTCGGTCCCCTTCGTATCCACAAGCGTAGGGAACTGGTGCAGCGTATTGATCGCCACCTGCGGCCGAAACATGTCCGCCTGCGCCTTAGCCGACATCACCCGTCCGCCCATCAGCCCGTCGAGAAACCTGCCCATATCGACGATCGTCGTCACCATCGAGCCCGCCGCTCTCGCACTCGCGCGGTGCGAAGGTCCAAGGCTCACGCCCTGCGGATCGTAGCCGTTCGCAATGTTCGATGCGAAGCTGTCCTGCCATACAAGCGAGGTGCGCGTCATGCCAAGCTGACCGAAGATGCGCTCGCCCATCAACTCCTGCAGCGGCTTGTGCATCCTCGTCTCCACCACAAGCTGCAGCAGGTTCATCCCCTCGCCCGAGTACCCAAATCGCGTCCCCGGTTCCCAATGAATCCGCATCTTGTGGTCAGGCTCAAGCTGCAAGAAATTCGCAAGCCCCGAAGTATGCGAGAGCAGATGCCGTGCCGTGATCCTGCGCCACCGTACATCTCCGGCCAGGTCTTTGTAGCGGTCAAACTGCGGCAGCGGCTTCCCGAGGTACTGCCACACCGGCTTGTCGAGATCGATCATGCCCGCATCGACAAGCGTCATCACGTACGAGGCGAAGATGCTCTTCGTAAACGATGCACCCCACATTACTGTATCGAGAGTCATCGGCTGCTTCCCGGCGACATCCCGCAGCCCGAACGCGTCGCTCCAGACGACCTTGCCCCCGTTCAGCACAGCAATCTGAGCCCCGGTCACGTGGGCATCCGCAAGTGCCTTGCGGGCGATGGACGAAGCCTTCGAACCGGATATGGTTGAGCCGTCCAGCCTGTGAATGCGTGCCCTATCCTGCGCGCTGGCTGCATCCCCGCAGATCAGCCAGGACCAAAGGCACAACAGGAACAGGCGCAACCCCATGTTTCTCATGCACCAAGCATAACTGCCGGTCGCATCGCCATCCAGCGGCGGCTCATGAATCTACGGGGTTTAGTGTCCAGCAGCAGCGCTTTCCACCGTCGGCGGCGTCTCGTCGACCACCTTGTAATTTCCCGGAACCGCGAAGGTCGAAGGATCCGGTTCATGTCGATTGACCTCGGTTACCGCGACGTACTGCGTCCCCGAACGCGCATCCTCATGCTTGATCACCAAGCTCCGGCGAATACCAGTACTCGTCCGAGATCACCACTTCTTTGCCTGTGCCGCTCATCGTCGCGGATAGCGAGCGGCTCTTGCGAATTCCCTTCATGGGAACGCCGCTGACCTCCTGGGTCCCAAGATCCTGGTCTGGGAGATCGGGCGTAGGCTTCGGACGATTCGGATTCGCCGATGGACTACGTGGCGGAGGCAGGTACGTCTCCCGTGCCAGCCGTGTCATCGGTGCGGTAAAGATGCTGAGCCGCGTCGCCGGATCGTAGATGTGTCCCGAGACCAGCGGCGGATCTCCCTTGAACGACGCCGGTACGAGCCGTCTGCGCTCGTTGTAGATGCGCCCGCTCGAGTCTCGCGCGATGTGGTTGATCGTCGTCCGGGTCACCGACGTGCCGTCCGGCAGCACCTGCGTCGAAACGATATCCACCTTGGCCGTAAACGGGGCGCCCGCTACGGGCGTGACGTAGATCCCGGGAATATGAATCTCCGGTCCACGGTAGTCTGGAGGCATCTGCGCTCCCGACTGCGGACCAGCGTTGACCTGCGCCATCGCGAACGGAACGGAGAGCAGGAGACCCAGCGGAACCATCGCACGAATCGTCATCATCGTGTGCCTCGCAGAAAGAATAACTCACCATGTGCAAGGTGGGCGCCGGCTAAGGGAGCTTTGCCGCTTCAGCCTCGGGATCCCAGTTGTCCCGCCCGCGCAGAAAAGTCTTCGTCGCGAACGGTCGCGCCTGAGCGTCGGTAAGCTGGTGCGACCAGCTCACACGATCTTTCGCGGATGCCCCAGGCCCCGAACTCTTGTACTCGGCGAAGAACGCCGTTGTCTCGTTTGATTCCTTGTTCCAGTTGTTCCATCCCGCCGAACTCAGATCGGACGGGAGAGACGTATTCAGGTACACCACACGCGCATATGGTCGCCACGGCCGCCCAAGGTAAAACGACCCCTGCGACGAGGCCGAGGACCGGGACCCGGACGCCGGGTTGTTGCTGTTACTCGCACGCCGCCCACCCAAATCCGCCGCATCGTTAACTGTCGAAGACACCCGCGAGTTCGCAATCACAAATCCCGTCGTCTCACTCGGCTTGATTCGGGACTGCGCCGTCAGGAACCCAGGCGACAGAGCGTGAATCTCCGAGTGATCGAAGACCGCCGTTGCATCCCCGAAGATGAAGTCCACGCCACCCGCGATGTACGAGCCCGTATAGTACTGCCGCCCATAGTCGGCAAACAGCGTGTCCTGATGCCCCAGGAACCGGCAGTGCTTGAAGATCGCCCGGTCTGAACGCACCGCGACCGCGACCGCCTGCCCCGTATTCCCCGCGCTGTTCTCAAACGTTATATTGTCGGCCTCGAACTCGTCCCCATTCACCTCGACGGTTTGGGTAAAGTAGGTTCCGCCCGCCTGATTCGCGTTGAGCGAGTTCGTAATCACCACATCCGAGGGTGACGACCCCATGCCGATCAGCGTCATCCGTGGCCGGTTCTGCGTCACAATCACCCGCTCCCGGTACTGGCCCGGATAGATGTGAACGAACACCCGCCCCGTCCCCGCGTCTGGAGCATGGTCCATCGCCATTTGGATCGTCGGGTACTCAGTTGTCGACTCGATCCCGGTCTTCACATCCGGGCTCACCCGCACATGCACATCCGCGTCGAGCGCCTTATGAGATCCGTGCTTCTGAGCCGTCGCGGTAAGACTCACAACCAGGAGAACCAGAGCGACAGGGAGCACGGAGCGCAGCATGCGAAGAAGGTTAGTAGATATCAATCACTTTGAGCAAGGTGGTTGGACCATTCAAGCGCTACCCAGATTCAACAGCCGCAAAAATGCGAGCGCATTTGTCCTCGTATTCACTCCCGGCTTCAGCACGTAATCGAATGCCAGCGGGTCGTCGAGATCCGGACTTGCCATATGCACATTCACCCCACGCCGTGGGTCCGTAGCGAGCGTCGTCAACGCAAGATCATGCGTCGAAAGCGCTCCAATCGCACCGGTCGTCAGCAGCTCATCGAGAACGGCTTCCGCCGCCGTCAGCCGGTCAGATGAGTTCGTGCCGCTGAAAAGCTCGTCGATGAGGAACAATGCCGGTGACCGCCGAGCCATCAGCAGGATCTCCCGAAGCCTGTGCACCTCCGCCAGAAACTTTGACTTTCGCTCAGTCAGCGAATCGGTCAGAGCGAGCGAAACCCCAATCTTGAGCGGACTCAAACGCGCCCGCCGCGCCGGAACCGGGCACCCGGCCCGCGCCAGCACCACAGTCAGTCCAATCGCCCGCAAAAGCGTCGACTTACCCGCCATATTTGACCCGCTGATGAGATAAAAGCGCTCGCCCGCGTTGAGCGAAATATCGTTCGCGACCGCATTCGGGAGCAACGGATGCGTCATAAGCGTAGCTTCAAACGTGGCCGGTTCTTCCGCTGAAAGCATCTCCGGAAAGCAATTCTCCGGATGCTCGAAGGCATACGTCGCCAGCGCAGAGAGCGCATCGAAGCTGCCGAACGCCGCGATCCACCCGCGCAGTGCCCCGCCATGCAGCCTCTTCCACCGGTCAATCCGAACCGACGCATGCGTCCCCGCATTCACCACGAGTCCCGGAAGATAAAACAACTCCGTCTTCCTTTGCTCCACCACGAAGAGCTGCTTCTGCAAGTCTGCTAGCGCCTCATCCGCTCCGCCACAGCTCTCCTGCAACCCGACCAGATGCCGCGCCGCAGAGTTCTGCTTCCGCAGCAGAGCAAGGCCATCTCGCAAAATCTGTACCTGCCCCGGCAGCGGAGCCGTCGCCTCGAGAATTGGCAACACCTTCGCCCGGTAGCGAAGTGCCACCGCCGCCTGCAGCCCTAAGACAGCTGCCAAATTTGGCAGAAGCGTATCCAGCGGAAGCCGCCCGGCCAACCAGGCCAACAGAAGCAATCCCGCAAAGCTCGAAGTCACATACAGAAGCGGCCGAAGCAGCGAAGGAAACTCCGCCGCCGGCTCCGCCAGCCAGTGATCGAACGTCTCCGGCGCGGTCGGCTGAAGCGCGTTCGAGCCAAGCATGGCCAGTTCCTGCCGTAACTGTGTCCCCGGTGCAAGCTCCCGGATCGCCTCCTGCCGCGCCAGCGTCTCCTCCCGACTCGGAGACACCAGAAGACTCCCAGCCAGCGCCCTCTGTCCCCATCCCGTCCGGGTCGTCGCAAGTGTGGCAAACAGAGAATCACGCCCCAGGATATTCAGGTCGCGGTCATAGAGGTGAGCCGGATCACGAAAGACCTCACCTGTCTGCGGCTGCTTCGCAGGCTGATGCGTCACTCGCGCAACCCCCGCCTCATAGAGCGCAATACTTCGCGTCAGTCGCTCACGCTCTCGCCGACTCTTCAAGAAGGGGAAGATCAGCCCAATTGCAGGTACTGCCGCTAACCCAACCGCCCAGCCCGGAAGAGCATGCCGAAAGGCCCCAACATTTGCCCCGGCAAACAACAGCACAGCCACCGTCGCCCCAAGCAAAAGGCGATCGTGATAGCTCTGGTTCTGTCGATGTCCGGCGTCGAGTTCTGTCAGGCGCTGCTTGTAGAACGCTTCGGGGGATCCGGCCATGGGGTAGGTTCAGCAGGGGTTACGGTGTTATTATCACTCTTGTGCCGGGTCCTACGCGACGTAATCCCGCCAACCCCGCCAGGTCCGGAAGGAAGCAACGGTAACGGGCTAGTATGGGCGCAGTAGGTCGCCCGGTACACTTCCCCACCCACAATTTCTCGTCCAGGCTGTACGTGGAGGCTACTTTGTCAGCGAGATGACAAAGCCCCCTGCCACGATCAGCGATCCGCCGATCAGAATTCCCGTGGATGGCGTCTGCTTGAAGAACACCCACGACACAGCCTGCGCAATCAGGAAGAAAGACACCACATACAGCCCAAGCAGCCTGCCGAAATCCCAGGGCGGGGCATTGACCGTCCAGCCGTAGGCGAACAGAACGATCGCCGCCAGGCCAAACAGCCCCAACCGATGCCAGCCTGCCCTGGCGTGCAGCCCGTGCCGGACCAGGGCATCTCCACCAGCCTCCAGGGTCGCAGCGAGGATCAGTACGAGAATCGCAGTCGCTCGAGTCATGGGCCTGTTCTACCCCTGCCCAATCTGAACCAGGCCACCGCTCGACGAGCGTGCAGCCACCGGCCACGCTATAGGAGGCTCCCCGGCTACCATCGCAATCTCGTCGCAACGCTCGCGCCGCGCGCAATGGACGCAATCCTTCGCCACCTTGTCCCGCATGCTCGCGAGCGGAACGGTGTGGAATCCATAACGCGCGAAGAACGAAGGAATGCGCGTAAACAGGCAGGCGCGCTGCGTTCCGGAGTTCCTCACGTCTTCTAGGACGCGTTGAAGCAGCATGCCTCCGGCACCAAGCCCACGTGCCTCAAGCCGTGTCGCGATCGACCGGACCTCCGCGAGATGTGTGCCGTAACGATGGATGGCGGCGCACCCAAGAAACTCTCCCCCGTGCGTCTCCGCCACGAAAAAGGAGTTGATATGCGCCTCGATCTCGGCCTGAGGACGCGGCAGGAGCGTGCCATCGCCCGACAGACTCTGAATCAGACGGAAAATGTGAGGGGCGTCGGTCGGGGAAGCGGAACGGATAACGGGGCGGGGACAAAGCGAAAAGCAGCGGTGCATGGCGTACCTTCTCTACTCTTCTATTAGGCACCAGCACGTATCAGGAAGGCATAAGCATTGATTCAGCGTGCGGAAGCATGCCGCGATTTTCCTGTGGCGCGGCCACAGGTCTTATGGCACACTGATGTGGCGTCGCCACAGGAGTGCTACCGTTGCCTGATTCAAGACCCGATTCCAAGCTCGATCTCCTCCAGGGAACCCTCGAACTCATGGTGCTCCAGACCCTCGCCACCATGGGCTCCCTCCACGGCTACGGCATAGCCCGCCGCATCGAGCAGGTCAGCGGCGACGAGGTCCTCATCAACCAGGGCACCATCTACGCCTCGCTCGTCCGCCTCCAGCAGCGCGGCTGGATCTCGGCCGTTTGGGGAACCTCGGATAACAATCGCAAGGCGAAGTACTACGCCATCACTGCGGAGGGTCTCGGCCAACTCGCCAAGGACTCCGCCTACTGGCTTCGGCTCGCAAGCGTGATGGAGCGCGTACTGGCCATGCCTAAAGAAGGAGACGTCTGATGGGCGCGATGCGCGAGGCGGTGGCACGGATCAAGTCCTTCTTCGCGAAGGAAGAGCGCGACGCGGATCTGGAAGCGGAGCTTGAAACTCATCTCGAACTGGCAGTGGAGGACAATATGCGCGAAGGCATGTCGGCGGAGGAAGCGAAGCGTCAGGCGTTGATCCGTTTCGGCGGCGTTCAGCAGGCAAGGGAACAGCAGCGCGTGGCTCGCGGCCTCCCCTGGCTCGACGTCCTCCTCCAGGACCTCCGTTACACTCTCCGCACTTTGGGCCGAGAACGCGCGTTTACCATCGTCGCCGTGCTCATCCTCGGCCTCGGCATCGGCGCCAACGTCGCCGTCTTCAGCGTTGTCGACACCGTTCTCCTACGCCCGCTGCCGTTCGCCCAGCCCCAGCAACTCGTTCGCATCCTCAGCAAGAACATGAAAGGCGGCGAGTCGACCGCAACCTTCTCCACCGACGCCGTTCAGGAGATTCAGGACCGCAACAAGTCCTTCCAGTCGATCACCGGCTACTTCGCCTTCTCCGGGCCGGATAATCTCAAGCTCATGGGCAACGGCCAGCCCAAGCCGGTCACCGAGCTCGATGTCATGGGCAACTTCTTCACCACCCTTGGCGTGCAGCCGATCCTCGGCCGTCTTTTTACTCTGGAGGAGACCCTGCAGCACAGCCGCCCCGTCGTTGTCCTCAGCTATAACTTCTGGAAGCGCCAGTACGGCGGCAAGCCCGAGGTCGTCGGGCAGGTCATCCGCCTGAACGATGTCCCAGTCACCGTCATTGGTGTCCTCCCCGACACCTTCGACTTCGGCTCCGTCTTCTCCCCCGGTGCGAGGATGGATATGTTTGGTCCCGTCATTCCGCAGGATATCCGCGAAGAGGGCAACACCATCGCCCTCGTGGGCCGTCTGAAGCCCGGCGTCACCATGGCCCAGGGCCAAGCCGAAGCCGACCTGATCTTCCCCAAGCTCGAGTTTAACGTCCAGCATCCCGAGTACGGCAGCGCTTACACCGCCCGTTTCCTCGAACTGAAGGACTTCGTCAGCGGCAAGCTCCGGCGCTCGCTCATCGTCCTTTGGTGCGCGGTCGGCATGATCCTGCTGATTGTCTGCGTTAACCTCTCGAACCTCCTTCTCTCCCGCGCCGCCGCGCGCAGCAAGGAGTTCGCCCTCCGCAGCGCACTTGGCGCCGGACGCGGTCGCCTCGTCCGCCAACTCCTCACCGAGAGCTTCGTCCTCTCTAGCGCCGGAGCCCTGCTCGGCCTCGCGATCGCTTGGTCGCTCGCCGCCTATCTCGCCCACCAGGGATCCATCGCGCTTCCTCTTCTCTCGAGTGTCCGAATCGACGGAATCGCCCTCACATGGACCGTCCTCATCGCGATGACGACAGCACTGATCTTCGGCCTAGTTCCCGGCATGAAGATCGCTGCTGGAAATCTGCAGGACGGCCTCAAAGATGGAGGTCACGGCTCAGGCACGGGCGCAAAGCGCGAACGGCTGCGCTCGACACTCGTCATCTCCGAGGTCGCCCTCGCCTGCATCCTTCTCGTCGGTGCGGGCCTTCTGCTGCGCAGCTTTATGAAGGTGCTCGACGTCGATCTCGGTTTTGAGCCGAGCCGGGCGGCGGCGATCAGCGTCGACATGAAGCCGATTCCCAGGACCGCCGACCGAAAGACATTCGAGACGATCCAGTGGGCCCAATGGCAGGAGGTCGTCCACCGCGCCGAAGCTCTTCCCGGCGTCGAAGCGGCAGGCATTGCCGACAGCCTGCCCATGAGCCGGAACCGCAGTTGGGGTGTCTCCGTCAAAGGCCGCGAATACAAGAAGGATGAGTTGGAAGCGACGTTCGTCTATATCGTTTCGCCCGGCTATATGAGAGCCATGGGACTCCACGTCCTCAAGGGCCGCGACTTCACTTGGGAGGACGGACCTTCGAGCGACGGCGCGATCCTCATCAACGAGACAATCGCGAAGCATCTCTTCCCCGGCGAAGACCCGCTTGGCCGCATGGTGCAGGCCGGTGGCGATGACAAGCGGGTGATCGGCGTCGTCGCCGATATGCGTGAGACCAGCGCCGAGGGCGATGCCGGCTGGCAGATGTATCTGCCCGCTTCGCAGGACGGCCCCGAAGGGGCGCAACTCGTTATTCGAACGAAGCTCCCCCAGGCTGCTCTCTCGGCTACCCTCATGACGATGCTCCGCCAGATCAACCCGGATCAGCCCGCCGTTGAGCTCAAGCCTATCCAGAACCTCGTCGACCACGCCACCTCGCCGCGCCGTTTCTTTGTCTATCTCGTCAGCGTCTTTGCCGCCTTGGGACTCTTCCTCGCCGCGCTCGGTATCTACGGCGTGATCTCCTACTCGGTCACCCAGCGCACCCAGGAGATCGGCATCCGCATGGCGCTCGGAGCCACTATGGCCCGCGTCAAGTGGGACGTCATTGCCACGACCCTCAAGCTCGCCGCCATTGGCATTGTGCTTGGTACCGTCGGCTCCATCGCAGCTTCGCACCTCATCTCCTCGCTGCTCTTCGGCACCGAGTCCACCGATCCCGTCACCTTCCTCGCCATGGTGCTCGTTCTCGGAACCGTAGCTCTCCTTGCGGGCTACGTCCCGGCCCGCCGCGCTTCTCGCATCGACCCTATGGTCGCCCTGCGGAACAACTAGCCAGTCATCTCTAATGAGATCAAAGCGGAAGCGCCCCGACGCTTCAGCCGGGGGCTTCCGTGCATCTGAAACGAAATGCGTTCGGGCACAAAGCAGCACAGTTCCGCCCCACCGGACAAGCACTCGATCCCGTGGGACAACATACTCCGCGAAGCCAAACAGCGCTTCGGCATTAAGGCTTTTCGCTCTGGCCAGCGCGAGGTGCTCCAAAGCATCTTCGCCGGCCACAGTATCCTCGCCATCATGCCCACCGGAGCCGGCAAGAGCCTCACCTATCAACTACCCGCGATCTTTCTGCCCAGGCCCGTCCTCGTCGTCTCTCCCCTTATCGCCCTCATGCAAGACCAGCAGGAAAAGGCCGAAGAGGCTCACATAGCCGTCGACAAGATCGACTCGTCGCTCACATCCCGTGAGACGGCAGTCGCCGAAGACCACATTGCGCACGGCCGCTCCCAACTCATCTACGTCACGCCTGAGCGTCTCCAGAATCAAGACTTCATCGCCTCCCTGAAACACGCCGGAGGCATATCCCTCTTCGTCGTCGACGAGGCCCACTGTATCTCACAATGGGGCCATGACTTCCGCCCCGCCTTTCTCACCCTTGGCGATGCCCGCAAGGCCCTCGGCAATCCACCCATCCTCGCCCTCACCGCAACCGCAACGGATGCAGTTGTCACGGAGATCCTCGAAGTCCTCCACGCCCCTGACGCGACCATCCTCAACGCCGGAACCGAGCGCGAGAACCTCTCCTTCGCCGTCCACGCCACCGTCAACAACGATGCCAAGCTAGCCCGCATTACGAGCATGATCGACGAGGAGAACGGCGGCTCTGGCATCATCTACACGGCCAGCGTCCGCTCGGCCAACGAACTTCACGACTGGCTCAAGGAGCATGGGATCGCCGTCGGCCACTACCACGGCAAGATGCCCATCCGCGAGCGAGAGCGCGTCCAGCAGGCTTTCATAGAGGGCGTGCATCGCGTCATGATCGCCACCAAGGCCTTCGGTCTAGGCATCGACAAGCCTGACATCCGCTTTGTCTACCACTTCGAGTTCCCGGACTCGCTTGAAACTTACTATCAGGAGGCAGGCCGCGCTGGGCGCGACGGCCTGCCCAGCCGCGCCGTCCTCCTCTTCCGGCTCGAAGACAAGCGCATCCAAAGTTACTTCCTCGGTGGCCGCTATCCGAAGGTCGCCGAACTCGAAGACGTCTTCCGCTCCCTCGATGCCGCCGACGTAAAATCCATCGCAGGGAAATCGGGAGTAGGCCTCCGCCGCACCCAGGTCATCCTCCATCTACTCGGCGAATTGAAAATCATCCGCAAGACCCGCAAAGGCTACGAAGCCGCCGACCTCCCAACCACTGAAAAGCTCGAACAGATCTTGAAGGTCTATACCGACCGCGCTCATGAGGACAAAGAACGCCTTTCGGAGATGATGCTCTACGCCGAGTCGACCCGCTGCCGTGTGCAGATGATTCGTGCCTACTTCAACGAGCCCGCAGGTGACCCCTGCGGACGCTGCGACAACTGCAGCGACGGCAAGTCAGCCGAGCATTCCGTAGCTGAACTCCAACCCGTCATTACCAGAGTCGAGACGTTCACCGGCCCCATTTTCACCACCGCCCCTGAAACGCTCCCCGCCCCATTCGGACTCAATCCTGTCCAGGTTGGCACCTCCGTACTCCACAAAAGCTTCGGCCCAGGCAAGGTTCTGGACCTCCACGGAACCAACGCTCTCGTGCGTTTTGAGAAGGCTGGAACGAAGCGTCTGCGAACCGATTTCCTCTCCCCCGTCTGACCCCTGTTACCCGGCTTTCATGTTGTATCGTTCAAACACAAGGTTTCCAGAGCGATTGACCCTCAGAGCCTTTTCAGGAGATCTATGCGCCTCAAGGTATTATCCTCTCTCTTCCTCCTCATCAGCGGGCTCTGCCTCGGCCAGTCCATCGTCTCCGCCGACACCACACCCTCTGCTCCGACGAAGGAACCGAAGAAGCCTATCAGCTTCGATCTCAACGCCATCGACAAGACCGCCGATCCCTGTAGCGACTTCTTCCAGTACGCCTGCGGCAACTGGGTCAAGGCGAACCCCATTCCCCCCGATCAGACCCGCTGGGGCCGCTTCAACGAACTCGCCGACCGCAACCTCTACACTCTCTACCAAGACCTCAAGACGGCCGCTGACGCCCCGAAGACACCTCTCCAAAAGAAGTACGGTGACTACTTTGCCGCCTGCATGAACGAGGATCTCGCAGACAAGCTCGGAGCCAAGCCCGTCCAGCCTGAGATGAACGCGATCGCCTCATTTACCGACAAGAAGGCCATCGCCGCTCTCGACCTCGAGTTGCAGAAGAAGTTCGCCAGCGAAGCCTTCTTCGGCGTCTACGTCAGCCAGGACCAGGTGGACTCCACCAAGCAGATCCTCGCCACGAACCAGGGCGGCCTTACCCTCCCAGACCGTGACTACTACCTCAACGACGACGACCGCTCCAAGAAGCTCCGCGAGCAGTACGTCGCCCACGTCAGCAAGATGTTCGAGCTCCTTGGCGACACCTCAGACCTGGCTGCCAAGGAAGCAGCCGATGTTCTCCGTATTGAGACCACACTTGCCAAAGGGTCGATGGCCCGTGTCGACATGCGCGACCCCGCCAAGCGCTACCACATCATGACCGTCGCCGAGATCCAAGCCCTCTCGCCCGACTTCGACTGGCAGAAGTTCCTTGCTGGCATGGGTGTCGGTTCCGCCCCTACCCTCAATGTCGCCTCTCCCGGCTACGTCAAGGCAGCCAGTGACGTTATCGAGAACGAGAGTATCCCCGCGATCAAGAGCTATCTCCGTTGGCACGGCCTCCACGGTGCCGCTCCGATGCTCTCGAAACCATTCGTCGACGAAAACTTCAACTTCTTTGCCGCGACCCTCTCCGGCCAGAAAGAGCAGACCCCCCGCTGGAAGCGCTGCACACGCCTCACTGACTCCGCCCTTGGCGAAGCCGTCGGCCAGGACTGGGTGAAACAGAACTTCCCACCCGACGCCAAGGCCAATATGGAGAAGCTCGTCGCCGCCCTCGAGCGCGCTCTCGCCGAAGATATCCGCACCATCGGCTGGATGGGCGATGACACCAAGGTCGAAGCCCGCAAGAAGCTCGACGCTTTCCGCCAGAAGATCGGCTACCCCGAGAACTGGCGCGACTACAGCAAGCTCACCGTCCAGCGGGACGACCTCCTCGGCAACTCCGAACGCAACGAGATCTTCGAGAACAACCGCGATCTCGCCAAACTCGGCCAGCCCGTCGACGAGAAGGAGTGGGGCATGACGCCTCCCACCGTAAACGCCTACTACAGCCCCTCGATGAACGACATCAACTTTCCTGCGGGCATTCTCCAGCCGCCCTTCTACGACAACAACGCGGACTCCGCGGTCAACTTCGGCGCCATCGGCGTCGTCATCGGCCATGAGATGACCCACGGCTTCGACGACCAGGGCTCGAAGTATGATCCCCACGGCAACGTCCGCCAGTGGTGGACCGCCGACGACAAGAAGAAGTTCGACGAGCGGACCGACTGCGAAGCGACCGAGTACTCAGGCTTCAAGGTCGCCGAGGGCCAGAACCTCAACGGCAAGCTGACCCTTGGCGAGAACACGGCGGATAACGGCGGCATCCGCATCGCCTTCCAGGCTCTGCAGGAAGCCATCGCCCAACCCGACTCCAATGCCCTCGCCGGCTACACTGGCGGAAAGAAGGACGGTTATACCCCGGCGCAGCGGTTCTTTGTCTCCTTCGCCCAAGTCTGGTGCGGTAGTCAGACCGAGCAATCCGCCCGCGTCCTTGCCCGCACCGACCCCCACAGCACAGGCGAGTGGCGCGTCAAAGGAACCGTGCAGAACTTCGAGGAGTTCGGTAAAGCCTTTGGCTGCAAAGTGGGCCAGCCCATGATGCCTCAGAACGCCTGCCGTGTCTGGTAGCCCCTCTACCGGAAAGCGACGGGCGGGCTTCGGCTCGGCCGTCTCACTTAAATTCTTCAAAAAGCGCGACTGGCAGCGACCAAACGCGTTCAGCCCCGTCTATCGACCATCGAACCAGTGCGGGGGAGTTGTATGCCGGTTCGATCCAAGGCTACGTTTCGCTCAAGTGTCTGCTTTTCAGGTCGCATAGGGCACACGGATTGGCGCAAAGTCACGTCTGCTTCTACAATCGGAAGAAGGAATATCCCTACAGAGTTGCTCGCAGCACAGCACGGCATCGGTTTGCCGTCAGCGAGGATGAAGGAACCGCATGAAGTTGAGCAAGATCGGCCGTATTTCTATGGCCTTCGTAGCATCCGTGGCAATGGGCCTGGGTATGACGGCCTGTGGTGGTGGCACAATCGGTTTCATGTGGGTTCTGGGAACCCAATACAACCAGATTGCCGGATTTAAGATCGACGACTTCACCGGGAACCTGACCGCGATCCCGCACTCTCCGTTCGCGTCCGGCGGGACCAACCCAGTCATGCTCGCCGTAAAGCCCGGTGGACGCTATGTCTACGTGATCAACAAGGCGACCGGGACCAACGGGAACATCTCCGAGTTCAGTGTAGGCGGCGACGGCGTGCTCACCTTCCAGCAGAGCTACAGCAGCCAGGGCAATACGCCTGTCTGGCTCGCGGTCGATAGCGGCGGAAACTTCCTCTATGTCCTCGATCAGCAGGCTCCCGCTCTCACAACCACTGTGAACGGCGTCACCACGACGACCGCGCAGACTGTCGGCGACATCACCGTCTTCGCAATCGCGGCCGACACGGGCCGTTTGACCCTGGTCACCAACCAGCAGTCGCTCTCCTCGACGGGCGTGCAGAAGACCTACTTCCCGGTTGGCGGGTCGCCCACCCAGGTGCGCGTCACCTCCGGCGGATGTCTCTTCACCGTCAACTCTGCGGATCAGACCATCTCGCCCTATCAGACCAACTCGAGCACGGGCCAGCTTACCCTGACCACAAACTCGACCATCACGACGTCGGCGCAGAGCATCTCCTCGATCAACGTATCGGGCAGCAACGTCTATCTGACCGACACGGGTGCGAATCAGATCCTGCCTTACACGGTAGGAACCAACTGCGCGCTCAACACGGCGAATGGTGGCGCGGTCAATAACCTCGCCCTCACCTCCGGTCCGACGCAGATCCTGGTCGACTCGACCAGCAAGTACCTCTACGTGATCAACCAGTCGACGACCAACTCGCAGAACGCCAACAGCACCATCTCGGCCTTCACGATCGACGCCACGACCGGCAAGCTTCAGGCGCTGGCCGATACGAACAACCCGTACTCGATCGGATCGGGTCCGGTGTGCCTCGCCGAGGATCCGACCAACCAGTACATCTACACGTCCAACAACACCGATGGCACGGTGACGGGAAAAATCATCGATAAGAACACGGGGAAACTCTCGGCTCTGCGGGTGAACTCGACCTTCCCAGCGACCGGTCAGGCTACGTGCCTGGCGATCAGCGGAAACGTCAGCTAACCCATCTGCGGAAGCGGCTTGCGTGCGGGGCAGATACTTGCCTCGCACATCAGCTCTCAAGAGACATAAAAAGATCACGACGGGCGCGTATTCAGCGCCCGGGAATCAGGAAGCGCATGAAGTTGCATACGATAGGCCGGGTTGCGAAGGCCTCGATTTTATCCCTGGCGATTGGTCTCGGCATCACGGCTTGCAGCCGCGACTACACCCTCGCGTACCTCTACGTTACGACCGCGAAGGCCAACCCGGGACTGATCAACGCGTACAACGTCGACTATCAGTCCGGTGCGCTCATCCAGATCGCCGACTCCCCTATCCCTTCGGGGGGCAAGAACCCAGTCGCCATCGTGGCGGCCCCGAACGCTAAGTTCGTCTATGTCGTTCATCGCGACGATTCCACTGTCGTTGAGTTCGCTATCGGCACCGATGGTAAGCTCTACGCCCAGCACACTTATAACGTCACTGGAAGTTTCCCTGTCGCCGCCGCGATCGATCCCACCGGGACGTTCCTGTATGTGGCATTCCTCTACCAGTCTGGCTACACGACGGCGTCGCCCGGACCTGGCGGAGTCACCATCTTCCCCATCGGCTCGGATAACAGCCTCGGTACCCCTGTCACGACCAACGGCCTGAGCTACCAGCCTGTCGGCAACAACCCGATTGCGATCGTGGCCAGTCCCTCGCTCGCCTCGAACGCCGCTGCTCGTTACGTCTACGTGGTAGATCAGGAGACGACAGGCAACTCGACTATCCTCGGCTTCAACCAGAACACCACAACTGGAGCCTTGACCCCCAACGCGGGAACCTCGATCACCACGGTGAACGCTACGACGGTCGCCACCGGAACCAAGGTCGGTGTCCTCCCGAGCGCAGTTGCGGAAGATCCCACAGGTCGCTTCGTCTATGTGACGGATCAATCGCTGAATGAAGTTTTCGGCTTCGACGTCGAAGCGGGCGGCGTCCTGCAACCGATGGTGAGCAGCCCGTTCTCGACCGGCCTCTTCCCGGTTGGCCTCACGATTGATCCTCGTGGAACCTATCTCTATACCGCCAACTACAACGCGAACACGGTCTCTGCCTTCGTGATCAACACGTCAACCGGATCGCTGACTGCGTCCTCCGGTTCCGCTTCGATCGCCGTTGGCACCGGCCCCACCTGTGTCACGATTGAGCCCGCCCGCGGTATTTACCTGTTTACTTCAAATAACTTGGATAACACGGTAAGCGGGGAGCAACTCAACCCACACAACGGCGGCCTTACAAATATCCAGAACACCCCGTTCACCGCGAGCGGTCTCCCGAGCTGTGCCGTGGCGGTAGCCAACGGTTCTCATCCGACCCAGGCGATCGACAACTAAGCCTCGCCCTTGGCAGGCAAAAGCCCCGCAGATGCGGGGCTTTTGCTTTGACCACTGATTCTGCTTCTCGTATCAAACCCGATACCAAACATAGAAAGGGAGCCTCAAAGGCTCCCTTTCAGACGCAAGCAGAAAGCGGCTAGGGTGTCACAATCGTCCCCAGCTGCTCTCCACTGATCACCCGCGCGATATTCCCCTCTTCGCGCATGCTGAAAACCATCATGGGCATGTTGTTATCCCGGCAGAGCGACACCGCTGTTGTATCCATCACCTTCAGCTCAAGCCGCAGGATGTCGTTATACGTCACCGTTTCATACCGTTTCGCGGTCGGGTCTTTCTTCGGATCAGCCGTATAAATTCCATCCACGCTCGTAGCCTTCAAAAGGATGTCGGCCTTGATTTCCATCGCCCTCAGGCTGGCCGCCGTGTCGGTTGAAAAGTAAGGATTTCCCGTGCCAGCCGCGAAGATCACGATGCGACCCTTTTCCAGATGTCGCATGGCCCGCCTGCGAATGTAAGGCTCTGCCACCTGGTGCATCTCGATCGCCGACATCACCCGGCAGAACAGCCCGAGCTTCTCGATTGCGTCTTGCAGCGCGATGGCGTTGATCACCGTCGACAGCATGCCCATGTGATCGGCGGCCACGCGATCCATATCGATCGCCTGCTGCGCGACGCCACGGAAGAAGTTTCCTCCCCCGACGACGATGCCGATTTGGCATCCAAGTGCGTGAACAGTGGCGATTTCGGCGGCTACTTTATGGATGAAGACCGCATCGATACCGAAGCCGGCACCCGCAGCGAGGGCTTCTCCGGAGAGTTTGAGGAGGACTCTTTTGTACATGTCAGGTCTAAGTATCGCATGCCACAACAAGGTGGAAGGACCAATCTTCTGGCGTGCGGCTACTAGAAGATCTTGAGGTGGATCGTAAGGTACTTCTTTGGGTCGGACCGGATCGTTGTCACCAGGTTCGTGCTCTCGGTCAGCAGCTTGTTCAGGTTCGTATAAGCCGCATCGTCTGTGGCAAGCTTACCCAGCGTGCCCCGGCCCTGGCTCACACCAGCGACCAGCGTATTCACCTGCGTCAGCGTATCGTTCAGCGAGTCGCGGAACTTTGGATCGTTCAGAAGTAGCGCCGCCGCGCCCTTGCCGTTCTGCGCATCGGCCATCAGAGAGTTCGCACGTGTCAGCGTCTGGTTCAGGTTGTTATAGAGCGTTTCATCCTTCAGTAGCTTGCCCGCCGTGCCCTGCCCGTTGTCAAGTGAGTTCGCGATGTCGCTCAGTTTTGCAACCGTGCCGTTCAACCTGTTGTAGAGTTCGTCGTCGTTGATGAGCTTTCCGACAGATCCGTGGCCCGAGTTCAGGTTCTTGGTCAGCGTATGAAGCTCGTCAACCGTGGCATTGGCCTTGTTATACAGATCGGGGTTGTTGATCAACTGCCCAACAGACCCCTTGCCCGAGGATAAGTTATCGACGATGGTGTTCATCTTCGCCAGGATGACATTCAGTGTTTCGATCGTGCCCTGGCTGGCCTTCACCACATCCTGCAGGTTCGGCGTCTCGAGCGTATGGAGTTCGTCTCCATCCTGAAGTGGTCCGCCGGTTGAGAACTGGCTGTTGAGGTCGACAACCGTATCGCCCAGCACACCCACCGTCGTCAACGCGGCCTTTGAATCCTTATGCAGGCTCGACTGGTACTTGCTATCGAGCTTCATGATCACTTGGACGGGGGTTAGTTTGCGGTCCGGCGTCGCCACGATCCGGACGCTCTTCACCGTTCCGACGGTCACGCCCTGGAGATTTACTGCCGCGCCTTCTTTCAGTCCGGCCGCATTCTCGAAGTACGTCGTCACCTCAAGCTTGTGCGACGTAATGCCCATTCCCGAAGAACTCGTCATCAGGAACAGAAGCGTGACCAGCACGACGGCCGCTACCAGCACGATAATCCCCACCTTCAGTTGCGACCATCGGACCTCGTGCTGACTGGGCATTTCCTCTCCTGGCGTCAATCAATCAAAACACTGTGTGAGCGCGGACGAACAGCGCGACATCCAACAACCGGTTCGTGGAGCGGAGTCGGTCCCAGCATACCATCCGGACCTCCCGGAAAAGCCGCCTTCGCACACCCAAACCGGGTCCTATCGCCTTGCAACTGAACCGTATATCGAGTGGATGCAGAAAGAGCTCCCCGGGCTTCACAACGACAGCCACTTTGCCGGAGCCAGCGTTAATTGCCCTCAAGCACTACCACTGCCATCGCCACATCCCGGCTATGCGTCAGGCTCAACGAAATTCTCGTTACGCCCAGTTCGGTCGCCAGCTCCGCAGCCCTGCCGTGAAAGCGCAGCATCGGCCTCTGCCCCGGCGCACGGCTTACGGCAAACTCGGTCCAACTCACGCCGTGGCTTATACCCGTCCCGAGGGCCTTGGCCGCCGCCTCCTTCGCTGCGAACCGCGCTGCGAAGCTCTCCGCCGCGTTCTTCACCTTGCGCTGGCAATACGCGACCTCCTCGGTCGTATACACCCGTCGCAGGAACGCCTCGCCAAACCGCTCGACGCTTTTTGCGATTCGGCTGATCTCGATTAAGTCGGTTCCGACTCCAAGCACCATCGCCAACCGTACCATAATCACCCGCCAGATCCCACCTCGGTACCGTGCGTAACGTGACCGGCTGAAGCTCTGTCGAGTCATGACGGGGTGGGCTCCTCCGATGAAGACCCTGACGGCAGAACCCCAAAGCCGCGAGGACACCAAACATGCAATCCATCGACCTGCAAGCTCATACCTACGAAGAGCGCCACGGACTGGTCCCCAGTCTCACTGCCATGGTCTCCCACTGCGGAGCCTGGATTACAGACCGCAGAACCATCTCCGCAACAACGCTTGAGCTTCGCCTCGAAATCCAGCTCCGGTCAGCAATGGATCTTTACGCCGCCCTGCTCTCCACCGGCCTCGAACTCACCCGTCGCGGTCATCAGTCCATGGTCGATCTCTGCAACTGCCAGCGCTACCTGGCAACCGGCGAAGCGAAGCTGATCACCATCCGCCTCGAACTAGCCTTCCTCGAAGACATCACCCTGCATTCGCTTCTCTTCGGCCAGCCTCACTTCGCTTGATCCCAAACTGACTCCGGCGCCTACCGCAGACGCAGCGCGGTAGGCTTGTGGCCGAGGCTGTCGGTGTCTCCAATCACAAGCCATCCCCAGCCCGTCCATCCCCGCGTCAGTACAAGAGAGAGCTCCCCGTCTCCACCTTCGACTCGAAACACTGGTTGGCTTTCAGTCTGTCCTCCAGCGGGAAGCCGCAACGTCAGCGGCACCCCCCCAAGACCAACCGTCCGTCCCCACTTGCTTCCCGATCCATCCATCAGGTAAGCCTCGATCCCATTCACTGCCCGCTGTTCACCGCTACGGTTCGCCACACGAACCGCAACCTGTAACAAGCGCCCTCCGCCTCTCCCTTTGAACTCTCCGACTGACTGCACGCCAGCCACCGCGTAGCAGATCCTATCGAAGCACTCTTCCTGCCCTGGAACCAGGACGCGCTGGGCCTGAAAATGCCCAGTCAGCACCACGGCGCCCACATACACCACCAGCACGCCCACGATCCAAAGCACGCTTCGCCGCGCCCTCGGCCTGTCACCCGTGGCGAGTGCCAGCAGTGTCCCGAGGACGCCAATCGCCGTCCATCCAGCAACACCTCCCAGCAGCCACTCGAAAACGCGCATCGCGAACCTCACTCGGGTAGACTTTACCCTAGCGCAGTGCGAACCATCGCGCTCGCACGAGAGAGTCCCTGAACGCTATGCCCATCATCACCGCCCAGAATCTCGGCAAGACCTACCGCTCCGGAAAGCTTCAAGTCCCCGCCCTTCGCAATGTCAATTTCAGCGTGGAGCCCGGGGAGTTCGTCGCCATCGTTGGCCCCTCCGGCTCGGGTAAGTCGACCCTCTTCTACATCCTTGGCGGCCTCACCGCGGCGACCACTGGCTCTGTCCTCATCGACGGCGTAGACTTCGCCAAACTCTCCGACGCGGAACGTACAAAGATGCGCCGCGCCAAGATCGGCTTTGTCTTCCAGCGCTTCAACCTCCTGCCCACCCTCTCCGCCATGGGCAACATCGAGATCGCACACGACATCGCCAACCTCGGCGCCGCCACCAAGACCACACTCGACCTGTCCCTGCTTGATCACCTCGCCGGCCTTCTCGGCATCCAAGGCCGGCTCGACCATCGCCCGAATGAACTCTCTGGTGGCGAGCAGCAGCGCGTCGCCATCGCCCGTGCTCTCATTACCCGCCCGTCTATAGTCCTTGCCGACGAGCCCACCGGCAATTTGGACACCAAGAACTCAGACGCCGTCCTCAACATGCTTCGCACCTCCAGCCGCGAGCTCAACCAGACCGTCCTGATGATCACCCACAATCCCGAGGCGGCCCAGGTCGCCGATCGCATTCTCACCATGCGTGACGGGGAGATCACCAACATCGAGAAGGGTTCCGGTGTTCCGGTGCACGCCTAAGTCCGAGTGGAGTCCACTGTTTGCCAAAAAAGGGCTGAAAACATTCACCCCAGCAAAATTCACATCGAGACAGGTCTACATCCCTCCAGAATCGGCATCTCTATCCCTATGCGCGGCCGAGCCGCCCAAGGAGAGTTGTAATGACCGACTATCGTGTAGCGAAGGGTGAAGCACAGGAAGACCAGCTCACAGCAGCCATCGAGAAATACACAGCGCAGGTACCATCGTCTATTTACCTTGGCCTGGCGCTCGCCTCCATCGGAGGTTCTATCGCCTGCAAGGCTGCCAAGAAGGATCACCTCGCCCTCTACGTCGGCCAGTGGGTTGCACCATTCCTCATCCTCGGAATCTACAACAAGCTCGTGAAGATCCACGGCTCCGACGGGACAACTGCTTAAGCCAGGACCTCAGCTCATATGGACGAATAGGCCTCGGAAAACATCCGGGGCTTACTCGTCCTTGCCCTTGCTCATCTGGTTATCATTCCCCAAGGCAATTTGCGTTTGCAGTGAACAATCCCCCCACAAGGCCCTACTCCTTCCACTTGATGTTGCACCCAATACTCATCGTCTGATTTGTATCCGGGCGAATCCCGCGAATCAATTCATCCATCGCTTTCCGCAGGTCCTTCCCGGTCACGAGAATGTCGTTCCCGAAGTCCTTACGCCGCGGCCGCGAGTCATCGAGCTGCCCCCGGTACACAAGGTTCATGTCCGCATCGAACAGGAAGAAGTCCGGCGTGCAAGCCGCGTCGTAAGCCCGAGCGACCTCCTGCGTCTCATCCAGCAGGTAGGGGAAGCGGAACCCAAGCCTCTCCGCCTGGGCCTTCATGAATTCCGGCCCATCCTGCGGATACGCTTCTATGTCGTTCGAAGAGATCGCCACTATCGCGACCTCCCCCTCGAAGTCAACGCCGATCCGCGCCAACTCCTCCTCCACATGCTTCACATACGGGCAATGTACGCAGATGAACATGACGAGCAGCCCACGCCGTCCCGTCTTCGAAGGCCCGCCACCGGAGCGGCGGTTCGTCTGATCCCGAGCCTCATCGTCCCAGGCCATCGCGGCCACATCGTCGCGCCCTATCGCCCGCCCGCTCGCTACATCCACCAGTTCAAACGGCGGAGCTGGCGTCCCCAGCTTCACCATCGTTGATTGCGTCCTCGACATCGCGAATCCCCCGGCATCTTTCGCGACCACGATGGGTCGCTGTCCCCTCCAGCCTACCAAGAAGCTCGGATCGATAGCTGTACTGACAGTTTCGCCGTTCACACGCCCACGGCCGGCCACAAGGGAGAGTAGTTACCCCACAGGTACCACCATCGTGGGATTCGCCACTTCGCCGGCAGATGTTCTAGTGGTGTTGGGCAGAGATACGGCTCCTGAACATCCTCCGGGGCAGGTCACCAAAGGTACTTTGTTCGACACGCTGAAGAATTGCAGTATCTGTAGTCCGGTTTCAGGTTGGCGATGGCGGGTTCACTTCAACGTGCCGGCGCTGTAAGGACAGTTTATGTCCATTTGATATACAATTGATCGTCCGGTCGCCTCAGGAAGCCGGCACAGAATGGGACCTATGTCGAACGAAGAGATCCGCTTTGCCGTTAAATCCGCTGTCGTTCTCTGCTTGATTGCACTGACCGTCTGCCTCTAACCGAGGTAGGCTGAGTCCTCGCACACCTCTGTTGAGGCCGCTCACGAACCGTCCAGGCATCACCCAGGAAAAAGAACAAAGGTACTCGAAACCGCAACCCTCAAGGAAGCGGTGAAAGGATGTCCTGCGTCCGCTCGACGAAACGCCTTCGCAGATTCACGCCGATTCGAGAATCATATTGGCGTACTGCGTCGTGTCCCCCGTGCGGATCAGCCCGATCGCGGACGGCACCCGCTTCTTGAAATCCACATGGGACTCCCAGCAGATGGGGATCGGGCTTGTCATGCTCGTAATCGCTGCCAGCGCACTTGCCGTGTTGTGGTGCCGGAACTCTTCCGCCATCCAGATTCGTCCCACCACCCAGTTCATCTGAATCGCGCGCAGAACATCCACCACCCGTGGAACGTCGTCTACCAGCGATAAATCGACCGTCTCCAACCCCGGCCAGAACGGAAACCCACGGTCGGCTATCACCAGCGTGTTCGTATGCCTGACGCGGCTCAGAAGCGAGTTCAATTGCGGATTCAGAATGCCCGTCTTAATCATGTGCGCCTATCAATCCCCTCTACCGTTCTTCTAACTGATCACAGCGTCGGAGCCATCTCCACATCATGCACCGTCGCCTTCCCCGTCACCCGCCCACCAAGCAGCCCATAAAGAGCCACTACCACAAAGCCTCCCACCGGCAGCCAGTACCCTGCCGCCAGATCTCCCGTCGACCGCGCCACCACGCCCATCAGCGGAGGAAACACCGCCCCGCTCACGATCGACATCACGATCAGACTCCCCCCCAACTTCGTATTCGCTCCCAGTCCCTTCACGCCCAGCGCAAAGATCGTCGGATACATGATCGACATGAAGAAGCTCGTCAAAATCATCAAGTAACCACTCATCATTCCCGGATGCGTAATGCATACAAACATCAACCCGATATTGATCACCGCGTACGTGCCCGCCATCTTTCCCGGCGCGATATACCGCATCAACGGCGTCGAGCAGATCCGCCCCAGCCCGAACGCGATCAGATGCGCCGTCAGCAGATACCCCGCCTGTCTCTCCGTCACCGACGTGTAAGCCTTCAGATAAGGAATGTATGTGCTCCACGTCCCGATCTGCGCCCCGATGCACCCGAACTCCGCCACCACCGCCAGGAACAGATGCGGATACTTGAGCAGCGACCCAAAGCTCCCTTGGTCGATCGGGTCCGAAGGACCGGCATTCGGATTCGTATCCAGGTGATCCGGAAACTTCACCCGGCTGATCACAAACGCCAGCACCAGCACCACGCATCCGAGAATCACGTAAGTCGGGACCACCCGCATAATCTCCGAGTGCAGGTAGGCTGCATAAGTCCCCGCCGCCTTCATCGAAGCAACCTGCGCCGGGGTATTCTCAACCCCCGAGAAAATGAACCACGTCCCCAGCAGTACGCCGGTGATTGTCCCCGGAGGGTTGAATGCCTGGGCGAAGTTCAACCTCCGCTCACTCGTAGCTGGATCCCCGAACTGCGCAATAAACGGGTTCGCCGCCGTTTCCAGAATCGAGGATCCACACCCGACAGCAAAGAGCGCAAACAGAAACGGCGCATACTGCCCAATCACCGCAGCCGGCCAGAACAGCAGGGTCCCGCCAGCAAACACACAAAGCCCTGTCAGAATCCCCACCCGGTACCCAAACCGCCGCATCAGCAGCGCCGCCGGAATTGCCATCGTCCCATAGGCCAAAAACACCGCCGTCTGCACAAGCTGCGCTTCCAATAAATTCAGCTCGAATGACTTCCGAAACTGCTGCACCAAGATGTCCGTGAGGTTATTCGACATCCCCCAAAGAAAGAAAACCACTGTGACCAGCGCAAACGGAACCATCTGCCCGGCAGGGAAGACCGGGGCATTCTTATCGTGAGGCGTTCGTGGACCCAGCGAAGTGGAAACTTGCATCGAGACCTCGTTTCGGTGCGCAATCTGCACGAGAAGACTAACCTATCGATTCCGCGAGAGGCGAGTGAGGCTTAGCCCAGCCCACCATCGTCTCTTCAGCAGGCATCGAGGAGAACCTATGTCCACCGCAACCAGGCACTGGATCACCACCGCAATCCTGCTCGCAGTCTTCACCACCACCGGCCACACCCAGCAACGAAGCTCCGCAGCCGTCGGCATCAACACTATGCAGGCCCCCGTCCCGTCGCCGCTTGTAAAGGGGAAGAAGGCCTTCATCTCCTACGAGCTCGGCGACGTCACCAGCTTCCCCTCCCGCTACAGCGGAGGCCCTGAACGCGCCTATAGCGAGTTCTTCAACGCAATGAAGTCCTGGGGCCGTTACGAACTCGTCGGCGACCCCGCCGAAGCCGACGTCGTCTTCGCCATCGGCTTCGTCGACCCACCCGAGATCGCCAAGCCTCAGGTCCGCGTCGGCATCCTCGACAGCAAGACCCACACAGCCCTCTGGGGCTTCGTCGAACAGGTCGACTTCGCCTTCCGCAAGAAGAATCGCGATGCCGCCTTCTCCGACACCGTAGACCAACTTGCCGCCGACGTCCGCCACCTCGTCGAGCCCTAAGGTAAACTCATCGAGCTGTCACCGCAACGCTGCGACGCAAGCGGTGACGTCGTTTCGCGCGATCGGTAGTCAAACTGACGTTCCCCCATCCGTTGAAAAACAAGTGACGCCGCCCGTTCTAAAACCGAAGATTCCCCAACCCCGAAGCGACGGCGCCGGTATCGCACCGCCCGCCTCGAAGGACGAAAACATTCAGATGACGTGACCCCATCCATCCGGCCTCGATCTGTCTCCCCGTCGTCGATGAGTGCATGGCCGAGGTAATACCGGTCAGCCGATACTCTTTCATCAACTCAGCGTCGTTTGTGACCTCCGTGGCGAGAAAGTCATAGCTCACGATCACGTCCGGGTGGAGCGCATGCACATACCCTGCGGGAACTCCGCCGGAAGCCGCTCCCGACCGCAGCGGCTGAAAGGCCAGGGCCAGCGGCGAGGCGATCCCAAACGCGTCATCGACATGGCCCTCGAAGCCGAAACCCAACGCCCCTATCTCCGGGCTCATCACCCTCCCGCTCGGGCAGGTCGCATGGAGCGTGGCGCCAACCTCGAAGTATTGATGAACACGGAATCCGGCGAACCCATCGAACTGACCCACGGCTTCAGGCGTACCGCGCACAATCGGCACAAGCAGCCTGGCAAAGCTCTTGACCGGATGAATCATGATCGTGGTAAGTCCCAAGATAGCAGTGGACAGAAGCGTTCCCCGCAGCCAGAGGCTCGCATTCCCCGCAGGACGATAAAGCAGCAGTCCCAGGAGCAGCGGAACGTAAATCAACGGCAGGTACCAGTCGAACATCATGGCGGATTCGACCGTGTATTCGAGGATGACGATCATGCCCCAGGAGAACGAAATCGCTGGCAGCCAGCGAAAATCCTTCTCTCCAGCCGGACGCGTTCCGAAAGAGCAATCGATCAGGACGCAAAGAAAAAAGCCCAAAAGACCGCACAGAAAGAAATGGCCCGTCAGGCGCGGCGGAAAGAACTGCCCGAAGGCGTCCGAATGGCTAAGCCCATAGCCGATGCTCTTGGCATGCATCGAGTTCGGCAGGACCACGCCAAACTGCCAGAAGAGGAAACCCGCAAACACGGCAACGACCGTCGCGGCCGCAATCGACGCGTCGACAACCTTACGCACCCCGGCCGCAAAGACCAGAGCCAGGGCAAGAAGCGGAAGCATTTCCAGCCTCGTCAACGCAGCGAACGACAGCCACACAAGGCCCCACCGAGAACCACGCAGAAAGCTGTAAGCCGCTGCCAGCAGTAAACCGATCGCCAGGGGAGACTCCATTTGGGCGTAAGCGCTGCTCATCAGCAGAAGGATCGTGCCCCCGCCAGCCAGCGTGGGAAACACATGCCGGGCGAGCCCGCGATCGGGCCATGAGCCTCGAAGAACCACGAGCGCGATCCGGAATGCAAGGGTGGCGCACCAGGCCACCAGGAGTGCCTCGATGATCGGGAGCATCGAAAGACAGGCTCGATGTCTCCACACGCCCGAGACCGCGAGCAGAACCGTCCAGACCGGCGAGGACGTCGCCATCACCCGCTCCCCGGGATTCCAGAAAGCCCTCCCGCTCAGGGCGAGGTTGCGAGCAATCCGCAGATGGATGAACGCATCGTCGTATATCAGCAGGCGGACCCGGTGAAGTATCCAGAAAAGCGCCAGAAAAAGCCCGGTGCTGAGCCCGAACCAAATGCCTGCGGCACGATCAAACGCTCGATTCAACGTGCCATCACGCGGGTATGGCCGGTAGCTGTCACGTGCCGGTCGCTCTCTTTCGGGTGGTTGAAGTATACAGGCGCACAAGATAGACGCGGCGAGTCCACATCGAGGAAAACTCAACAGAATTGGCCCTTCCGCTGTCATCGAGCCCGGATTCCGTTTAAGATGAAGAGATGACCGAGACCACGGAAGCGACTGAAGTATCCGCACCGGCTGCCGCGCACGCGAGCCGCTACACCCGCAACAACCCCTTCCTCTCCGAAGTGACGGTAAATGAGCTGCTCACCGCTCCCGGCTCCGAGAAAGAAACCCGCCATCTTGAACTCACCCTCGACGAGGGGATGCAGTACACGCCCGGTGACGCCGTCGGCATCCTCCCCACCAACCGTCCCGCTGCCGTCGAAGAGATCCTCAAGGCCCTCAACTACACCGGCGAAGAGCGCGTGCTCGACCACTACAAGGTCGAAATCTCCCTCGAAGAGGCAGTGCGCACCCGTCTCCAGATCGGCAAGCTCGTCCGCTCCAGCATCAACCAGCTCGCTAAGCTCGCACCCGACCACGCCGGCCTCAAGGCCATGGCCGGAGCCGACGGAAAAGCCCGCGCTGAGGAGTATTGCTGGGGCCGTGAGCTCATCGACCTCATTCACGACTTTCCCGGTGTCATCACCGCGCCGCAGCAGCTCTTCCAGGTCGTAGCCCGTCTCACCCCGCGCATGTACTCCATCGCGTCCAGCCAGCTAGCCCACCCTGACGTCGTCCAGACCACCGTCCGCGTCGTTCGCTATGACTCCCACGGCAAGGAACGCCAGGGTCTCTGCAGCGGGCATATCGGTGAGCGCGCGCCTCTCGGCGGTCAGATGCCCATCTTCCTTCATGCGAACGGCCAGTTCCGTCTGCCGGAAGACACCACCAAGCCCATCATCATGATCGGTCCCGGCACCGGCATTGCGCCCTTCCGCTCCTTCCTCGAAGAGCGCCGGGTCAAGGGCGAAACCGGCGACAACTGGCTCTTTTTTGGGGAACAGCGCCGCGCCCTCGACTACCTCTATCAGGATCAGTTCGAGTCGATGCACCGCGACGGCTTCCTCACGCGCCTCGACACTGCCTTCTCCCGCGATCAGGCAAAAAAGATCTACGTCCAGGACCGCATCCAGGAGCACGCCGCCGACGTCTATGCCTGGCTAGAGCGCGGAGCTTATTTTTACGTTTGTGGAGACGCGACCCGTATGGCCAAGGATGTGGAGCTTGCTCTTCTCGACGCGATTGCCAAAGGGTCGAACGGCACCCTTGACCAAGCCAACGAGTACCTTGCGCAGATGAAAAAAGACAAACGGTACCAGCGAGACGTCTACTAGCTCGCGCGTCGTCGAAGGGCGGGACACCAGGTGTAGGCCACGGTGTTTCGCCTTTGGCGTTCTTGCCACGCCATGCCTCTGCGCGCTCATGCGCGCCGCGTCAAATCGAGCTGGCTGACCCACAGGGTCGAAAAGAGTGCGCTTCAGTCGTGCGTTCGTACTCCGGGCCCTACTGGAAGCGGAAATAATGTGAAGCCGGTGCGCTTCTGCGGGTGCCGCGCTCGGTGTAGTCCGAGTCTTGGTCTGGTCTTTCAGGCGTTCGCTGACGGGCATTGCGTACTCCGAATCGGCGTCTGTTTTACTTGCAGACCCAAATATAGGAGCCATAACCGGCGCCGGAAATAGCACCAGTGCCGAAAAGCGCTCAGGCTTTCGTCTCGTCGCCTACCACCTCCGCGCTATGAACCTTTGGGCTAAACCCGACTGTGGTCCGCACGCCAGTTCACGATCGCCGCCTTGATCGCCTTTGGCTCCAGCCCTTCCTTCACCGTCCGCAGCACAAGCGCCGGAAGCTCCGCATCCGAAGCAAAGCGCAGCGCCACATACTGCTTCACCGTCAGCTCGCCCGTCTGCGCCAGCAGAGACTCCGGAAGCAGTCTCTCAAACCGCAGCCTTTCTTCCAGCCGAATCACTCGATCCTGCACCTTCAACGCGTTCGACCGCGCCTTGCTCCCGATGATCAGCAGCGCAAACGCGACGAACACATGCAGAATGCTGTTCGACCCGAAGTGATGATGAACCATGCGAACGATCGACATGACGAACGCGACAGCCAGCACGAGCATGGCAAGTAGGAAGGGGAAGTCGCGGCTCGCATGATGTTTCAGGTCCTGCACAGGTTCCGGCATGTTCAACCTTTCAATTTCCAGTGGTACGGATTGTGGCAACGGAGCTTGCCGGATCATACATCGCCTCTGCGCACGTTAAGATAGACGGATGGCAGCAGCAGGAATGAAGCGGAAGCACATTGGTGTCCATCTCGGCACCGCAGGCGGATGTTGGACAGCAGTCAACCGGGCCGTCGAGGCCGGCGCAAACACCTTCCAGATCTTCTCTTCGAGCCCCCGCCAGTGGCGCGCCGCCGACGTCAAGCCCGAAGATGCAAAGAAGATGCACGACCTCCGCAAGGAGCTCGCCATCGGTCCCGTCTCCATCCATGCCAGCTACCTCATCAACCTCTGCAGCCAGACCGGAAGCGTCCGCGAAAACAGCATCTCCGCCTTCCGCTGCGAAGTCGAACGCGCCCTCGCCCTTGGAGCCGAATACCTCGTCCTCCATCCCGGAAGTTGGAAGGGCCTCACTCGCGAAGAGGGCCTCCGCCTCGCCGCACAATCGATAGAAAAAGCCATCGACGGCCTCCCCTGGCAGGGCAGGGACTTCAAGATCCTCATCGAAAACACCGCCGGAGCCGAGTTCTCCCTCGGTGGAAGCCTCGAGCAGGTAGCCGAACTCGTCGAACGCCTGCAGATGTGCGCCCCCGTCGGCGTCTGTCTCGACACCTGCCACATGCACGTCGCCGGCTACGACATCGTCACCTCCACAGGTTACGAAGAGACCATGTCACTCGTCGGCGCCAGCATAGGCACTGAAACCGTCCGCCTCTGGCACTGCAACGACGCCAAAGCTTCACAGGGCTCCAAATTGGACCGCCACGAGCACATCGGCGAAGGCACCATCGGTGCCGAGGCCTTTCGCCGCCTCCTCCACGACTCGCGGTTTGCCCACTGCGCCTTCATCGCCGAAACCCCCGTCGACGCGCCCGGTGACGAAGCCCGCAACGTCACCGTCCTCCGCACCCTCGCCGCCCGCTAGGCCGCAGAATCGTCGCGGTAGTCTTGACGCTCCACCAGGATTTTGGTACCGTAGGAAGGTTCCGCGAATATCCGGAGCCATTCGCCGGGAAGTGACGGCGGCAACTGGATACAAGAGATTCAACACAGAGCTTCCGCAAAGAGAAAGGGAAGCAGAATTCTGTGACCTATCGCAATCGTGCCTGCGACACCCTCCACCCTCACGGGATCCAAAGGATGGGCTATGTGGGCCGGGACAGCGAAACGGAGCCGACTGCAGCATGCCTCCCCGGGCGGCAGCAAGTACGGTCACCGTCGACTGTTATCACCTCAGACGTGAAAGCAGCAAACGCGTGGTTTGCAGTCAGCAGTACGGCCGCGCGCAGGATTCAGGACTTCGCCCGGAACGCCACTTTGGTGTTCCGTCCTTCGTGTGTGCGGCTACATACAACGGATCGAGCGAGGGAGCTGCCCTGCGCCGAGCCCGAATCAACCGATTTGGGTAAGACCTAAGGAGTTTCACCAGTGCCTACGTTCCATCAACTCGTCAAGCAGGGCCGCACGCCGACCCGTTACAAGACTGCCAGCCCCGCCCTCCAGGGCTCTCCCCAGCGCCGCGGCGTCTGCACCCGCGTCTACACCCAGACCCCCAAGAAGCCGAACTCGGCCCTCCGCAAGGTCGCCCGCGTCCGCCTCACCAATGGCATCGAAGTCACCACCTATATCCCGGGCATCGGCCACAACCTGCAGGAGCACTCGATCGTGCTCATCCGCGGCGGTCGCGTGAAGGATCTACCGGGTGTTCGTTACCACGTCGTTCGCGGCACGCTTGATTCCGTCGGCGTCGCGAACCGCAAGCAGAGCCGCTCGAAGTACGGCGCGAAGCGTCCGAAGGCCGGCGCAGCCGCCCCGACCGGCAAGAAGAAGTAGTCAAGTTCCGGGGCCGGGTAAGTCCGGCCCCATCAACCATGTCCAGCTCTTGAGAAGTCCGGCGCTGGAGGAAGACGAGAAAGAGAAGAAATGCCCCGTAAAGGTTACATCGCCAAGCGTGAAGTTGCTCCCGACCCGGTCTACAACTCGACCCTGGTCACAAAGTTTGTGAACTCGATGATGTGGGGCGGCAAGAAGTCCACCGCCCAGGGCATCTTCTACACCGCCATGACGAACCTCGAGCAGAAGGGTGGCGACGAGGCCCTCAAGCTCTTTAAGAAGGCCATCGAGAATTGCAAGCCTCTACTCGAAGTCAAGAGCCGCCGCGTGGGCGGAGCTAACTACCAGGTTCCCATCGAAGTTCTCCCTGAGCGCCGCACCTCACTCGCTATCCGCTGGCTCGTGACCTATGGTCGCGCCCGCGGCGAAAAGGGAATGGTCGACAAGCTCACCGCCGAGCTGCTCGATGCAGCCAACGGCCGTGGCGCCGCGATGAAGAAGAAGGAAGACGTCCACCGTATGGCCGAAGCCAACAAGGCATTCGCTCATTACCGTTGGTAATCGGAAGTTCCTGCTTCGTTCGGTAATTTGACCTTGGATTTAGAACCGCTGGCCTGGGCCAGCAGATAGAGATCAAGACTGTGGCACGCACTATACCGCTGAATCGTTGCCGGAATATCGGGATCATGGCGCACATCGACGCCGGAAAGACGACGACGACCGAGCGCATTCTCTTCTATACGGGCATCACGCACCGTATCGGAGAGGTGCATGAGGGCACTGCGACCATGGACTGGATGGAGCAGGAGCAGGAGCGCGGCATCACCATCACCTCCGCCGCGACCACCTGCACCTGGAAGAACATCCGCATCAACATCATCGATACGCCGGGCCACGTCGACTTCACTGCTGAAGTGGAACGCAGCCTCCGCGTGCTCGATGGCGCGGTTGCCTGCTTCGACGCCGTTGCCGGCGTGCAGCCCCAGTCCGAGACCGTCTGGCGTCAGGCCGATAAATACAAGGTTCCCCGCATCTGCTTCATCAACAAGATGGATAAGGCCGGAGCCGACGCCGTCTACGCGACCTCGACCATCGTCGATCGTCTCGGAGCCCGCGCGATTCCGATCAACATCCAGATTGGTGCCGAGGCGAAGTTCCTTGGCGTCGTCGATCTCGTCACGATGAAGGCCATCTACTGGCACGATGAGACCATGGGCGCGGAATACACGGTCGAGGAGATCCCCGCGGATCTGCTTGAGACCGCGAAGACCGCACGCGGCGTTCTCATCGAGGCTGTGGCCGACTCCGACGACGAGATCATGAACCTGTATCTCGAGGGCGAAGAGCCGACCGAAGCGCAGCTCAAGGTTGGTATCCGCAAGGCGACGATCGCGATGAACATCTTCCCGGTCCTCTGCGGTTCGTCCTTCAAGAACAAGGGCGTGCAGACCCTGCTCGATGCCGTCGTCGACTACCTGCCGAGCCCGCTCGATATTCCTCCCATGATCGGGCACAATCCCGACAACATGGAAGAGGAGATCATCCGCAAGGCTGATGACAGCGAGCCTCTCTCTGCCCTCGGCTTCAAGATCATGACGGATCCCTTCGTCGGTCAGCTTATCTTCATCCGCATCTACTCGGGCGTGCTGAAGACCGGCGATACGACGCTGAATCCGCGCACCGGCAAGACCGAGCGCATCGGCCGCCTGCTCAAGATGCACGCGAACAAGCGGGAAGAGATATCGGAGATCATGGCGGGCGATATCTGCGCCGCCGTTGGCCTCAAGAACCTCATCACTGGCGACACGATCTGCTCGGACAAGAACCCTGTCGTCCTCGAATCGATCGACTTTCCGAAGCCCGTCATCGAAGTCGCCGTCGAGCCGAAGACCAAGGTCGACCAGGAGAAGATGGGCGTCGCCCTCGCCAAGCTGGCGCAGGAAGATCCCACGTTCAACGTTCGCACCGACGTCGACTCCGGTCAGACCATCATCGCCGGCATGGGCGAGCTTCACCTTGAGATCATCGTCGATCGCATGATGCGCGAGTACAAGGTCGAAGCAAACGTCGGCAAGCCGCAGGTCAACTACCGCGAGACCATCCGCGGCAACGCCGAAGCGGAAGGCAAGTACATTCGTCAGACCGGTGGTTCGGGTAACTACGGTCACGCCAAAATTCGCATCGAGCCCAACGAGCCTGGTAAGGGTTATTTGTTCTCGAACGACACCAAGGGCGGCACGATTCCCAAGGAATACGTGAAGCCGATCGATCAGGGCATCCAGGAAGCCATGCAGGGCGGGGTTCTGGCTGGGTACGAGATGGTCGACATCAAGGTCTCGCTCTACGACGGCAGCTACCATGACGTTGACTCGAACGAAATGGCATTCAAGATCGCCGGTTCGATGGCCTTCAAGGAGGCGGCCCGCAAGGCGAAGCCGGTTCTGCTCGAGCCAGTGATGGCAGTCGAAGTGACGGTCCCCGAGGACTACATGGGAACCATCATCGGCGATCTTAACAGCCGCCGCGGACGTATCGAAGGCATGGAGATGGTCGGCAACACCCAGGCGATTCGCGCCAGTGTGCCGCTCTCGACCATGTTCGGTTACGCCACGCACATGCGCGGTGCGACCCAGGGTCGCGCGAACTACTCCATGCAGTTCAAGCAGTACGAGGAAGCGCCCCGATCGGTCTCGGAAGAGATCATCGCCAAGGTGCAGGGCAAGGATCCGAAGTAAAGAAAGACAGCAAATTCTTGGCCTTATCTTCCTTAGGCCGCCAACAGATTGAGCAGTCAACGCAGTAAGCAATACGGAGAGCAGTCATGGGCAAGGAAAAGTTTGACCGGTCTAAGCCGCACGTCAATATTGGCACGGTTGGCCACATCGATCACGGCAAAACGACGCTGACCGCGGCGATCACGAAGGTTCTGTCGAAGCACAACCCGAACAACACGTTCCGTTCGTTCGACACCATCGACAACGCTCCGGAAGAGCGCGAGCGCGGTATCACCATCGCGACCTCGCACGTCGAGTACGAAACGGCGAACCGGCACTACGCGCACGTCGACTGCCCGGGCCACGCCGATTACATCAAGAACATGATCACCGGCGCCGCCCAGATGGACGGAGCGATTCTCGTGGTCGCCGCCACCGACGGCCCGATGCCCCAGACGAAGGAGCACGTTCTCCTTGCCCGTCAGGTCGGCGTTCCCTTCATCGTCGTGTTCCTGAACAAGTGCGATGCTGTCGAAGACGAAGAGCTCATCGAACTCGTCGAGATGGAAGTCCGCGAGCTCCTTTCGAAGTACGACTACCCCGGCGACGACACCCCGATCATCCGTGGTTCGGCCCTCGGCGCGCTCAACGGCGAAGCCCAGTGGGAAGCCAAGATCGACGAGCTCATGGCCGCGGTCGACAAGTACATTCCCCAGCCCGAGCGTGCGGTCAACCTGCCGTTCCTGATGCCGATCGAAGACATCTTCTCGATCTCGGGTCGCGGAACCGTGGTCACCGGCCGTATCGAGCGTGGCAAGATCAAGGTGGGCGAAGCCTGCGAGATCGTCGGTTTCCGCGACACGCGCGCGACCGTCTGCACTGGTGTCGAGATGTTCAAGAAGCAGCTTGACGAAGGCCTCGCCGGAGATAACGCCGGCCTCCTCCTGCGCGGTATCGCGAAGGAAGATGTCGAGCGTGGCATGGTGCTTGCGAAGCCTGGTTCGATCACGCCGCACACCGAGTTCAAGGGCGAGATCTACGTTCTGAGCAAGGAAGAAGGCGGACGTCACACTCCGTTCTTCAACGGCTACCGTCCCCAGTTCTACTTCCGCACCACCGACGTGACCGGATCGGCGAAGCTGCCGGCTGGCATCGAGATGGTGATGCCTGGCGATAACGTTCAGCTCGAGATCACGCTGCACACGCCGGTCGCGATGGAGAAGGGTCTGCGCTTCGCTATCCGCGAAGGCGGACGCACCGTCGGAGCCGGTACCATCTCCGAGATCATCAAGTAAAATAAGGCTTTATAACAAAAGCTGTTGCTTGTTTTTATATATCGAGGCCTGTCGGCCCATTGAGATGTAAGCAGGAAATGACCGGCAGGCACTCCAAACGATCTTTGCAGGAAGAAAGAGAATCACATGGCTGGACAGAGAATCAGAATCCGTTTGAAGGCGTATGACTACCGCGTGCTTGACACGTCCACCGGCGAGATCGTCGAGACGGCGAAGCGCACCGGAGCTCAGGTTGCCGGACCCATTCCGCTCCCGACGATGAAGAACAAGTACTGCGTTCTGCGCTCGCCCCACGTTGACAAGAAGTCGCGCGAGGCCTTCGAGATTCGTACGCACAAGCGCCTGATCGACATCCTTGAGCCCACGCAGCAGACGGTGGATGCGCTCATGAAGCTCGATCTTCCCGCTGGCGTCGACGTTGAGATCAAGACGGTACAAAAATAGCCTCGTAACAAAGGCCTTTACGTTTTCGCACCATTCACCCGGCAGTGCTCTTCTCGAGCATGATGAGGAAAGGAACTCAGTATGTCAGTCGTAGGAATCCTTGGTAAGAAAATTGGTATGACCCAGATCTTTGACGAGCGTGGAGATGTTCATCCCGTTACCGTTCTCAAGGCTGGCCCATGCGTCATCACCCAGCTCAAGACCGTCGCGAAGGACGGCTACGACGCCGCCCAGATCGGCTACGTCGACTTCGTCAAGGCGTCCAAGATCAACAAGGCGATGACCGGTCACTTCGCGAAGTCGAACGTGCCTCCCGTCAAGATGATCAAGGAAGTCGGCATCGAAGTCGCCAAGGCTGGCGATGATGTGGAAGACGCCGTCAAGGCTGGCGATCGCGTTCTGGTCGACATCTTCAACGACGAGCGCTTCGTCGATGTCATCGGCACCTCCAAGGGCCGCGGCTTCGCGGGCGTCATTCGCCGCCACGGCTTCGGCGGCGGACCCAAGTCGCACGGTCACATGTTCCAAGTGCAGGGCTCGATCGGTGCTTCGTCGTTCCCCTCGCGCGTCTTCCCTGGCCAGCGTATGCCCGGTCACATGGGACATGCCCAGATCACGGTCCGCAACCTCCGCATCCGCGGCATCGACCTCGAGGACAACCTCATCCTGGTTGAAGGCGCAGTCCCCGGACCGCGTGATGGTTTCGTCCTGATCTCGAAGGCCAAGGCTCCGCCGCGTGAGCGTCGTGGGTTTGCCGGTGCCGCCACGAAGGATGCTCTCAAGGCCTCCAAGAAGGCTGCGCCGTCCAAGAAGAAGTAAAGAAAAAGCTTCCCAACAGAGAGCCCTGAGTTTTCACAGCATCGGGGCTCGCAAACAAAGTCAGGGCTCGCCGCATCGATGGCGGGCAAGAAGAGAGAAGAAGATGGCAAACATCAACGTAGTCAATCTGGGTGGGGAGAAGGTCGCAGAGTTCGAACTCAACGACATCTTCACCGCAGAGATCAACGACGCGCTCCTGTGGGAGGCGGTCAAGCACTATCGGGCCGCCCTCCGTCAGGGAACCGCCGCCACCAAGACCCGCAAGAACGTCTCCGGTTCGGGTAAGAAGCTCTGGAAGCAGAAGGGAACCGGCCGCGCGCGTATCGGTTCGATCCGCTCTCCTCTCTGGCGTTCGGGTGGTACGGTCCACGGACCCCAGCCCCGCAGCTATGAGTACGCGTTCCCCAAGAAGAAGCTCTTCGGTGCCCTGCGCTCGGCCATCGCCGCCAAGATCGCGGAAGGCAAGCTCACCATCGTCGATTCCTTCGCCGTTTCGGAAGGCAAGACCAAGATCTACCGCAACGCGCTGAACAAGCTCGAGGCCGGCAAGACCACGCTTCTGGTCGAGTCCAGCCAGAAGCTCGACGAGAACCTTTATCTCGGTTCGCGCAACCTCTCGGGCGTTGAGCTTGTGCTCAGCTCCGAAGTCCACCCCTACGATCTGCTCAAGTATGAGCACGCCGTGTTCTCCCGCGACGCCTTCGAGGCCATCCAGGAAACACTCGCCAAGAACACGTCGAAGCGCAAGGCTTCCGAGAAGGAGGTTGCGTAATGCCAACCCTCTATACCGTCATTCGCCGCCCCCTCATCACTGAAAAGGGCATGACCGTCAAGGAAGTCCAGAACACGCTCGTCTTCGAGGTCGCCCTCAAGGCCACCAAGACCGAAGTCAAGCAGGCCGTCGAGACGCTGTTCAAGGTCAAGGTCCACGGTGTCCGCACCGCGACCGTCGAAGGCAAAGAACGTCGCCGTGGCAAGTTCGCCGGCTACCGCCCCGACTGGAAGAAGGCTTACGTTCGCCTGAAGGCCGGCGAAAAGATGCCCGAGTACCTCGACAGCCTCTAAGCCGCCCGGGTCATCTCCGCGCAGCTCACAGATATCGCTTCACGTATGCCTCGCGTCACAGAGGCGCAAAGAGCAAGGGAACAGAACAATGCCGATTAAATCATTCCGCCCCACAACGCCGACACTCCGCTTCGCGACGAAGCTGGTGAACGACGACATCACGACCGACAAGCCCTACAAGCCACTCCTGGGCGTCAAGCCCCGGACCGGCGGTCGCAACTCGACCGGCGCCATGACCATGCGTCACCAGGGCGGCGGTCACAAGCAGAAGCTTCGTCTCATCGACTTCAAGCGCGACAAGTACGGCATCCCCGGCACCGTTGCGACCGTCGAGTACGATCCCAACCGCAGCTCTCGCATCGCGCTGATCAACTACGTGGACGGCGAGAAGCGCTACATCATCCAGCCCGTCGGGCTCAAGGTCGGCCAGTCGATCATGAGCGGTCCCGATGCCGATATTCTCGTCGGCAACGCACTCCCGCTCAAGTTCATCCCGACCGGTACGATCGTGCACAACATCGAGCTCCGTCCCGGCAAGGGCGCGCAGATGGCCCGTTCGGCCGGCGCTCAGGTTAACCTCGTGGCCAAGGAAGGCGACTACGCTCTCCTGAAGCTCCCCTCCGGTGAGACCCGGCGCGTGCTCGTCGAGTGCATGGCGACCATCGGCCAGGTCGGCAACACCGACCACGAGAACGTCACCATCGGTAAGGCTGGACGCAACCGCTGGAAGGGCATTCGTCCTTCAAACCGCGGCGTCTCGATGAACCCCGTCGATCACCCGCACGGTGGTGGTGAGGGTAAGACCTCGGGCGGACGTCACCCGGTAACCCCGTGGGGCCAGCCGACACGTGGATACAAGACGCGCAATAACAAGCGCACCGACGTATTCATCGTGAACCGCCGCACCAAGTAAGTATTTCGCAGTCTTTTTTTACGCCGAGAGTAAGCCCAAGTCTCGTAAGTTGAGATTCGTCGTATTCAGCAACCAGCATCAACCAGCAACTCGGAGCAAGACATATGTCACGATCTGCAAAGAAGGGTCCCTTCATCGACGCTCACCTGATGAAGAAGATCGACGTCATGAACGCGGCGAACGACAAGAAGGTCCTCAGGACCTGGTCGCGCCGCTCGACCATCCACCCCGACTTCGTCGGCCACACCATCGCCGTCCACAACGGACGCAAGTTCATCCCGGTCTACGTGACGGAGAACATGGTGGGCCACAAGCTCGGTGAGTTCTCGGCGACCCGCACCTTCAAGGGCCACTCGGCGCGCGCCTCCGAATCCTCCGCAAAGCCCAAGTAATCCGGCGCATCCAGTTAGAGCGATAGATACGCCGCACTTCGGAAGAAGACAAGGCGAAGCAGAAAATTCGAGAAGTTCGCGGGCAAGTGAAGCCCGAAGGAAACGATCATGGCAAAGACCGCAGTACAGCAACCCCGAGAGTTCCGCGCTGAAGCCAAATTTCAGCGCACCAGTCCACAGAAGGCGCGGCTCGTTCTCGAGCTCATCAAGGGCCTCCGCGTCGAGGCGGCGATCAACGCCATCCACTTCAGCTCCAAGCGCATGGCGCCGGTGATCGAAAAGGTTCTCCGTTCGGCCATCCAGAATGCCAGCTACGTCTCCGACGAGCAGGGCCTGGATGTCGACATCGATAACCTCTACGTCCGCACCGCGATCGCGAACGAAGGCCCGCGCATGAAGCGCATCCGCCCCGCTCCGATGGGACGCGCCTTCCGCTACCAGCGCAGGCTCTGCCACATCATCGTGACCGTCGCCGAAAAGGGCGCGGTAGCCGCTGACACGACCGGCACGACCGAGACGGCGAAGGCCGCCAAGGGCGCACCGGCGAAGAAGACGGCAGCGAAGAAGGCTCCAGCCAAGAAGGCAGCCGCGAAGAAAGCGGCTCCCAAGAAGGCAGCGGCGGCAAAAGCTTAGGATTCTGATCGCGACTCAAAATTTTGAGTAGCTAATACGCGGTTTTCAGGTAAACTTAGAAATTGTGCATGGGTGCCGGACCGGCTAGACCGAGTCAAGGCAACAATAAAGGGAAGCTATGGGACAGAAGGTCCATCCGTATGGGTTTCGCCTCGGCATCAACAAGCCGTGGAAGTCACGCTGGTTCGTCGAACGCGGCTACGATAAGTTGCTCGTTGAGGACGTCAAGCTCAAGGCCGAGCTTCGCGAGAAGCTGAAGGCAGCCGGTGTAAGCTCCGTTGAAGTCGAGCGTCCGGGCAACAAGCTCCGTCTCATCATCCGCACCGCGCGTCCGGGCATCATCATCGGCCGCAAGGGCGCCGAGATCGACAAGCTCAAGGCCGACATTCAGAAGCGCACCTCGCGTGAAGTCTTCATCGACATCCTCGAAGTGAACAAGCCTGAGCTCGATGCCCAGCTTGTTGCTGAGAACATCGCTCTGCAGCTCGAGAAGCGCGTCAGCTTCCGTCGCGCCATGCGTAAGTCGGTTGATTCGGCTCTGCGTTTCGGTTGCAAGGGAATCAAGGTTCGCGTTTCGGGTCGTCTGAACGGAAACGAAATCGCTCGCTCCGAGTGGTATCTCCAGGGCCGTCTGCCGCTGCACACCCTGCGCGCGGACATCGACTACGGTTTCGCCGAGGCTAACACCACCTACGGCATCATCGGTGTCAAGACCTGGGTCTACCGTGGAGATATCTACGAGCAGAAGAAGCGTCGTGAGCCCATCACCACCACCGGCGCATTCTAAGTCCGGTACAAGTAACAGGATCAGGATCCGCAGGTTGACTTAGAACCTGCGGATCGGAATAAAGCAGTATGCCAGGACTTCAGTCCAGCAACTAAGAGGGTTTTGCCATGTTGATGCCAAAGAAGGTCAAGTATCGCAAGCAGCAGCGCGGCCGCATGTGCGGCAAGGCGTGGCGCGGAAGCGATCTCTCGTTCGGCGATTTCGGACTGAAGGTTATGGAGTGCGGTTACATCACCGACCGCCAGATCGAAGCCAGCCGTATCGCCATGACGCGTTTCATCAAGCGCGGCGGCAAGGTCTGGCTCCGTCTGTTCCCGGATAAGCCAATCACCAAGAAGCCGGCTGAAACCCGTATGGGTAAGGGTAAGGGAGCTCCGGATCACTGGGTTGCCGTCGTCCGCCCCGGCAAGATCCTGTTCGAGATGGAAGGCGTTACGCCTGAGCTCGCCAAAGAGGCCATGCGTCTCGCGGCACACAAGCTCCCCCTCAAGACCAGCTTCGTCATGCGTCACGACGCCGTCGCCAAGACCGCCGCTGCCGCCAAGTAAGCACACACGACCTTCGTACCGGAAACACCAGGAAAACGATCATGGAACTCGAAAAGCTTCGCAATCTCTCGGACGATGAGCTCAAAGCCCAGCAGAACACCGCGGGCGAACAGCTCTTTCGCATCCGTTTCCAGAAGAGCCTCGGCAACAATGACGGAATTAAGAAGATCCGCATTCTGAAGCTCGATATCGCGCGCGCCAAGACGATTGCCCGCGAGCGCACCCTCGCTGCCGAGAAGGCTGCCACGCCCGCGGTGGTCCACACCGCACCACCCGCGAGCACACGCACCGCCCGCAAGAAAGCGAAGAACTAATCATGGCTGATACCCAGATTGCCACCCCCGCAACCACCGACCCCCAGACCTCTCGCCGTAACGAGAAGGTCGGCATCGTCGTTTCGACCAAGATGCAGAAGACCATCGTCGTCGAGATCGAAATGCGCAAGGCTCACCCCAAGTACAAGCGCGTCATGAAGTCGAACAAGAAATTCTACGCGCACGACGAGCAGAACTCTGCCCGCGTCGGCGACGTGGTTCGCATCCGTGAGGCCCGGCCACTTTCGAAGCTCAAGCGCTGGTCGCTCGAGGAGATCGTTCGCCGCTCCTCGCTCGCACAGCTCTCCGATGCGAAGGTCGTTACCACCCCGACCAACGACGCGAAGTAAAGAAAAATAAGCAGAAGTTTTGTTTGTCGCCGTTTGGGCTAAGCCCTCGGCATCCAGGAGATTCCAATGTCAGTACAGATGAGATCCATCCTCGACGTGGCCGATAACTCCGGCGCCCGCAAGCTGCAGGTCATCCTGCCGCTCGGTGGCGGCCTGGGCAAGAAGGCCGGCCTCGGCGATGTCGTTACCGCCGCGGTGAAGGAAGCTTCGCCCGATGGCACCGTGAAGAAGGGCAAGGTCGTCAAGGCTGTGCTCGTTCGCACCCGCAAGGAATACCGTCGCCGCGATGGCACGTACATCCGCTTCGACCAGAACGCCGCTGTCGTCATCAACGACGCGAACGAGCCGGTTGGCACGCGTGTATTCGGACCCGTCGCTCGTGAGCTCCGCGAGAAGAAGTTCCTCAAGATCGTCTCGCTCGCACCGGAAGTTATCTAACTCTCTAAACGGCGGATTCCGGCTCCGCCCGCTTCACCTGACTGTCGAGGAAGGATAGCAACATGGCAACCAAGTTCAAGCCCGTCGTCACCAGCAAGATTAAGATCAAGCGCAACGATCGCGTTGAAGTCATCACCGGTAAGGACAAGGGCAAGCAGGGCCGTGTTCTTCGCGTCATCGCCGACAAGAACCGCGTTCTCGTCGAGGGTGTCATGATGATGAAGAAGCACGTCAAGCCCAACCCCCAGGCCAACATCAAGGGCGGCATTGCCGAGAAGGAAGCGACGATTCATATCTCGAACGTCATGCTCCTCGATGCGGACGGCAACAAGACCCGCGTTGGCTCGCGTCTTGATGGCGACAAGAAGGTTCGGTTCGCCCGCTCGACCGGCGTGACCATCGTTGAGAAGAAGCGCTAAGCGCCCTTCTCTCCAGTTTGTAAACACTGTAACAACGGTTCACCCCACGCATCGGTAGACGGAGACCATCCCACCCCGGCATCCGTGGAGAAAGCGAAGAAATATCATGGCAGCTCGTCTGAGAGAGAAGTACAACACGGAGATTCGCTCCGCTGTCGCCAAGGAACTCGACATCAAGAACGCGATGGCGATCCCGAAGCTCGAGAAGATCGTCATCAACATGGGTCTTGGCGAAGCCACCCAGAACGTGAAGATCATGGATCCGCTCGTCGCCGACCTCGGCGCGATCACCGGCCAGAAGCCCGTCACCACCAAGGCGAAGAAGTCCATCGCGGCCTTCAAGGTGCGCGAAGGCATGCCGATCGGCGCGATGGTCACCCTGCGCGGCGACAACATGTACGAGTTCCTGGATCGCCTGATCTCGATCGCTCTTCCCCGCGTCCGCGACTTCCGCGGCGTCTCCTCGAAGAGCTTCGATGGCCGTGGTAACTACACCCTCGGTCTTCGCGACCAGCTCATCTTCGCCGAGATCGATTACGCGAAGGTCGACAAGCTCAAGGGCATGAACGTCACCTTCGTCACGACGGCCAAGGACGACAACGGAGCCCGCGCCCTTCTCAAGGCCTTCGGCATGCCGTTCCGCGTCGGCGCATAACAGACTGAGTTAGCAGGGCTTTCGAGCCCCAAACCGTTTTTGCAGGTAGAATAGAGAGCAGATCATGGCAACCACCGCAAAGCGCGTCAAAGACGCACGAGTCCCGAAGTTCAAGTCCCGCCAGCACAACCGCTGCCAGCTCTGCGGTCGCCCGCGCGCATTCCTCCGGAAGTTCGGCTGCTGCCGTCTCTGCTTCCGTTCGCTTGCGCTCAAGGGTGAGATCCCAGGCGTCGTCAAGTCGAGCTGGTAATTTCGGGTTTAGCTTAGAACTTCGTTTTACTTTCAATCACTGAGCTGTGCTTCGCGCACGCTCCCCAACCACCTCCGCAGGTTCTCCGCGCCGCTCGGCGCGGAGCGAACGGGAGGTGAAGGAGAATGATGAACCTCACCGATCCAGTAGCAGACTTCCTGACCCGCATCCGTAACTCCATCCGCGCCCGCCACCAGAAGCTTGACGTCCCCGCCTCCAGGCTCAAGGCTGAGATCGCCCGTATCCTCAAGGAAGAGGGTTACATCGCGAACTACAAGCCGACCGAAGAGAATGGCCTCAAGGTCATCCGCGTCTACCTCAAGTACGGCCCCAACAACGAAGCCGTCATCCGCGACCTCAAGCGCATCTCCCGTCCCGGCTGCCGCGTGTACCTCGGCCGCGATGAGATCCGCCGCGTCCAGGGTGGCCTCGGCATCTCGATCATGACTACCCCCAAGGGTGTGATGACCGGCCGCCAGGCTCGCCGCGAAGGCGTTGGCGGAGAGATCCTCGCCGAAGTCTGGTAATTCGCTCCCTCTGATTCTGATCCTCCCTTCCCGAGTCTGCGGCCACGATCGCAGGCTCGGAAGGCGCACTGAGTACAGGCACCATAGGCTGCAGTGGAACGGATTCTTTCCGCGACTCGCAAGCCCCATAAGGATTCATCATGTCTCGTATTGGCAAGAAGCCCATCGCTCTGCCCGCCGGCGTCAAGTACACCGTGACCGGCAACACCGCCCTCGTCGAGGGACCCAAGGGTAAGGTGACCGCGCTCATTCCCGCCGGCATCTCCCTGACCACCAAGGACGGCCAGCTCCTCGTCGAGCGTGAGAACGACTCGCAGGCTGCCTTCCACGGCCTCGCCCGCGCTCTCGTGTTCAACGCCGTCACCGGCGTCACCACCGGCTGGACCAAGGACATCGACATCGTCGGCATCGGATACCGCGCCGAGCTCAAGGGCAAGAACATGGTTGTGTTCACCCTCGGCTATTCGCACCCGATCGAGTTCCCGCTGCCCACCGGCATCGAGGTCACGATCGATCCCAAGCAGACCCACCTCGTCGTTGCCGGCATCGACCGCCAGCGCGTAGGCCAGGTCGCCGCCGACATGCGCTCCCTCCGGAAGCCGGATCCCTACAAGAACAAGGGTGTCCGCTACACCGGCGAGAAGCTGAAGAAGAAGGTCGGCAAGACCGGAGCCAAGTAATCGCATAGCGTAGGGTTTCGATCCTGCGCTCTGCATCAAGACGGGCGCTAAGTAAGTCCGGATAGATTTCGGGGGCAGGGAACTAAAAAACCCTGCTCCCCACACACATAACCGAACGTCCCCAGCACTCTGGGTACGCCACTAGGAAGGAAAGCCCCATGATCAACCCACGTCAACGCAATGTCATTCGCCAGCGCGTCCACACGCGCATCCGCGAGAAGATGTCCGGAACCGCCGAGCGTCCGCGCCTCAACGTCTATCGCTCGCTGAACCACATCTACACCCAGCTCATCGACGATCTCAACGGCATCACCATCGCCGCTGCCTCTTCCATGAACGTCAAGGGGGAAGAGGAAGTCTACGGCGGCAACATCGCCGCTGCGAAGCTCGTTGGCAAGCTCATCGCCGAGCGCGGCATCGAGAAGGGCATCAAGAAGGTGGTCTTCGATCGCGGTGGCTATCTCTACCACGGTCGCGTCAAGGCCCTCGCCGAAGCCGCTCGTGAAGCCGGGCTCGATTTCTAGTTTTCCGACGGCCTCCTGAGGGACGGCCAGAAAGTAGTCAGGATCAAATATGGCACTCAAGCAAAAGCTCGATGCGAACCGCCTCAACCTCAAGGACGAGGTCGTCTCCATCAATCGCGTCACCAAGGTCGTCAAGGGCGGTAAGAACATGTCCTTCGCCGCGCTCGTCGTCGTCGGGGATCCCGGCGAAGGCGTCGTCGGCTACGGCTCCGGCAAGGCGAAGGAAGTCCCCCAGGCTATCCGCAAGGGGATTGAAGCCGCCAAGAAGAACCTGCACAAGGTCAACCTCACCGACACCACGATCCCGCACCAGGTGCTCGGTCACTTCGGAGCCGGTTCGGTCATGCTGAAGCCCGCCCCCGAAGGTACCGGAATCATCGCCGGTAAGACGGTTCGCGCCGTCATGACCTCGGCCGGTGTGCAGAACGTTCTCACCAAGTCGCTCGGTTCCGCGAACCCGCACAACGTCATCAAGGCCACGTTCGACGCTCTCATCCAGCTTCGCAACAAGGCCGAAGTCGCCGCCCTGCGCGGTAAGTCGGTCGACGAGCTCTAAGCTCTCGGCGCACACTTTTCGCCCAGATTGTATCAAGGAGCCCCATCATGGCAGACATCGCCAAAATCAAGCTGCAGTACTTCCGCTCCGTCATCTGCACGCCCGTCAAGCACAAGCTCGTCGTCAAGGGCCTCGGCTTCACGCGCCTCAATCAGATCGTCGAGCGCGAAGACACCCCCTCGATCCGTGGAATGGTGGCCAAGGTGCCCCATCTCGTACGCGTCGTCAACTAAGTACCACCCACCATATGCGAGTCGGCTGCTCATAACCGCCGGCGTTTAGCGAGGACATCATGGCAATTCGTAATCTCTCCAATCTCCGCGCCCCCAAGAAGGCGAACGAAAACAAGAAGCGTATCGGCCGCGGTATGGGCTCAGGCATGGGTAAGACCTCGACCCGTGGTCACAAGGGTCAGGGCTCCCGCTCGGGTTCGTCCCTCATGCGCGGCTTCGAAGGCGGCCAGATGCCCCTTCACCGCCGTCTTCCCAAGCGCGGCTTCACCAACATCTTCCGCGTCGAGTACCAGGTGCTCGGTCTAGACCGCATCGCCGAAGTGATCGCCGAGACGGGTGACAGCTCCGAGCTGACCCTCGACCGCATCATCTCGCTCGGTCTGCTCCGCAAGAAGAACGCCCTGATCAAGGTGCTCAACAACGGCGAGATCACCACCGCGATCACCGTGCACGCGCACAAGTTTTCGAAGACAGCCAAGGAAGCCATCGAGAAGGCTGGCGGCCAGGCCATCGTCATCGCGTAAACTGTTCTGAACGAAACAATGTCTGAAGCCAGTACGGGTCTCCCGTACTGGCCTTTCTCATCCGAATTCCAGCCGGTTCAGCCGACCAGAGGTCCCCTTCTCCGATGTTTGAGAAAATTGCCAACATCTTCCGCATCCCGGACCTACGCAACCGAGTCCTCTTCACCCTCGGCCTGCTTGCCGTCTACCGCCTCGGTGCGCACATCCCCACCCCAGGTATCAACGCCGACCTGCTCGCCCAGTTCTTCAACCAGAACTCCGGCTCCGCGCTCGGCCTCGTCGACCTCTTCTCAGGCGGAAACCTCCGCAAGCTGACCGTCTTCGCGCTCGGCATCATGCCCTACATCACCGCCTCCATCATCTTCCAGCTGCTTACGGTCATCTATGAGCCGCTCGCGAAGCTGCAGAAGGAAGGCGAGATGGGCCGCCGCAAGATCACCCAGTGGACCCGTTACGTCACGGTTCTCCTCGCGATCGTTCAGTCCTTCGCCATCGCCCTCACGCTGACCAACACCAGCACCGGTCAGTCGATGGTGACGATCAACAAGTACGAGTTCATCCCGATGTGCGTCATCACCCTGACCACCGGGACGGCGTTCATCATGTGGCTCGGCGAGCAGATTACCGAACGCGGCATCGGCAACGGCATGTCGCTGTTGATCTTCACCGGTATCGTCGTCGGCCTCCCTAAGGGCATCGCCGAACTCTACGACAAGGCCACCACAAGCGCATGGGGCGGACTCACCCCGATCATCCTCGTGCTTCTCATCGTCGCCATGGTGGGTGTCGTAGCCTTCATCATCTTTGTCGAGCGCTCTGAACGCCGCATCCCGGTCCAATACGCCAAGCGCGTCGTCGGGCGCAAGATGATGGGCGGTCAATCGACTCACCTTCCGCTCAAGGTCAACTCGGGCGGAGTCATGCCGGTCATCTTCGCCAGCTCGATCCTTTCGGCCCCCCTTCTGTTCGCCGGCATGAGCTTCTTCGGTAGTGGCCCGCTCAAGGACACCCGCTTCTTCGGCCCGATCCTTCAGGGCCTCGCACCCGGTGAGCCCTGGTACGAGCTCCTCTACATCGTCGCCATCATCTTCTTCGCCTACTTCTACATCTCGATCGTCTTCCGTCCAGACGACATCGCGGACAACATGCGGAAGTACGGCGGCTTCATTCCTGGCATTCGTCCCGGCAAGCGCACGTCGGACTTCATCAACGACGTCCTGACGCGCATTACGCTCGTCGGAGCGATTTACCTGATCATCATCTCGATTATTCCGACGATCCTGATAAGTGGTATTCACTTCAACCACCTTTGGCTCATCGGACCCGTCTTCGACCGGCTCCCGACCTGGACGACGCAGGGTCTCGGCGTGAATTTCTACTTCGGAGGCACGTCGCTCCTGATCGTGGTCGGCGTTGCAATGGACACCGTGAACCAGATCGAATCGCAGCTCATCATGCGCCACTATGACGGCTTCTCTCCAAAGAGCGGCCGCATCCGCGGACGCCGCAGTTGGTAGTTGTAACCGCCGATTCGTGGATCGTTCAGGATTCGCAAATCATCGGAAATCTGAACCGTTTTGCTTAAGGGCACGGCTTTAGCCGTGCCACTTGAGCGTTTAGAGCACAGGGGGCTTTAGCCACCTGAGGTACGCTCTCCAAAACCCCACAGGACCCCGGAACGTTGACCAGCACACACAACACGGTATTAGAGCCCTTCGCCCCCGGACCAGTCCTTCTCCTCGGAGCTCCTGGCGTCGGCAAAGGCACGCAGGCCAAGCAGCTCATGGCCGCCTTCGGAATCCCTCAGATCTCCACCGGCGACCTCTTCCGCGCGCACCTCAAGAACCACACTCCCCTCGGCATCCTCGCGGAAGGCCTGATGAAGCAGGGAAAGCTCGTTCCCGATGACCTCGTCAACCAGATGGTCGCCGAGCGTCTTACGCATCCCGATACGCACAGCGGCTACATCCTCGACGGCTTCCCCCGCACCCTCGCTCAGGCCGAATGGCTCGACAGCAGCCTTTCCGCCTCGAACGACGCCGTCCCCGTCGTCGCCATCAGTATCAGCGTCGACGACACTCAACTCCTCCAGCGCATCACCGGCCGCCGCATCTCGCCAGCCGGCCGCATCTACAACATCTACTCGAATCCGCCGAGAGTTCCTGGGCACTGCGACGTCGATGGGACGCTCCTTACCCAGCGCACCGACGACACCGAAGAGGTCTTTCACGAGCGTATGCGCACCTTCCGCGCCCAGACGGCGCCGGTCATCGACCACTACAGGGCCCAGGGCCGCTTCGAAGAGGTAGATGGCTCGCTCGCGGTCGAAGAGGTCACGGCCGCCATCCACGGAACGCTTATTCGCCTCCGCGCTGCGGCTCAGCAGGAGAAGGCGTAGCTATGGCCATCATGATCAAGTCGCCAGGTGAGATCGAGAAGATGCGCCACTCCGGCCGTCTCCTCCGCCAGGTCCACGACTATATCGCTCCCTACGTTGTAGCCGGAGCATCCACCATGGACCTCGAACTGGCCGCCATGCGCAAGATCGACGAGTTCAAAGCCATCGCCGCCTTCAAGGGCTACCACGGCTTCCCCGCCGCGCTGTGCACCTCGCTCAACGAAGAAGTCGTTCATGGCATGCCGAACGAGAAGCGCGTCCTCAAAGACGGTGACATCCTCTCGATCGACTGCGGCCTTATCGTCGACGGCTTCTACTCCGACGCCGCCGTCACCTACGCCATCGGCAAACCCACACCCGCCGTACGCAAGCTCCTCGATGTCACCAAGGCTTCCCTCGAACAAGCCATTCAGGAAGCCCAGGTCGGAGGGCGCCTTGGCGACATCTCCGCTGCCGTTCAGGAGATGTGTGAGGCCGAGGGTTTTGGTGTAGTCAAGGAGTTCGTCGGACACGGTATCGGCAAGAACATGCACGAGGATCCGCAGGTTCCGAACTACGGGCCTCGCGGTAAGGGCCCACGCCTGAAAGCCGGCATGGTTCTGGCCATTGAGCCGATGATTAATCTGGGCAAGCCTGAGGTTCGCGTCCTGGCTGACGGATGGACCGCGGTCACCGTGGATGGGAGTTACAGTGCTCATTTCGAGCATACCGTCGCGATCACCGATAAAGGCCCGCAGGTTCTTACGCGTTAGTGCGTCATGGCATAAACGACGTAGTTTGTTCCGATTCTCAGGGCTAAATCCGAGAATTTGAGTGGATATCTTGGATTATCCGACCATTCCCAGGCGTCTCCGATGTCGGAGTTGAGGGAGATGGCTACCATGATGCGGCCTTTGTCGTCGTAGATTCCTTCCCAGCGGGCGACTCGTCCGTCTTTCTTGAAGCCGGTGCTGAGGTGTTCAGCTCCGGGGATCTGATATCGGTCATCAAGATCAAAGACGGTGTGGAAGATAGTGTCTTCGTTTGGGATGTCGACGATGTCGCGATCGGGGAAGACGACCTTCATGCTCTTTTCGAAAAAGGCTTGTTCTTCGTGGCCGTGGAAGTCGTCGGCCATGAAAAACCCTCCGCGGAGCAGATAATCCCGTAGTTTTGCTGCCTGTTTGTCGGTTAATCCCCATTCTCCAACCTGGACGGCGTAGAGCCAGGGCCAGTTGTAGATTTCGTCTCCGTCGTCGAGGTTGACGGATTGCTCTACGGAACGGGCGTCGATTCGGGTGAGGCGGCGGATGGCTGCGGCTAGCTTGCGGTCGGCGGCGGGGAAGTCCTGGGTCCATAGGGAGAGGCCTTCGCGCCAGTCTCCGTCGAAGCGGCCGCGGTAGCCGTCGAGGGGGCCGGGAGGGTACATGAGGCGGGCGAAGGTCCACTCGGCCTTGTGATTCCAATCGGGTGGAAGTGGCATGTTTTCATAACCTTCCACCGATGGATACGAATGGAACGGGCGTTGCGCGTAGAGGACGCCGACGATGATTCCGGTCAAGGCGAGAGCGTAGACGGATCGTTTCAGAGAGGTCATGGGCCAGCTTCCCACGTTCTGGTATGAGGCTAGCATGGAGGGCTTCCGAGAGTGCAGGTGCCTTTCGGCCGGACTCATTTGATGGCATTTACCTGCGATTCCTGGTCTTTGTGGTGAGTTTCAGGGTTTCTTCCCATGGTTTTTGGTTTTGATAGCGGTCGCGTAGGGTTCCTAACGAAAAACCGAGACGCATTTAAGCAGGAAAGTGTGGATAGGATGTGGGGCGTTGTACGGTAAGTGTGGTCAGTGACGGTACGTCCAGCAGGTCAGCGGCGCTTAAGGGCTTCGAGTTCGTCGAGGGTGCGAGGCCAATCCTTGCCGAGGAGGCGGGAGAGGCTCCGGTCGGCCAGGACTTTACCACCGGTCTGACAGTTCGGGCAGTAGTTGGTTTCGTTGTCGGCATAGCGGATCCGTTGGATAGGGCTACCGCAGATGGGGCAGGGCTGGTTGAATCGACCGTGGACGGCCATGTCCTTGCGAAAGGCGGTGACCTTTTCGGGGAAGGCGGCGCCAGCTTCCTTCGTGAGGCGGTCGACCCAGAGGTGCATGGTGGCGCGAGTAGCTGTGAAGAGGCGATCCCACTCCCCGGGGGTGAGCTTGTGGGTTTGGAGGATGGGCGAGAGGCGGGCAGCGTGGAGTATCTCGTCTGAGTATGCGTTGCCGATGCCTGAGAGGATGCGGGGGTCGGTAAGGGCTCGCTTGAGGGTGCGGTTTTCGATGGTGAGGGCGGCGCGGAACGATTCGAGGTCGAGAGAGAAGATATCGAGTCCGCCGGGATCGACAGATGCGGCATCCTCGCGGGTGGCGAAGACGTGGAGGGATGCGCGGCGTTTGGATCCAGCTTCGGTGAGAACCAGCGAACCGGAAGGAAAGTCAAAGGCGGCGAGCATGTTCCGGCCGGCGAGCTTTGCGCCGGGCTGCCGCCAGTGGAGACGTCCGGCGATCATGAGATGGAGGACGAGCCACTTCCCGTCATCGAAGCCGATGGCGATCCGTTTGCCGATGCGGTCGAGGGCGAGAACGGTGTGGCCTTCGACGGACTCAAAGGGGGGTTGGACGGTGCGGAGGAGGAAGGGGCTGGCGAGGCGGACCTTGAGAACCGTCTCGCCCAGAACGCGATCGGAAAGAGCGGTGAGATAGGCCGTAATGTCTGGTAGTTCCGGCATGGCGATAGGATACTAGCGAACGCGGAGCGTACCCCGGCGCTTTGCCTGGTCGATGACTGACGCGATCGGATGCATCGGGTATATAGGGACAGAGAAAATTCAATGGCGCTCACGAACACGCAACTTCAGGCAGTCTTCGACAACATGAGGGAAGGGATTTTCGTCCTGGATCGAGATCACAACGTTGTCCAGATGAACCATTCGGCCGCCAGCATCTTCGGTTTATCTGGACAAACGCTCTCCAACGAGATTGCCGAAGAGATCTTTGAGGTCTATCTTCCGGACGGCAGTCTGCTGCCCCGGACGGAATGGGCGGGGGCAATTGCACTGGAGGGACGCTTTCTTCAGAACTATGAGGTTCTGGTTCGGCGGAAGGATACAGGCTTATTGGTCGCCACCGAGGTCAGCTTGGCTCCAATCAGGAATGAGGCTGGTGAAACCGAGCTCATCGTCGTCTGCCACCGCGATGTCTCTGAACGTCGAGATGCGGATCATGCAAAGGCGCGGCTCGCTGCAATCGTCGAGTCTTCGGAAGACGCGATCATCGGCAAGGATACGCAAGGCATTGTGACGAGCTGGAACCTGGGAGCGGAGAGAACGTTCGGGTATACCGCAGACGAGATGGTGGGGCAGTCGGTTCGCCGACTCATTCCTCCCGAATTGCAGCACGAGGAAGACCTGATTCTGAGCCGAATTCGTGACGGCCAGACGGTCCGGCATATTGAGACGCGACGGGTCAAGAAGAACGGCGAGCTGATCGATATCTCGCTGACCACGTCCCCGATCCGCGATACCTCCGGGCGGCTGATTGGCGCCTCCAAGGTGGCCAGGGATATTACCGAGAAGAAAAGACTTGAGAATCAACTTCACCAGAGTCAAAAGCTTGAAGCCGTGGGCCAATTGACTGGCGGCATCGCTCACGACTTCAACAACCTGCTGGCGGTCATCCTGGGGAACCTGGATTTATTGGAACGGCTCGTTTCGAACGATCCAGCGGCACTGAAGCGCGTCAAGACCGCGCAGAAAGCATCGATTCGCGGTGCGGACCTGACACGGCGCCTGCTTGCTTTCTCGAGCGATGGTGAGCTGCAACCTCGACCTACCTCCTTGAATGAAGCAGTGCACACGATCGTGGAACTAGCGGCACGAGGAATCGGTGCCGACATCGTTGTCACGACCCATCTCGACGCGTCCATGCCTTCTGTTCTCGTCGATGTCTCGGGGCTGGAGAATGCGTTATTGAACCTTATGGTGAATGCGCGCGATGCGATGCCGAACGGAGGTTCCCTGCATATCACCTCCGAGCTTCGTGAGATCACTGACGGCCATGCCTCCGTGCAAGCGGGGGATCTGAAGCCCGGGCGATATGCGGGCATCTCCGTCTCTGACTCAGGGGTGGGTATGTCGCACGAGGTGCTGGCCCGGGCTCTCGAGCCTTTCTTTACGACCAAGAAAAGAGGAAAGGGAACGGGCCTTGGACTAGCGATGGTTTACGGCTTTGTGAAGCAGTCCGGAGGCGCGGTCAGGATATACAGCGAGCCCGGTTTTGGAACGACAGTGACCTTCTTCCTGCCCCTGGCGCAGCAAGGGTTTGAAGCGTGGCAACGGACTGTTTCTCCTATGGAAGACGTGAAGCATACAGGAACGGTGCTAGTCGTCGACGACGAGGCAGACCTGGTCGAGATCGCCGTGGCTTACCTAGAAGAGATGGGTTGCCAGGTGCACGTCGCGGCGGATGGTGTGGCTGCTCTTGACGTTCTGGCTCAACACAGGGAGATCGAACTGGTTATCACGGACGTGGTCATGCCGGGCGACGTGAATGGAATTGAACTTGGCCGTAGGATCGGTCTTCTTTATCCGGATACAAGAGTGCTCTATTGCTCAGGATTCCCCGCGGATGCCCTCGCGGAGCGGACGATGTCCGTGAATGGCCCGCTTTTGCGGAAGCCGTATCAGAAGAGCGAGTTCCGCACGGCCGTCAACAGAGCTTTTGAATCTGGAGCCGAAGCAGGTGGGGATTAGCGCCCGCGATGCATGATGCGTGTGCGGAGCGAGTCGACTTTACGCCGCGGAGTGAGAGCGGTGTCTGTCGGTTAGCCGACAGATAGAGCACTGCCCGAGTGCTACACTTCGCGTGTCTTCTCTCGAACCGGTGAGGCGGTTGCGAGACCTTCCTCTGTTATCCAAGGATCGATATTGGTTCAAAACGCAGAGAACAGCCAATGACTAATCTGCCGAGAATCGTCCTGTTGCTTAGGGACGACGGGGAACGCGCACTGGTGAGGGCACTCGCGGAGCAGTGCGGTTTTGACCCAGTAGAACGCCGGGGGCGTTTCTCCGATTCTTCTCGTCAAACAGATGAAGCTGACGAAGCCGGCAGGGGCCGGCGGTCCGGCAGGACTCTCGGCGAGCGAGCTGACTTCCTGATCACGGACGACGCTTCCGACCTGGATCCTTTGGTAGAGCGCCCGGCGCATCGGACTTTTTTTCGTGATGTCCTGCCCCTGATGGTTCTTGTCAGCGATCAAGAGGCGATGCTGCCCGTGCCTCTCGATGACGCCGACGACAGGTGGTTCTGTGTTCTTCGGCGGCCTTTGTCGAGTGAGGCCCTGGGAGTACAGCTTCGACAGATGATTCGATCCGCGCGGGTGATGGAGAACCGTTACAGGTCCGCCGTGGACGAACTCCATCGCATTCGCCGGATCTTTGATTCTGTTCCAGTCGGCATCAGCATTGCGGATGCCACGCTTCCGGACGAACCGCTGGTGTACGTCAACTCCGCCTTTGAAAAGATGACCGGTTACAGGGCTGCCGAAGTCTATGGGCGAAACTGCAGGTTCCTTCAGGGCTCGCTGAGGGGGCAGACTGGCGCGCTGGAGATTCGCGAGGCAATTGCAGAAAAGCGCGAGACTCGTGCCCTGCTAAAGAACTATCGGAAGGACGGTATCTCGTTCTGGAATGATGTTCTGCTTTCCCCGTTCTTCGATACATCGGGCCAGTTGACCCACTTTGTGGGCATTCAAAACGATGTAACGCAGGAAGTCGATGCGAAGGCCTCGCTGAAGCACATGGAGCGTGACCTGGAAGAGACCCAACTCCAGCTTCAGGCGATTTTGGATACGATGCACGACGCTGTCGTGGTGCTGGACCGTGGTCAGAATATCGTGAAGATGAACGAGTCCGCGGCGCGCTTTCTCGGATTGTCCGAGCGAACGCTCTCGAGCAAGAACGTCGAGGACACCTTCGAAGCTTATCTGCCGGATGGAAGCTTGCTTCCGCGGGACGAGTGGCCGAGCGCGCTCGCGCTCAAGGGACACTTTGTCCAGGATTCCGGAATCGTGATCGTGAGAAAGGATACGGGGAAGAGCATCCTCGCTGAGGTCAGCACGGCTCCGATCCTGAATCAAGCTGGCGAGCCATACCTGGTGACCGTCTACTACCGGGACGTGACGGAGCAGAGCGACATCGTTCGGGCACATACCCGCCTCGCCGCCATCGTGGAATCGTCGGACGACGCGATCATCAGCAAGGATCTGCATGGCCTGGTGACAAGCTGGAACTCCGGCGCGGAGAAGATCTTCGGTTACACGGCCGGAGAGATCCTTGGGCAGTCGATCCGCCTCGTGATCCCTGCGGATCTTCAACGGGAGGAGGACGAGATCCTGGAAGGTATTCGCAGGGGCGACACGGTCGAGCATATCGAGACGCGGAGGAGAACGAAGAGTGGCGATATCATCCATCTTTCGCTGACGATTTCGCCGATCCGTGACGCGAACGGCAAGGTGATCGGCGCGTCGAAGATCGGGCGGGACATTACGGAAAGAAGGCGGCTCGAGAGCCAGTTGCACCAGAGCCAGAAGCTCGAAGCGGTCGGCCAGCTCACGGGCGGCGTGGCGCACGACTTCAACAACCTTCTTGGCGTGATCGTGGGGAATCTGGATTTGCTTGAGCGGTTGGTTCCGGACAATGCAGGCGCTCTGAAGCGCGTGCGAACGGCCCAGAAGGCCGCGGAGCGCGGCGCGGATCTGACCCGACGGCTTCTTGCCTTCTCACGCAGAGACGAGCTCAGGCCAACCCCGGCGTCGCTCAATGAATCGGTGCACAACGTCATCGCACTTTCGGCGCGCCTGATCGGACCTGAGATCAAGATCAAAAGCCATCTCGATCCGTCTCTGCCCGCCATCTTCGTCGATGCCGCGGCGCTCGAAAGTGCACTGCTGAATCTTTTCCTGAACGCGCGTGATGCGATGCCAAATGGAGGATCACTGAACATTATGTCGGAGCTACGCCAGGTGAGGGCGAGCTCTATCCCCGTGCAGGCAGGCGATCTTCAGGCCGGGAGTTATGCGGGGATCTCGATTTCCGATACCGGCTCCGGTATGTCGAAGGAGGTGTTGGAACGCGCCTTCGAACCTTTTTTCACGACAAAGAAGAGAGATCAGGGTACGGGACTTGGGTTGGCCATGGTGTACGGCTTCGTGAAGCAATCCGGTGGTACGATTCGGATCTACAGTGAGCCAGGATTCGGGACGACGGTGACTTTCTTTCTGCCCCTTGCCGAGACGATCCCGGAGCCTGTGGTGGTGCCGACCCGGCTGGCGAAGCGCAACTCAGTTGGAGTGGTGCTTGTGGTCGATGACGAATTGGACCTGCTGGAGATCGCCGCGGCTTATCTCGATGGAATGGAGTGCACGCACTTTGAGGCTGTGGATGGCGCCAGTGCACTGGAGCGGATCGCGCTTCACCCGGAGATCGAGCTTGTGGTGACGGACGTTATTATGCCGGGAGGCATGAATGGGTTTGAGCTGGCGGAGAAGATCCTCCAAGTACGCCCCGAGATGAAGATTATTTATTGCTCCGGCTTTCCGGAGGATGCGCTGGCAGAACGGCGATCGCCGCTGATGGGCGCGCCTGTGCTGCGAAAACCTTATCAGCATGTGGAGTTCGAAGAGGCAGTGCGCGAGGCGTTCGCGAGGGAAGAACCGGCGTGACGCGGCACCCATGATGAGATGGATGATGTAAAACGTGCAGTACATTTTCCCAGAGGTGAAGATGGCACCCATGCAGAGAATTCTCGTCATCGACGATGATTATGACTTAGGCCAATTCGTTGCCGAAGGCGCCCAGGCGATGGGAATGGAGTGTGCGGCGACAACGAGCGCAGGGGCCTTTCTCGACGGTCTGAACCCAGAGACGACCCTCATCTTTCTTGACCTTGTGATGCCCGAGATGGACGGCATCGAGTTACTGCGGGTTCTGAGCCAGAAGCGTTGCAACGCCGGCATTGTGCTGATGAGCGGAGCGGATCGACGGATTATCCAGACTGCGGAGGAGTGGGCCGAGGATCTTGGGTTATCGATTGTCGGGCAGTTGCAGAAGCCGTTCCGGCTCGCCGAACTGGAAGTGATGCTGAAGAGGCATCTGGAACTCGGGAGAAGAATCGTGACGGAGCCGGCGGCGCACATCTTCGTTGGCGAGGCTGACCTGCGACGGGCGGTAGAGCGGGACGAGTTCGTCATTCATTTCCAGCCGCAGATCGAGATCAAGACGGGCGACGTCGTTGGCGTGGAAGCCCTCGTTCGCTGGCAGCATCCGGACTTTGGGCTCGTCTTTCCGGATGATTTCATCGGCATGGCCGAGCGGCTTGGGCTGATCGACGACCTTGGGTGGATCGTCATGCGACGGGCGCTGGCCGATATCAGCAGGTTCTCCGCGAAGGCTGGAAGGAATCTTTCTCTGGCCATCAATTTCTCTTCTTATTCCCTTCAGGATGCGAGGTTTCCCAACGAACTCTTTGCGTTGATGGCGGAGTACGGGATACAGCCAGCGACGATCATCATCGAGGTGACGGAGACGGGCCTTGTCCAGAAGCTGGCGAGCTCGCTCGATGTGTTTGCGAGGCTGCGGATGAGGGGGGTTCAGCTTTCGATCGACGACTTCGGGACGGGATACTCCATGTTGAAGCAGCTTCGGCTTGTTCCGGCAACGGAGTTGAAGATCGATAGGAGCTTTGTTCAGGGGATGATCAACGACGATCACGATCGCATCCTGGTGCAGAAGACGATCGAAATTGGGCATGAACTCGGAATGAGAGTCGTCGCGGAGGGAGTGGAAACGAATCAGCAGCTTGCATTCCTTGGGTCGCGGAAGTGCGAGATTGCGCAGGGCTATTTCTTCAGCCGGCCGATTCCCCCAGACGAATTGATGCGCTGGCTTGGCCTTGATTCCACGAGACGAGAGCAAGAGGCTACCGCGCATTAGGTTGGAAAACGTGTGTGGGATATGGGCGGTTGTCCGGTAAAGGTGGTTAGCGGATGGTTGATTCGGGGGCTTCCGGCCGGAGGCCTGCGATGAGAGCGGTTCCGGCGAACATGAGGGTGTCGGCGACGTAGTTCATGCCTTCGATCTGGGCTCCGGTGCCTTTGGCCATGAAGAAGATGGGGAGGTAGAAGGCTACGGTGACGAGCGTGAGCCAGGAGCCGAGGACGGCGGCGGCGAGGGGGATGCGGCGCTGGGCGAGTATGGCTGCGCCGCTGACGAAGAGGAGGATGGCTCCGATGGTGGCGAAGGTGTGGGGGGCGGGGAGCCAGGCGGGACTCAGCATCTCGAGGGGGAGTCCGAGGGCTGTTTGAGGGTGACCTATATAAATGGCGGCGAAGACGATGGCGGCGATGGCGATGGTCGCGCGGCCGAGGGGGGCGAGCCAGGGGGTGCGGGGGCGGTGGAGGGCGGTGAGGATGAGGGCGGTTCCGGCGAAGGCGGTGTCGCGGAGGAGGACGGCCAAGGAGACACGGTCGTGCAGGTGGGCGAGGCGGGGAAGGTGGATGGTGAGGACGAAGAGGAAGATCATGCCGGCGAGCAGGGGGGCGGAGAGCCAGACGACTCGGTTGGCGAGGATGCTGAGTCCGGCGGCGAGGAGTCCGATGCCGACGACGTAGGTCCAGAAGAGGGGGAACGGGATCCAGGTAGGGACTCCTTGCTGGATGAAGCGAGCTACGGTGAAGTGCTCCGTGCCGAAGACGCCTAGGCTGGCTCCGTAGAAGATCGGGCCGATGAGGATGAGGCGGGGGAGGGTGGGGGTGGCGTTCTCGGCGAGGCGTTTGCGGTTCAGGGTGAGGCCGAGGGCGAGGAAAATGAGTCCGGTGAGGCAGGGGAGGAGGACTAGCGGTGAGGGCATGGTGGGCTCCTTCGGGCGTGTGGGACGCGTAGGCTGGCGGATCGCGTATGCGGGAAGGGTAATGCTGGGGCGATGGGTTGTGGCGGAAAACTTTTCGTTTGGCTGGTTCTGGGTCGGATTACCGCTCGCTTGCGAGATGCCCTGGGTTCGATTTCGTAGGTGGTAAGTTGCCGGGGTTAACGCGAACGGGAGGTGTCCATCCTTATAGGGTTTCCAATACCTCTGGGCGGTCACCGGGGGAGCGATGGCTGGGTACTGATTTTGGCGCGGAAGGCTTATCTTGCGTTTGCGCCAAGGACAATAAGGCGGTTGGGTTGGTTCCTGTCACTGGATCTTGACTTAGGGTGAAAAGGAGGGCTTTTGCTTCGGATCTGAATCCCCTAGGGTCTCGACTTCCGAAGAGTTTAAGAGCCTCGTCCATGCAGGCACGTACTCTAGTTCGATGATCCGACGTGCCAATCCCGGGCATGTCTTTAAGAACCGCAATCTCATATGACAACGAGAACGGGCATATTCGCAGCGTTATATCCGTTTTCGCGTTCAGAGATTTCTGGGCAAATGTTTTAAGTTTCAAAAGTTAGTTTTTGAGTTATGCTCCCACCTATCCCCGGGCCCATTTCTGTTTCGCAACCAACTGCGCCATTTCTGACGCCATAGGAGAGTTTCATGCGGCCATTTGTAAAGAAGTTCGTTTTCGGGCATATCTTCGGCTTTTGTCTCACTCAGTTCGTGGGACCCTTGGCTCAGGCTCAAGGAGTCGCACCAAGCGCAACAAAGAATCGTTTTCGATTAAGGCTTGAAGTGTTAAAAAAATCTCCTCCAGCTCAACTGACGCTTTCACCACTACCCATAAACGTCGCTGTTCCCACGGCCGTGGGAAATCTTCTTGTAAAAGCATCCGTAGCCGGCAATGGCGCGGTAACACCGGCGGATTCGACAAGCCCCTTTGCAGTCTGCATTTCCAAAAGCTGTACTTGGACCGCGTCGCCTTGGCCCTTTGTAGGCATCGGCCTAGACGCTAGTACAGGAATCATCCACGGCAAACCCACAAGCGTCGTCCAAGCGCACGTTCAGGTTGTCGCTACGGAGCCGAACGGAAAAGCCCACCAGTCCAATGTCTTTATTAGCGTCGTTCCCACAAATGCGACGGTGATAACTACGTCCATTCCGACTTATCCTGCAGGCCAACCGATTCGAGAACACTTGATCGCCAGTGGTGGGGCTGGATCTTTCATTTGGACGCCGCTGACCTCCACGGATATAACTCCGAATATAACTTTGGATGCTAACGGCCAGCTATCGGGCGTCGCAACGACTGCCGGAACCTTTAAGTTCACCCCCGTGGCCACGGACGCAGCAGGTGCTACGGCCACAAGCACACTGCCTCTCGAACTGACAATTAGTGCCGCTCCCGACTGCGGTAATGCAAAGTACACAGGAACGACTTCTGCTTATTTCAACGGATGGTTTCCTCTATCGAAAAAACGCAATATCAATCCACTCGGGGATCCGCTGGTGCAACACCCAACCGAAAACGATGTTCAGTGTTTTTTCGGTACATCTAAGTTGGTCTCTGTCGTTGGACAGGTGCAGTATCTATATGGTTTTGCTGGAGGTGCAAATACAATTTCTGCCGATATGGTTTCGGTGCAAATGCCCTCACCTGTGGGCACGCAGATATCGTTCGGATCGAGTGTGACGGGTGGCGGAACCGCCTCGTCGGGCACAAGCACGAGTGCTACCACCCAACCGACACTTTCAGCGGCTCTACAGTCAGTTGAGGCCGGCGGAGATTTCTATATCCATGCCCTTTATCCAATAGCTCAGTACACTACTCCGCACCTTAGCACTTACCTGTACGGTGACCCGAAGGTAGGATTTGGCTTCAACGGTTTCGCGGGACAAGCTACTTTGTCACAGGCAACAGAGCAGTACTTCAGCGTTCCAATCGAGGCCTACGCGTCCTACGACGGTATCGGCAATACCGGCGGTGTTTTCTTCGACTACCGTGGAGGGTTTGAATCTGTTCCGGGACATTTTGCGAAGGCAGCAGGTTTATCTCAACACAACTTCCAACTTCATCAACTCACCTTCGGCTTCAACTTCGTAGGCTTTCTCAAAATCGGCGCTCAAAAATATTTCGGCCCAGCCGCAGCATTCAATGCGGTAAGCACAACCGATAGTAGTTTTAACAAGTGGCACTTTGTCATTCAATTCTCACCAAAAGGTTCATAATTCTTGTTTGGCACATAAGCTGGGCATTCCCAACGTATGATCGCCCCCCCTTGGCCGACGGATGGACTATGAGATCCCGTCGGCCGACTTGTTCAATCGTAATGAAAAGGGTCGCGCTCGGCTTGTCTCTTCTCAAAGTTGGAATTTCGCGATACTATAAGAGGTGCTGCGTGGAGTTGTGTGCCTACTCCAGCGCCAGGATGGCTATGGTGCCTCAGGTTTGGGCCGTATGTCACTCAAAAAGGAGATCGTTTGTCGAAGGAAGATGCAATTGAAGTGATGGCGGTGGTCGTTGAGACGCTGCCGAATGCGCTGTTCAAGGTTGAGCTTGAGAACAAGCATCAGGCCCTTGCGCACGTCTCCGGACGTATGCGTAAGAACTTCATCCGCATCCTCCCCGGCGACCGCGTCGCGATTGAGCTCAGCCCGTATGACCTCAACCGTGGCCGCATTGTTTACCGCTACAAGTAGCCCCTTCTAGAGGGCTTAGGCGGCAAGCAGGAATCGTACCTCCCGATCAGTCAAGTTTCGGCAGCCAGGGGAAGAGCCCTGGCCGTCTGCCTGTTTGCAGGGTGTTTGTGGCTTTTGCCCTGTGGAAGCCGTTGTACTCGCTGGAAGAGATGTCAGAAGGGATTTACCCATGAAGGTTCGCGCCTCCGTCAAGAAGATTTGTGACAAGTGCAAGGTCATTCACCGCCACGGCGTGGTGCGTGTCATTTGCGAGATCAGCAAGCACAAGCAGCGTCAGGGCTAATCGCCTCTGCCCTGCCTTACACGGCCCCGGCGGGCTAGTTAGCCGAAGTCAAGGCTTGCGTTGAACCTGCCGGATTTACCCGCAAACCCAGAACCCCGCTCCCCGGATACTCCTAGGAGCCACACCGTAAAGGACACCCATGGCACGTATTGCTGGAGTCGATGTTCCTAACAACAAACAGGCGCGCATCGGTCTCACCTATATCTTCGGCATCGGCGATTCGCGTGCGCTTCGCATTCTGACCAAGGCGGACATCGATCCGTTTGTGAAGATTGCGACGCTGGACGAGGATCAGCTGAACCGTATTCGTCAGGTTATTGAGCAGGAAGGTCAGATCGAGGGCGATCTCCGCAAGGATATTTCGCTCAACATCAAGCGTTTGATCGAGATCCAGTCGTATCGCGGACTTCGTCATCGCCGTTCGCTGCCGGTTCGCGGCCAGCGTACGCACACCAATGCCCGCACCCGCAAAGGCCCGCGCAAGGGAACCGTTGCCGGTAAGAAGAAAGCGACGAAATAAATGGCGAAGACTCAGAATCAGCAGAAGACCGGCAAGGCCGCCGCAGGCAAGGGCAAGAAGTTCAAGAAGCGCGAACGGAAGAACGTTCCGTTTGGCCTCGTGTTCATCCAGGCGACCTTCAACAACACCATTGTGACGATCACCGACCAGGTGGGCAACACGCTTTCGTGGAAGAGCTCGGGCTCGCTCGGCTTCCGCGGATCGCGTAAGGGTACCCCGTTCGCGGCGCAGCAGGCTGCGCAGAATGCAGCGAATGCTGCACGCGACCATGGTCTGCGTGCGGTCGATGTGCGGGTTTCGGGACCGGGATCGGGACGTGAGTCGGCGATTCGTGCTCTCGCGACTGCCGGCATCGATGTTCGGTCGATCCGGGACGTTACGCCGATGCCGCATAACGGCTGCCGTCCTCCGAAGCGCCGTCGCGTTTGATTTTTCTCTTTCCTGGGGAGGGAGTGGGGGTTGGTCCTCCGCTTCCTTCCTGTAACAACTTTTTGGATCGCGATGAAGCGCTGCCAGCGTGTAAAGCGATCGACACTCGTAGTAGGAGATAAATAATGGCTCGTTACACAGGACCTGTCTGCCGCATGTGCCGGCGTGATGGAACAAAGCTCTTTCTCAAGGGCGCGAAGTGCTTCAGCGAGAAGTGCCCGGTTGAGAAGCGCAACTTTCCCCCAGGGCAGCATGGGCAGTCGCGCAAGGTGAAGAAGGTTGTGGGCTACGGTCTGCAGCTTCGTGAGAAGCAGAAGGCCAAGCGCATCTACTTTACGCTCGAGACGCAGTTCCGGGCTTACTACCAGAAGGCCGCGAACCGCACCGGCGTTACAGGCGAACTGCTTCTGCAGCAGCTTGAGACGCGTCTGGACAACGTGGTTTACCGGCTTGGGATTGCTACGAGCCGTCGTCAGTCCAGGCAGATTGTCCGGCATGGACATATCCTGGTGAACGGCAAGAAGGTCAACATTCCTTCCTTCCAGTGCAAAGTTGGGGATGAGATCGCGATTCGCGAGGGTTCGAAGGCTCTTGTGATTCTCGAAGAGGCGAAGCAGTTGGCGAGCGGACAGCGTGCGGTGCCGTGGATCGATATCAACCGCGATAACTTCTCGGGCAAGATCATCTCTCTGCCGAAGCGCGAGGATGTGAATCTGCCGGTGAACGAGCAGCTCATCGTCGAACTTTACTCGAAGTAAGATTTTGATTTTCGGTGGCGGGGAGGGAATATCCTCCTCGCCGCCACAACTACAACCTGACTTGCAACCGAACCACCCGCCCGTTCGCAGAATGCTTCGCGACGTGGACGATGAAAGGAACACCCATGCTTTGGAGAGGTTTTCAAAAGCCCAAGCGTCTCGCAGTCGAGAACGAAACACTTACCGACAAGTACGGCAAATTTTCCGCACAGCCCTTTGAGCGCGGCTTCGGTACGACGATCGGCAATGCCCTTCGCCGCACGCTGCTCTCGTCGATCGAAGGCGCTGCTGTGACCGCTGTTCGCATCGAAGGCGTGCTGCACGAGTTTCAGTCGATCACGGGCGTCGTTGAAGATGCGACCGACATCATCCTGAACCTGAAGCAGATCCCGTTCAAGCTGAATGGCGAAGGTCCGAAGGCTCTCTATCTCCGTGCGGACACCGCTGGTGTGGTGACGTCGGGTTCGATCGAGGCTGATGGCGATGTCGAGATTCTCGACAAGGATGTGTACATCTGCACCATCTCCGAGGGCGGCAAGATCGACATGGAGATGCGGTTGAAGCGTGGGCGTGGATACATCTCGGCGGACAAGAACTTCGACGGCGATCTTGGCCTCGGGTTCATTCCGGTCGATTCGGTTCACTCGCCTGTGCGCAAGGTCAACTACATCGTCGAGGCGGCTCGTCTCGGTCAGATCACCGACTACGATAAGCTCTCGGTCGAGATCTGGACGAACGGCACGATTCTTCCGGCGGATGCGCTTGGCCTTTCGGCAAAGCTGCTGAAGGATCACATGACCATCTTCATCAACTTCGAAGAGGAGATGGAAGCGGGTCATGAGCATCTCGATGGGCCGATGATTCGCAACGAGAATCTGAACCGGTCGGTTGAGGAGCTCGAGCTTTCGGTTCGCAGCTATAACTGCCTGAAGAACGCGAATATTGCGACGATCGGGGAGCTGATCCAGAAGACTGAAGCCGAGATGCTGAAGACGAAGAACTTCGGGCGCAAGTCGCTGAACGAGATCAAGGAGATTCTCGCGCAGATGGGCCTGTCGCTTGGCATGAAGATCGACGAGAGCGGCAACCCTGTCCCGGGACCGACCTCGGTTCTTCCGGCGGCGACGCTGGCGGCTAGCTTCGGCGGCTTTGATGACGACGAAGACGAGGATGAGGACGAGGATGATCTCGACCTCGTGGGCAGCGAGCCGGAAAACTTCTAACTCAGAAAGACAGGCAGCGTGAGGCGCAAAAGCCTTCGCTGCCTGTTTCTGCGTTATAAGACGACGAGCAAGGGCAACAGCAAACGCAGATTCCCTTCGGAATACAGCCAGAAGAGTAAGTGCAACAACGCACGTAGCTTGTGCGAATTTATGTAGTCCCGAGCCCCGCAGAAGCGCCGGTTCGAAGGAGATCACACCATGCGTCACCGCAATGCAGGATTTAAACTAGGCCGCAATACAAGCCATCGCAGAGCCATGCTTCGCAACCTCGTCACCTCGATCATCCTGATGGATCGCGTGGAGACGACGATCACGAAGTGCAAGGCGACACGTCCGATCGTCGAGAAGATGATCACTCTCGGGAAGAAGGGCACCGTTCATGCGAAGCGGCAGGCTGCTGCTTACCTGATGACGCCGGAAGCGGTTGACCGCCTCTTCAACACGGTTTCGCCTCGCTATGCGACGCGTCCGGGTGGGTATCTGCGGATTGTGCGCATCGGTGTTCGCAAGGGCGATGCGGCTGAGATGGCAGTCATTGAGCTTCTTGGGGCAGAGCAGGAGTTGGATGAGAAGCGGCAGAAGCGTGCGGCGGCTCGCGAGAAGAAGCGCGAAGAGCTTGCGAAGCAGCTTGAAGAGCAGAATCCCGGCGAGCAGGGCGATCCTAACGCTGAGGTCTAAATAGCTTCGTACTGACCTATCCGATCGGCGTGCTGCGAATCTCTTCGGGCACGCCGGTTGTGTTTTAAGAATGCTGCCAGGGGTGAGTCGAAACTTGTTCACCGCGACCGTTACACTCATTGCGCACCCTAATCACGCGCAAGGAGCGTTATGAATCGACGAGTGTTCGGCCAGATGATGGCGGCGGCAGCGGTGGGCGGCGCTCTGGCTCGCTCGGGAGCGCAGAATGCTCAGGCTGTTGAGCCAAGATTTTCCTGCGAGATCGCTCTGCTCAAGTTGCCTTCGTTCGATCGGTGTATTGAGGTTGTCGCGGCGGCGGGTTATCAGGGGGTGGAGTTGATCAGCTACTTCCAGCAGTGGAGTCCTGAGGAACAGCGACGGCTGATGGCGAAGATGCGTTCTCTCGGCGTCATGATCGACATGCTGAGCGGGTTGCAGGCTAGTTTCGCCATACCCGATCAGACGGAAGAGTTTGTGTCGCGCGTGGCGAAACATTGCACGGTGGCGAAGGGGCTCGAGTGTCCGCAGATCAATATCAAGTCTGGTAAGAGGCTTGACAACGTATCGCCACAGGCTCAGGTCACCGCCGCTGTCGAGAACCTAAAGCGGGCGGGAGATGTGGCGGCGGAGAACGGGATCAACATCGTGATCGAGCCGATCGACCTGATCGAGAATCCTACGATCTTCCTGTCGTCGGTGAAGGATGGCTTCGATATCGTGCGTGCGGTGAATCACCCGAACGTCAAGGTGTTGTACGACTTCTATCATGAGCAGCGCGTGGGCGGGAACCTCATCGAGAAGCTTGAGAAGAACATCGACTGGGTTGGGTTAGTCCACATTGCAGATGTTCCCGGACGGCATGAGGCGGGCACGGGGGAGATCAACTATGCCAATATCTACCGGGTGCTGGGCAAGTTGAACTACAAGCGTTTTATTGCGATGGAGTATGAGCCGACCTTCGATGCCGTTGCTTCGCTGCGTAAATCAAAGGTTGAGGCGCTGCGGGGGATGGCTGAGGGGCGAAAGGTAGTTGGATAGGTCCTGTCTCGAAGCGTCATTGGCATGACTCCGGACTTAGCCGGAGTCATGCCAATGTTGTTGGGAAGTAGTTGTTAGAACTTCACGGTGAATGTGCCGGTGATGGCTCGTGGAGCTCCGGGCTGCAGGGTGTTGTTGGCGATCGAGGTTGGATCGCTGGCAACGAAGCCGTTGGTTCCGATCGTTCCCCAGTACTTGGTGCTGGCGAAGTTATAGACGTTGAGTTGGAGCTTCAGCTGGTCGAAAGGCCCGATCTCGTCGACGTGGTAGCTGGTCCCGAAGTTACCGAGGAAGCGGCCATCGACGCTGTTATCGTCCGTGTAGGTGAAGTAACGTTTGCTCATGAAATCCGAGCCGATGTGGGCGTCGAAGCCCTTCTTCGTGTAGCTCAGTTCGTTCTTGTAGAGGAACTTGGGAGCGTCGACGACAGTCTTGCCGCCCGTGGGGATCACGGTCGTTGCGCTGGCGTTGTAGTCGGAGTCGTAGGTGGAGTTGCTGTACGTGAGGGCGTTGTAGAAGGTCCAGCCGTTATGGAGGCGCGCCGTGATGGCACCGTCGACACCGTTCGTTGTGACGCCACCTACGTTCGAGAGGATGGAGGCGTTACCAGCGATGCCGGGCCCCTGTTGGATGGCGAGCAGGCGGTTGTAGAAGTTGACGTGGAAGTAGCTGGCCTGTGCCTGGATGTGGTTATCGGTGTGACGGAAACCACCCTCTTCACTCCACGAGCTTTCGGACTTGAGGTTGCTCGTGAGGGCGTTGAAGCCTGCCTGGGTTGTTCCCCAGGGTGAGGTGCCGAAGCCTTTGCCGCCGGCCTGGAAGGCGCGAACGTTTTCTGCGACGTCCGCGAAGACTTCGTTGTTGCCGCGCATTTTGAAGTTGACACCAACCTGCGGGAGGAACGGCTTGCCCGAGGTCAGCTTGCCCTGTGCGTAGTTTGCGGCGCTATCTGTCGGTGCGAGATTGACTCCGACGTTATAGCCGACGAGTGTTCCGGTCGTGTAGGTCTCGCTCGTCTTGAAGCCGGCGGCAACGGTGATGGACGGGGTGATGTGGAACGAGTCTTGCAAATGAACCTGGAAGAGATTGGTGGGGAAGTTATAGGCCCACTGTGTCCAGAAGGGGAAGACGGGCGTGTCATAGATGGAACGGCCCGGGCCCTGGGGGGTGGTGCCGTAGTAGCGGCGGGCGAGGTCGAAGCTTTCTTTCTCGAACCAGAAGCCGCCTTCGAGTGTGTTGCGGCCGGTGTCATAGGTAAGAGCGGAGAGGATACCGCCGCGTGCGATGCGGTACTCGGAGGTGCGCTCGGAGATCGGGGATACGGGGTTGAGGAAGGTGTCAACGGTGGGGACATAAGGCGTGTACCAGAGGCCGGCACCGTTGTTGTGGTGACCGTAGACGGTGGTCTTCGAGGTGAGGTGGCTGGTGATGGCGGTGTTGTATTTTACATAGCCGATGAAGTCCTTGCGGAGGCCGCCGGCGGCGTAGTAGCCAACATCTTCAGGATCGTTCGAGAGGTCGCCGAAGCCGCTCTGGATCTGAGGGATGCTTCCCGGGAAGACAGTTGGTATGCCTGCGAAGACGTGGCCGCCGCCGCCCTGCGCGTTGTATGCGTTGGCTGCCTGCAGAGAGGTGTTCCAGTCGCCGAAGTTATCTGTCTTGTAGCCGAACTGCTTGACCCAGAGCTTGTTCTCGTCCTGGTAGTCGACTTCCTGGCGGTTGGAGTAATCAGCATAAACAGTCAGCACACCTTTGCTTCCGACGAACTGCTGGAGCTTGGTGTTGAACTGGAAGTAGCTCTGACGGATAGGTCCTTCGCCGCGCCACTTATTCGAGGTCTGGTAGACGCCGTCGATGAAGAGCTTGGTGTGGGTGGAGAGAAGACCGCTATCGTAGCGGGCAAAGGTTCGCGAGCCGTTGAAGCTGCCGAAGGATTGCTGCGCCGTGAAGCCACGCTTGTCATTCGGGTCGGTAGAGAAGAACTGGACGGCGCCGCCGAGGTTGCTGGTGGAGGCGGTGTCGAGTGAGCCGGTGCCTTGCGAGAGTGCGGCTTTGCCGAGGTTCTCGTCGATGAGGGCGCGGCTGATGTGGAGACCGTTGAGGTTGCCGTAGGACATGTCGCCGAGCGGTACGTCGTCGAGGGTGAAGCCGAGCTGGTTCTGGTTGAAGCCACGGATCGAGATGCGGACGGCCCACTCGTACGCGCCGTATGGATCGGCCGAGGTGATGCTGACGCTGGGCAGGTGGCCGAGGATAGCGATGGGGCTTGTGCCCGGGGTCGATTCGAGCAGCAGCTTCTGGTCGATGGACTGCACGTCGCGGGTCTCGCCGGTCGCGGTGACGGTGACTTCTTCGGACGACGTCACCTTGGCTGGCGTCTGCGGAGTGGCCGGGGTGTTTGACGATGTCTGGGGGCTTTGCGGCGCCTGTGATGTCGCGACCTGTTCCTGTGCCCCAGCGCCTGCTCCAGCGGCACAGAGCAGCGCTGCGAGGATTGCTACGGACTTTGCTCTCTTTTGTTTCACGGTTCCTCCAAGTGATTCTGTTGCGTTGCCGTCCCACGGAACTTATGGATTTCGCCGCATATCTCGAAGCGAGAGAGGCTCTCAACACGCACGACCGTGCGCTTCCGATCTCACTGTGGGTTGTGTGGCCTGAGTGTTATCGAAGGTGAGCTACTGACTTATGGCCGCGAGGCGAACGAATCCTTTTCCTATGGGATTGGGGTGAGACTACAGAAGATCGTCAGAGGGAACGTCGCAGCTAGTTGAAGATCGCGTTAAATGCTCTGCAGGTATCGAGGACGGCATTCAAATTGATGTCACGAAACATGGTGACGGCAAACTGTTGCGCGACAAAGCGTCTCCGCGCTTCGTTGATCGGGGGAATCTGCCTGGCGCGGGATAAGGGTAAGTCGTGTCCTATTTCGATGCTGTGAGCAGGTGGGCTGCTGAACCGCGGAGGTCAAGGCCGTCGGTGCGTCCAGCAAAGTAGCGCTCGGAGATGGCTGGGGTGTCGAGGTCTTCGATGTGGGTGAAGGTGCTTAGTTCGGCGCTGATCTCTTCGGGAGTGAAGAACAGCTGGAAGGGCTCTCCGGCCTGGGCTACGCGGGAGGCGAGCGAATCGTGGGCTAGCTGTTCGAGGTACGGAAGGGATGTGCGTGGAAGGGCGTAGTCGAAGGTGACGCCGCTCGATGGGGGCATGGACGCGATGAGGCTCACTGTTGAGCGAAAGGCTTCGAGCGTGAGATAGGGGACGACACCCAGCCAGGCGAAGAAGCAGGGGCGCTCGAAGTTGAAGGTTGCGGCTTCGAGGCGGCCGGTGAGGTTCTGGTGCTCGAAGTCGACCGGGACGAATCGCATGGACGACGGGGCTTCGATGCTGCTGGATGCAAGCATCTCTTTCTTCCAGGCCTGGGTGGAGGGATGGTCTACCTCGAAGACTTGCAGGCCCGCGTGTGGGTTGCGGTAGGCGAAGGTGTCCAGGCCTGCGCCGAGGAGGCAGTATTGGCGTACGCCGACTGCGTATGCGGAGGCGAGCTGCTCTTCTGCGTAGCGGCTGCGGGCTACGAGGAAGGCCCGCAGAGCGGCGGAGAAGGGTCTGCGGACCTTGTCGGGCGTGCGGCGAAGATCCTCGGCATATGTGGAGCCGAGGATTCTTACGGCGAGCGGGTCCTCGAAGACGAGGGGTGAGTCAACTAACTGATGTGCGGCGCGGCGCAGGGCTACACGTACCGCCGTGCGAGAGGGAAGTGCCTCGTCCATCTCGTCAGTTTAGTTGCTTAGAAGAGCAGCTTGAGGCCTAGCTGGATCTGGCGCGAGGTTGCGGCTGAGGTGACTACGCCGGCGGTGGGGGAAGCGACTGCGAGGGCGTTCTGGGCGGAGGATGCGCCCTGGGTTGGACCGGACGAGTAGATCACGGCGTTGGGGGTAAGGAGGCTGGTGTGGTTGAGGACGTTGAAGAACTCGGCGCGGAACTGGAGGCGGAGACGCTCGGAGATCTGGGTGGCTTTGAGGAGCGAGAGGTCCCAGTCGGCGAAGCCGGGGCCGGTGAGCGTGTCGCGGCCGAGGTTGCCGACGGTGCCGTAGGCGGGAGCGAGGAAGGCGGCGGGATTGAAGAACTGCGTGGCTCGCGAGGATGTCGATCCGCCGTTGATGATGGTGCCGTGGAAGTTGGGGTTGATGTTCGGACGGATGGGGTTGCGAGTGTCGCCGGAGCCGGTGGGGTTGTAGCCAAGCTGCGGGGTGAAGGGGAAGCCGGTCTGCAGGTTGGCGATGGTGCTGAGCGACCAGCCGGAGATGGTCTTGTCGATGATAGGGCCGTTGCTGCCGAAGAACTTCTTGTTATGGCCAACGGGGAGTTCGTAGGAGCCATTGATCGCCAGGATGTGGCGTACGTCCGTGGCGGCGGGGCCGTAGTCGAGGCGTGGGAGGGTAGGGACGGAGACAAAGGCCGGGGTGTTGGCCGAGACGCTGGTGTTCCAGGCGGAGCCGTTGTCCAGGTTCTTCGAGTACGTATAGTTCGCGCGGAACTGGAAGCCGTTGGCGAAGGAGCGGCGGAGGTCGACTTCGAGGCCGTTGTAGAGGCTCATGCCCTGCGAAAACCATGATGTCGTATTGGCGACGAGTGGGTTGGCCTTGGTGGTGGTCGGGTAGTAGAGGGTTCCGGAGGTGAGGGCGGCGGGGCAGGCGGGGTCGGGGCAGATAACGAAAGCGGGCTCGTTCTGATCGCCGGAGAGGATCTGGTGGTAGCCGTGTGATCCGATGTAGGCGACGGTAAGGGAGGTGTTGGGGGCGATCTGCTGCTCGATCTTGAGGGTGTACGAGATGACGGTGGGGGTCTTGAGGTCGGGCTGGACGTTCGAGGGGGAGATGAGGCCAGCTGAGCCGCCTGTGGGGTTGGCTACCGGCACGCCGCTGTAGGAGAGGGTGGTGTTGAAGGGGGCGGCCTGATCGAGGCGGTAGTCGAGGTTATCGAGCAGGGAGCGGTGCATGCCGAAGCCGGCGCGAATCGCGGTCTTGCCGGAGGCGAAGGGGCTGTAGGAGAGGCCGAGGCGGGGTTCGGGGAGGAATTTGGCGCGGTTGTCGGTGAGAGCGCTGCTGCCGACGGTTGGGTTGGTGTTGATGATGCCATTGGTGAAGCCGTAGACCGCGGCGCGGCCCTGAGTTTCGTTGAAGCCGTTGGTGGATTCGAAGCGGAGGCCTCCGCGCAGTTCTACCTTCGAGCCGAATTTGACGGTGTCCTCGATGTAGCCCGCGCCCATGTAGGAGCGCCAGCCCAGGGCCGTGGGATCAGGAACGACGGTGAAGGTCTTGATGGTGCCTTGCAAGAAGGTCGTGAGGGAGGCGAAGGAGGCCTGACCGTACTGATTCTGGGCCAGGTTGTCGTTCGACTGGAGGCGCTGGAGCCAGCCGCCGGCTTCGATCTGGTGGCGTCCCCAGGTGTAGAAGATGTGGTCGTCGAAGGTGAAGAGGTTGCGGGTGGTGCCGTTGTTGGAGCCGACGTTGCCGCCCGCGCCGGTGATCTGCGACGAGCCGTTCGAGGCGGTGCTTCCGGCGATGACGATGGCTCCTACGGGGGCTCCTGGGATGAAGCCGGGGACGCCGGTAACGGGGGTGCTGCCGAGGAAGTAGAAGTTTGCGCGGGAGAAGCCGGCGCGGGCGGTGTTGAGGAGGCGCGGGGAGAAGACGTGCTGTTCCTGGATGCTAAGGACCTGCTCGCGGAGGGTCTCGTCGATGAGCGAGAGGGGGTTCTGGGTGGGGGTGTGGGCGACGGAGTCGTCGATGGTGTAGACGGCGAAGAGGAGGTCGCTGGGGGTGAGGTTGGCGTCAAAACGGGTGGTGCCGAAGTCTTCGCGGATGTGCTGGGTGGGGCTCGAGAAGGCCTTGGCGATACCGGTGGAGAAGCCGGTTGTCGGGTCGAGGAGCTCGGGGCCGTTGGCTACCGGCCAGAGGTTCAGCAGGGGCGCGACACCGTTGGCGACGCCTATGCTTTGCAGGACGCCCTTGGAGTTCGGGAGCAAGCCCTGGCGGGCGTTGGCGTCGGGGACGAGGGTGACGTCGGTGATGCCGAGGTTCTGGCGGTAGGACTCGTAGTTGGCGAAGAGGAAGAGCTTGTCCTTGCGGATGGGGCCGCCGAGGGAGCCGCCGAAGTTATTGCGCTGGAAGTTGGGGATGCGGGCCTGGTCGAAGTAGTTGCGGGCGTCGAAGAAGGAGTTACGCAGGAACTCGTAGGCGGAACCGTGAAATTGATTTGTGCCGCCCGCGGTTACGATCGAGATCTGCGCTCCCTGGCGCTTGCCGTAGGTGGAGGAGTAGGTGTCGGAGACGACGTTGAACTCGCGGACGGCGTCGACACCGAGAAGCTGGCCGCTGGTGCCTCCGGGGGTGACGTTGATGAGAGAGGCTCCGGTGTACTCGACGCCGTTGAGCAGGTAGAGATTGTCCTGGGGGCGGCGGCCGGAGATGGAGAACATGTTGCCCACGGAAGAGTTCGAGGTGCCGACTGAGCCGGAGCGTTGGGCGGTGTAGTTCACCGTGGCTGGGTTGAGCGTCATGAGCTGGTCGTAAGAGCGGCCGTTGAGGGGAAGCTCCTTGATCTGGCGCTCGTCGACGAGTCCGGAGGTCTGCTGGGTAGAGGTGTTGACGACCGGGGCTGAGTCAATGATCGTTACCGTCTCGGCGGTGCTGTTGATGCCGAGGGAGAGATCGACCTGCGTGCTCTGGCCTACGGTGAGCCCGACGCCGGTGCGGCGCTGCTCGGCGAAGCCATCATGCTTCGCCGTGATGGAGTAGACGCCGACGGGGATGGATGGGGCGGAGTAGCGGCCGTCGGCGCCCGTGATGAGCCTGCGCTCGTTGCCGGTTTCGTCGTTGTGGACGAGTACGCTGGCCCCGGCGACGGCGGCTCCGGTGGAGTCGGTGACGGCTCCGGAGATCGTTCCGCCTACGACCTGGGCGTCGGCCGAGAGCGCGAGGAAGATGGCGAAGAGGGCCGCCAGGATCTTGTAGAAGACGCCGATGGGCTTGCCGGGCGCCGGGAAGCGAGTTCGGATGGCCGTGGTTGAGGGGCGGGAGTTGATTCCAGGTTGCAGAAGGGCGGTACGCATCACAGTGTCTCCGGAGTTGTTCAGGGAAGGCTCACGCACGGCCTTTGCGGCGCGTTACGGGTCTGTCTTGGGAAATGGGTTGAAGCGGGGACTGGGGCTCTACGAACGACAACAGCGAGCGCGCAGCGGGGAGCTGCCAGCCGGGATGAAGTCTTGTGGTGCGATTGCAGGGGGGCGGGTCAACGCGGCACCCCGTGGTTGTAGCTCCAGTAGACGAGGCCGAGGGTGATGAGGGCGATAAAGATCTCGCCGAGGATTCCGACTACGAGTGGACGCCATCCCTGGCCGACGAGGTCGCGGAGGTTGGTGCGGAGGCCGACACCGGCGAAGGCGGGGAGGAACGACCACTTCGAGAGATTCGACAGGCTCGAGAGCTGACCGGCGGAGAAGAAGCCGGAGGTGGCGAGGACAGAGATGGCGAGGAAGCCGAGGATGAACTTGGGGAACTTCTCCCAGAGGAAGCGGCCCTTGTGTTCGACGACGGCTGCCTGTCCGCGCGACGACCAGTAGACGGCGTAGGCGAGGACGACAAAGCCGATGAAGGCGGAACGGGCGGTCTTGGCGAGCACGGCGAAGCGTCCGGCGGTCTCGGAGTAGAGGGCTCCGGTCACCGTCGCTTCGGCGGTGTTGTCGACGGCGAGGCCGGTCCACATGCCGTAGGCCTGGTCGCCCATGTGCAGGGCGTGGCCGATGGCGGGGAAGGTAAAGAGGGCGATGGCGCCAAGGGTGAGGATGGCGGCGATGGCGGTCGAGGTGTCTTCCTCGTCGGGCTCAATGGCTCCCTGCGCGGCCATGATAGCGGTGACGCCGCAGATGCTGGAGCCGATGGCGAGGAGACTGGTGAGCTTGGGAGGCAGCTTGAAGATGCGTCCGAGCAGGTGCATCACCGAGAGGGACAGGACGAGTTCGACGGCGACCAGCATCAGCGAGAGGCCGCCGATGTGGAGAACGTCCTGCATGAGGAACTTCGCTCCGACAAGGACGATGCCGAGCTTCAGCCACAATTCGTAGGTGGCGACGCCGGGACGGAACCAGCGGCTGAGGCCGATGGTGTTCGAGATGGCGAGGCCGATGAGGATGGCCCAGAGAACGTATTCGATGTGGGGGGCGGGGAAATGATGCTTGACTCGAAGATACGTGCAGAGGGCTTCGAGTGCCTTGCCGAGGAGACCAATTCCGAAGAGGAGAACCATTCCCGGGAGAACGCCGAGGAGACGGCGGACTGGGGAGGCCGGGGTCTCAGAGGGGGTGGTGCTCGGCAGGGGAACGGTGGTGGTGGTCATCGGAGTCAAAGGGGGTCTACGGCGAGGGGATGAGGCTAGAAGCTGATATGCGGAATGATGTTGAGGCGGATCAGCGCAGCCAGCGTGAGGGCGATGGTGATGGCGAGGAGGTCGACGTTGAACTTCTTGGCCTTGGCCGTGGTGTGTGTCTTGACGTCCGAAAATTGAATCGACATCGTTGCTCCCGGTTCCTGCGTGCTTGAGATTCGATGTTGCGAGCAAAGGAAAAAGCCCACATATCGCGCTTGTGCGCTGATACGTGGGCTCCTGAAGGTCTTCGGCTCTAGATTTTGCTAGTTTGCCTGAATCAGGGATTGATGCTCGTACGCCACGCAGCAGCAGCTATTGCCCGTACAACAAGGGCAACAGGTACAGGCGTGCATGTGGAGCGATCCCATGAACTGAGAGTAGAGGGAATGGGGTCAAGCGTCAAGTCTAAGGCTTCCTCTATCAACGGAAGCGTCGCCCGAAGAACGAAACCCTCGGCTTAAAGAGGAAACCCACGCAGCGCGGTGGGGGCTGATGCGTGGGTATTCCGGTAAAGCAACGAAGTGGGTGGACTTCGTTAAGGCCGGCTCAACCATAAGGGAGCCTTGCCCTAAAGAAGAATCTACGCTCCCCCCGGATGCAAGTCAACCCCTCGAACGGGGAATGACGGGCAGTTTTGTGGAAAGAGTCTTTCCCGGTTTGGAAGACATGGAAAGATCGACCGGGCCGGGAGAGATTCTGCTAAAGCCTACAAATCAAAAGCTCTCTTTCGTAGATCATCTCGGCGGGGAGGTGGTCGTGTAGAGCGAGAAAGAGTTCCTCGTGGCCCATGACCTCCTGTTTCCACTGAGCGCGATCGACCTTTTGCAGTGAGTCGAAGGTTTCGCGAGGGAAGCTCAGGCCCACCCAATGGAGATCGTCGAAGCCCGGAACCCAACCAATTGCCGTCTCCTTGCCCTGGGCGCGACCACGGACGCGGTCGATGATCCATTTGAGGACACGCATATTTTCCGAGTAACCGGGCCAGAGGAACTCGCCCTCGGGACCCTTGCGGAACCAGTTGACGTGGAAGACACGCGGTGTGACGTTGAGGTCTCGCTGCATCCTGAGCCAGTGCCGAAAGTAGTCGCCCATGTGGTAGCCGCAGAAGGGAAGCATGGCCATGGGGTCGCGACGGACCTTGCCGAGTGCTCCTCCGGCTGCTGCCGTGGTCTCAGAGCCCATGGTCGCGCCGGCGTAGACGCCGCTCGCCCAGTTGAAGGCCTGGTAGACGAGGGGCATCGTGGTGGGGCGGCGACCGCCGAAGATGAACGCCGAGATAGGCACACCCTCGGGCGATTCCCAATCGGCGTCGATGGTGGGGCATTGGCTTGCGGGGGCGGTAAAGCGGCCGTTTGGATGTGCGGCTGGCAGGCCGGTGGCTTTGCCGATGGCTGGGGTCCAGCGATTGCCGCGCCAGTCGGTGCATTCGGCGGGCGGCTGGTCGGTCATGCCCTCCCACCAGACACCGCCTTCGGGGGTGAGGGCTACATTGGTGAAGATCGTATTTTTCGCGAGCGTCGCCATGGCGTTGGGGTTGGTCTTCGCGGAGGTTCCGGGGGCGACGCCGAAGAAGCCGGCCTCGGGGTTGATGGCGCGAAGTTGACCGGTGGCGTCGGGCTTGATCCAGGCGATGTCGTCTCCCACGGTCCAGACCTTCCAGCCTTCGAACCCTGCCGGGGGAATGAGCATGGCGAAGTTGGTCTTGCCGCAGGCGGACGGGAAGGCGGCGGCGACATAGGTCTTCTCGTGTGTCGGGGATTCGACGCCGACGATGAGCATGTGCTCGGCCATCCAGCCCTCGTCGCGGGCGATGTTTGAGGCGATGCGGAGGGCGAAGCACTTCTTGCCGAGAAGCGCGTTGCCGCCGTAGCCGGAGCCGAAGCTCCAGATCTCACGTGTCTCGGGGAAGTGGACGATGTATTTCTCGTCGTTGCATGGCCAGGGGACGTCCTTGTCGCCTGGGCCCAGGGGTGCTCCGACCGAGTGCAGGCATGGGACGACTCGTTTGACGTCTTTGTCGATCTCGGCGAAGACGGGCTTGCCGATGCGCGCCATGATGCGCATGTTGACGACGGCGTAGGCGGAGTCGGTGAGCTGAACGCCGATCTGCGACATGGGAGAGCCGATGGGACCCATGGAGAAGGGCAGGACATACATCGTTCGGCCGCGCATCGAGCCGCGGAAGATCTGTTTGAGCTTGCGGCGCATGACGAAGGGGTCTTCCCAGTTGTTCGTTGGGCCGGCGTTGTCCTTCGATAGCGAGCAGATGAACGTGCGGTCTTCGACGCGGGCGACGTCGTTGGGGGCGGAGCGGGCGTAGAAGCAGCCGGGCCAGAGTTCCTCATTGAGACGGGTGAAGGTGCCTGCGTCGACGAGCTCCTGGCAGAGCCACTGGTTCTCGGCGTCCGACCCGTCGATCCAGTGGATGCGGGCTGGCTGGCAGAGATCGGCCATCTTTTCGACCCAGCGGATGAGGTGCTTGTTGGTCGTGAGGGGGGTTACGCCGGCATGAATCGCTGCGGTCCGGTCCAATCGTTCTGTCTTGATCACCAGGGAAGCCCACCTTTTTGTGTGCTTCAATCTTTCGCCTCCCCGGGAGGACTGTCAATCGGAGGAAATTCACGGAGACTTCGGTGGTGGCGTCCGATAAGATGTTGGGGAGGAAACTCCCCTAAACTCATGTGCAGACTCTCCCACGCCTTCATGGTCCTCGTGGTGCTTTCGGTTTCCCTTATTGCGCACGCGCAACCTGAGAAGAAGCTGAAGATCGAGCTTGTCGGCGATTCGACCCAGACGGATGTCGTGGGCTACGGGCGCGGCTTCTGTGCCAACCTTACCTCCGAGGTTGAGTGCCTCAACGAGGCCGCGCGGGGTTCCAGTTCCAAGAGCTATCGGGAGCAGGGCCTGTGGGACAAGGCGCTGGCGCTTCATCCCGACTACATGCTGATCCAGTTCGGGCATAGCGACCTGGAGGCGAAGGAGCATCCTGAACGGCAGGTGTCCGTCGCCCAGTACGAGGAGAATCTGCGAACCTTCGTCGACCAGGCGCGGGCGGCCAGGATCGTTCCGGTGCTCGTGACGCCGCTTTCCTTGCGGCTATATGGGACGGACGGCAAGGTCCACTCGGATCTTGGGACGTACGCGGTTGTTGTGGCGAAGGTCGCGCTGGAGAAGCATGTGCCGCTCGTCGATCTGCATGCGCAGAGCATCGCCTATCTCGATAACCTCACCGAAGTGAAGGCGGATGGGCTGGGGCTTACGAAGAAAGATACTGACGGCAAGACGGTTTCCGACCGGACGCACTTGAACTGGCAGGGATCGTTCACCTTCGGGCGCATGGTTGCCGTGGGGATGGCGCAGGCGGTGGCGAATCTGTCGCAGTATGTTCGGCCGATGCCTGCCGAGCTTCCGGCGGAGGGTGTGCGGGCGATGAAGTTCTTTGAGGGGGCGCCGATCACGATTGTGCTGGTGGGGGACTCGACCGTGGCTACCGAAGGTGGGTGGGGACCGGGGTTCTGCGCCGTGATGACGCCGCAGGTGACCTGCATCGACGACGCGCTCAATGGGCGATCTTCGAAGAGCTTTATTGATGAAGGTGCGTGGAAGAAGGCGCTTGGCGACCATGGCGACTACTACCTGATCCAGTTCGGCCACAACGACCAGCCAGGCAAGGGGCCTGAGCGCGAGACGGATCCTGAGACGACCTTTCCGGCAAACCTGCGGCGCTATGTCGCGGATGTTCGGGCGACGGGGGCGGTCCCGGTGCTTGTGACCAGCCTCTCGCGGAGGAACTACAAGAACGGCATGCTTGTGCAGGACCTGAAGGCCTACGCCGCTGCTACTCGATTGGTGGCGCAGGAGGACGGCGTGGCGTTGGTCGACCTTAATGCGCTTTCGACGCAGGTTCTTGTGAAGATGACGCAGGAGCAGGCGGATGGCTTCGATGCGGCGACGCACACGGATGCACAGGCCGAGGCAGCCGCATCGGGGAACAAGGCTCCGCTCGACCGGACGCATCTGAATCCAGGGGCACAGAGGTTCTTTGGGCGGATGGTGGCGGGCGACCTGGTTCGCAGCCTGCCGGAACTTGGGCCGGATGTGGTGGGAGCAGCCACACCCGGCCATTAGGCTCAGGCGATGGCGGCTCCGACGAGAGCCTGGGCCTCGCCCTGGATCTTCTTGAGGTGATCCTCGCCGAGGAAGCTTTCGGCGTAGATCTTGTAGACATCCTCGGTGCCGCTTGGACGGGCGGCGAACCAGCCGTTTTCGGTCGTGACCTTGAGGCCGCCGATGGGGGCGTGGTTGCCGGGAGCTTCGGTGAGGATGGACGTAATGGGCTCTCCGGCTAGCTCCTTTGCTGTCACCTGGGCGGGAGAGAGCTTGCCCAGCTTGGCTTTCTGGTCTTTCGTGGCGGCGGCGTCGATGCGCTGGTAGACGGGGGCGCCGTACTTCGCGGTGAGGTCGGCGTAGTGGAGGCCGGGATCCTTGCCGGTGCGCGCGGTCATCTCGGCGGCGAGGAGGCCGGGGATGAGGCCGTCTTTGTCGGTCGTCCAGACCTGACCGTTGCGGCGGAGGAAGGTCGCTCCGGCAGACTCCTCGCCGACGAAGCCGAGGGTTCCGTCGATGAGGCCGTCGACGAACCACTTGAAGCCGACGGGGACTTCGAGCATGGGACGTCCGAGGCCTTTGGCGACGCGGTCGATCATGCTGGAGCTGACGAGGGTCTTGCCGATGCCGACCTCGGGGCTCCACTGGGGACGGTTGGTGAAGAGGTACTGGATGCAGACGGCAAGGTAGTGGTTGGGGTTGAGGAGGCCGGAGGTGCTGGTGACGATGCCGTGGCGGTCGTGGTCGGTGTCGGCGGCGAAGGCTACGTCGTACTTTTCCTTGTTCGCGATCATCGAGGCCATGGCGAAGGGGCTGGAGCAGTCCATGCGGACCTTGCCGTCCCAGTCGCAGGTCATGAAGCGGAAGGTGGCGTCGACGTTGGGGTTCAGGACTTCGAGGCCGAGGCCATAGCGCTCGACAATGCGTGGCCAGTAAAAGACGCCGGCTCCGCCAAGGGGGTCGACGGCGAGCTTGAGGGTCGAGCCTTTGAGGACGTCGAAGTCGATGACGCTCTTGAGGTCCTCGACGTAGGCGGTGGTGTAGTCGTGCTTGTGGGTTGAGCTGGCGGAGAGGGCTTTGGAGTAGGGGATTCGCTTGACGCCCTCGAGGTTCGCGGCGATGAGCTCGTTGGCGCGGTTCTCGATCCACTTGGTGGCGGTGGTGTCGGCCGGGCCGCCGCTTGGGGGGTTGTATTTGAAGCCGCCGTCCTCGGGTGGGTTGTGGGATGGGGTGATGACGATGCCGTCGGCGAAGTTGAACTTGCGGCCGCGGTTGTAGGTGAGGATGGCGTGCGAGAGGGCGGGGGTGGGCGTATAGGCGAGTTCGGGGTCGATCATGGTGTCGACGCCGTTGGCGGCGAGGACTTCGAGGGCAGTGGCGAAGGCGGGCTCGGAGAGGGCGTGAGTGTCCTGGGCGAGGAAGAGGGGGCCGGTGGTGCCGTCTTCCTTTCGGAATTCACAGATCGCCTGGGTGATGGCGGCGATGTGGGTCTCGTTGAAGGAGGTGGCGAAGGAGCTTCCGCGATGGCCGCTGGTGCCGAAGGCTACTTTCTGGGCGGGGATGGAGACATCCGGTTTCAAAGAGTAGTACGCCGTGATCAGGCGGGAGATGTTGACCAGCGTGGAGGGGAGCGGCTGCTTGCCTGGAGTGTTCTTTGCTGCGCCTTCTGCTGCCATATCGTAAGTCTCCGTCTTTCTTTGCGGGCTGTCGATCGGTTGCCCTCTGCACTATAAATGGCTCCGATGTACATCCACGTTATCCCTTCCATGGGATGCGCATCCTGGGTAAGGAGGCTGTCGATCGAAGTGTCGAGAAAAGGTAGCTATCGTGCGGGCAACGATGCGGTCCATACAGATGACAGATGAGAGACACAGATGACAGATGAGAGACGCGAATCGGTTCCTTTCACTTCTGCGAATTCCATTACGGACTTGCGCAACCGCAGGAAACTATCCACGAGACACAACATTCCCGACATGGGAGTGTTGTGTCCTGTGGTGAGAGAGTACGCCTTGGCCGTTTCTTGACGTTGAGACCGGGCCCCTTTACTTCATTGCTCTGTGGGAATCGAGGATAGTATGCCTGTTCAGGCCCGACTCGCTGCCGTTGTGTGCTTTGCGTTCTGCCTCACGTCGTCCTTAGCCTGCACCGCGGAAACTCTCAAGGCAGTCTGCCAGCCGACCGTGAGCAAGCCGGTGGTCGTCGTCACTGCAGCCCAGCGCTTAGCCGCGGGCCAGAGAGCAAGGCCACCCTTGACGGACACCTTCGACTGGCCGGATACCCCGCTGGGCGTCATCAAGACCGGCGCAGGCTATGAGTTCTTCGGCAGCGATGGCGGATTCCACTCCCAGCAGACCTGGGAGGGTGAGGAGGTTGGGAATAACAAGAGCGGCTCTGTCGTCGCGACCTCGGGCACGCTCGACAACCCACTTGGCTCCGGTGATCCGCGTGAGGTCAGTATCTCTCCGAATCCAGATCCCGCTGTCAATCCTAATTATTCCAGCTATGGATACATGGGAGGCGGGCCTGTTTTTCAGATCCCTGAAGGCATGCCGCATTCCGGCAGTTTACTCGTGACGTACCACGCCGAGCTCCCGAACGATTCGCTCTATGCTGCCCTCGGGCTCGCTGCTTCTTCCGACCATGGGCGCCACTGGACAGATCTGGGCGAAGTCGTCCGGCTCAACCAGGCGTACGCCGTCGGACTGGACGGTTTTGAAATCGGGGACGGACCGCTCGTGCTTTCTCCAGACCACAAGTATTTCTATCTCTACTTTCCCGATTGGCTTGCTAACGGTACTCTGCACACCGCAAATGCGACCGGTGCCTCCACGACCACGAACGTTTCCGTGGCCCGGGCACCGGTCGGCTCGGTGCTGGAGGCGGCCTTTGGTCCGGAGCCGCGTTGGAGCTTTGATCAGGGTGAAGCCACTCTGGCGCGCCCACACACCGTTCCCTTTGAGAAGCTCTATGGCGGAGGGTGGAAACTGCAGCCCGGCCTCGGCGGTGCCTCGACCGATCTCAGCGCGAAGTCCGTCTACTCGGGATATATCGATATTCACTTCAACACGGATATCCAGCGTTACATCATGATCATCTCGAACGACACAAACTTCGCCTACGCTGAGTCCGTAGACGCGCTCCATTGGACCCTTCCTGTATTGCTCGGCAACTTCGAGACCATCGCCGCCTACCCGACGGCGGTCGGCCTAGGCGATGATCCCCATGTCCTCGGCCGACAGTTCTACGTCTACTTCACCCACTTGCCTACCGATGGCACGGGTTGGACCAATGGATCGCTGCAGAGGCTTACCTTGACCTGTGCGTCGGGACCCCACTAGGCACGGATCCTCGCATGCGTCACGCCGGCGATGCTGGTATGTGGGAGGGTTGCACGTTTCCATCCGGTATCCTAGGTAGACGTGGAGGAGCGGGCTCCCCCATTCCGCATCCGACATAACAATGCCGCTCGAAACCCCTGATACCGCGCCGCCGACCGAAGGTTTGAACCCCGCGCCTGCTTCCACAAGCGGCCTTGCGCCGTTGTCGATTCCGTTGTTTCGCGACCGGTGGATTGCGAGCACGATCTCGAACCTGGGGACGTGGATGCAGGATACGGCGGGGACTTGGCTGATGACGTCGCTGACGGCGAGCCCCCTGCTGATCGCGCTGATGCAGACGGCGGCGAGCCTGCCGATCTTTTTCCTGGGGCTGCTGGCGGGGGCTACGGCCGATATCTTCGACCGGCGGAAGCTGCTGATCTTCTGGCAGACGTGGATGCTGGTTTCGGTGGCGCTGCTGGCGGTGTTTACGTTTCTGGGGCATATCTCGCCGTGGGCTCTGCTGGCGTTTACGTTCCTGCTGAACGTCGGGTCGGCGATGAATAATCCGGCGTGGCAGGCGATCGTGCCGGAGCTTGTGCCTCGGGCGCTGATTCCGGATACGGTGACGCTGAATGCGGCCTCGAACAATATCGCGCGGGCGGTGGGGCCGGCGATCGGCGGGCTGATGGTGGCGGCGTTCAAGAGTCCGCATGCCGGGGCGGGGTGGGTGTTCTTTTTGAATGCGGCTTCGTTCGCGGGGGTGATCTGGGTTCTGGTGAACTGGAAGCGGATGCCGCTGTTCAAGTCGGCGCTGCCTTCGGAGCGGATCGCGGGGTCGATCCGGTCGGGGCTGCGGTATATCCGGTACTCGCCGCCACTGCAGGCTTCGCTGCTGCGGGTGTTTCTGTTTACGTTTTTTGTGTCGGCGGTGTGGTCTCTGCTGGCGCTCGTGGCCAAGCGGGATCTGCACCAGGGGGCGCTTGGATACGGCATTCTGAACGGTGCGCTTGGGGTGGGGGCTCTGATTGGGGCTTCGACGCTCCCGCGCGTGCGCCGGAAGGTTCCGGCCGACACGATCATTACCTTCGCGACTGTGGCTTACGTCGTCACGCTGCTGATTCTGGCGTTTGTGAAGTCGCCACCCATTGTGATCGGGATCCTGGTGGTGGCAGGGTATGCGTGGACGAGCACGATGTCGACGCTGAATGTGAGCGTGCAGCTTTCGGTCCCGGCGTGGGTGCAGGCGCGGGCGCTTGGGGCGTACCTGATGACGTTCCAGGGTGGGCTGGCGCTGGGGTCGATTCTCTGGGGGTTTGTTGCCGAACATACTTCGACGCCGACTGCTCTTGTGGCGTCGTCGATCGGGCTCACGCTCTCGTTGCCGATCGCTCTGCGGTTCCACATCCTGCGCGGGGCGATGCCGGACCTGACGCCCTACCAATGGAAGAACCCGCCGCCGATTCTCGCGCACTTCGATGGCGTTCCGGATGAGCAGCCGACGGCGGGGCCGGTCCGGATTTCGGTCGAGTATGTGATTCCGATTGCGCATTACGCCGAGTTCACGCGCATCATTCACCAGTTCCGCGATGTGCGGCTGCGGGATGGGGCGATTCGCTGGGGGATCTTTCGCGATGCGCAGAATCCGGAACTTCTGAACGAGACGTTCGTGATGGAATCGTGGCTGGACTACCTGCGCTCGCGGGAGAGGCTGACCACGGCGGATATGGCGATTCGTGATCGCCTCCGCGCGATGCACTCGCTGGACCAGCCGCCGCACATCACGCACCAGCTTTATGCGCGCGAAGTTCCGCTGGATGCGCCACAAACCACCCACTGAGCGATTCAAGACTCTAACGAGCAGCCGGTGTAGGATGCTCTTCAGCCGAGCTGGATTTTTCCAAAAGGGAGCACTGCATGCGGGTTGGACTGATGACGCGGGAGTATCCGCCAAACGTTTACGGCGGGGCCGGGGTTCATGTCGAGTACCTGAGCCGCGAGATGGCGAAACTCATCGAAGTGGAGGTCCACGCGTGGGGCAAGCAGGACATGGATACCGGCGTCCTGAAGGTCATTGGTGAGGAGCCTTGGTCGGCTATCAGCGAAGGGACGACGGCCAAGTTCAAGGCGTCGCTCGAGGCGCTCTCGCTGAACCTGCTGCAGATGACTTCGCTGGGCAAGATCGACGTCGTCCATACGCATACCTGGTATGTGTCGATGGCGGGTTTCTGGGCCAAAAAGCTTTTCGGGATTCCGTTCGTGCTGACGACGCACTCGCTTGAGCCGCTGCGGGCTTGGAAGGCCGAGCAGCTCGGTTCGGGCTACCAGATGAGCTCGTGGATGGAGCGGACCGCTATCCTCGATGCGGATGCCGTCATTGCTGTCTCACATGGGACGAAGGCTGACATCATCAAGGCTTACCCGGATGTTTCCCCTGAGAAAATTCACGTGATCTACAACGGGATCGACCTTGATGAGTATCAGAAGACGGCTTCGACCGCGTCGCTGACGAAGTACGGGATCGACCCTGCCAAGCCTTACGTGCTGTTTGTGGGAAGGATCACGCGTCAGAAGGGCGTCACCCATCTGGTGGATGCGATCAAGTACATGCCGGCGGATGTGCAGGTTGTCCTGTGCGCGGGTGCGCCGGACACGCCGGAGATTGCCGCGGAGATGCGCGCCAAGGTCGAGACCGCGCGGGAGCAGAACCCGAACATCTTCTGGATCGAGCAGATGGTGACAAAGCCGGAGACGATTGAGCTTTACAGTCACTGCGCGGTCTTCTGCTGCCCTTCGGTGTACGAACCGTTCGGGATTATCAACCTTGAAGCGATGGCCTGCCGGGCTCCCGTGGTTGCGAGTGCGACCGGGGGCATCCTGGAGGTCGTCGTCGAGAACGAAACGGGGTACCTCGTTCCGTTCGAGGCTGATCCGGTGACTACGTTCCCGTCGAACCCGGAACAGTTCTCAAAGGATCTGGCCGCGAAGGTCACGGCTGTTCTCGAGGATCCGGCGAAGGCGAAGGCGTTCGGCGAGGCGGGACGGCGGCGCGTTGAAGATACGTTTGCCTGGTCGGCGATTGCTACCCAGACTGTTGCGCTCTATCGGTCGCTGCTGGCGGAGATGGCCGAGAAGAAATAGTCTTTTGCGATGAGGGAACGGCGGTGTATCCGGTTTGCGTTTGTACTGTGCGTGGGGATTGGGTCCAGCCTGGGGGCTTTGGCCCAGGGACCATCCCCGGCTCGACGGATGGCGGATACCGTCGTTGCCAAGTGGCCGAAGGCGTATCTGCCTTCGCTCAACACGCCCGGGAAATGGACGTATGAAGAGGGTGTGCTGCTCGACGGGATGACGGCCGAATGGCGCGTCACTGGCGATCGCAGATACTTCGAGTACCTCAAGGGAACGATCGACCCGCATATCGACGGCGATGCGACGGGTGCGGTTCCGATTATTGGGTATCCCGCTGACCAGCACTCGCTCGACAACATCAAGACGGGCCAGTCGCTGCTGACGCTCTACCGTGTGACGCTCCAACCGAAGTACTACCGCGCGGCAAAGTATGTTCGCGACCAGCTTCGGGAGCAGAAGCGTACGCCAAGTGGAGGCTTCTGGCACAAGGACATCTATCCCAACCAGGTTTGGCTGGACGGCGCGTACATGGCGGGGCCGTTCCTCGCGGAGTACGGCGCGACCTTTCACGAATCCGAGGCATTCGATGAGGCGGTTGGCGAACTCATCCTGATGGACTCGAAGATGCGCGACCCGAAGACCGGGTTGATGCGTCATGGATGGGATGAGTCGAAGCAGATGCCGTGGGCCGACCCCGTGACGGGTCTGAGTCCCGAGGTGTGGGCACGTGCGATGGGCTGGTACGCGATGGCGCTGGTCGATGTGCTGGAGTGGCTGCCGGAAGACTATCCTCGGAGGCCAGCTTTGCTGGCTGCGCTCAACCGGACGGCGCAGGCGATCACGAAGTACCAGGATTCTACGACAGGGCTTTGGTACCAGGTCGTCGATAAGCAAGCGCAGCCGGGGAATTACTTCGAGCAGTCGGCCAGTTCGATGTTTGTTTATGCGCTCGCCAAGGGAGCGCGGCTTGGGTATCTTCCGCAAAACGACGAGGCGAACGCGAGGAAGGGCTGGGCTGGGATCCAAAAGAAGTTTGTGACTTCCGGAGCGGATGGGCTGGTCTCTTTGGGCGGAACGGTGAAGGTCGGCGGTTTGGGTGGGAAGCCGTATCGCTCCGGCACGTTTGATTACTACGTTCATGAGCCCGTGATTGCTGACGACGCCAAGGGCATCGGGGCTTACCTGCTTGCGGGCAGCGAGATGGAGCAGGCGGACACTGAGGCAAAGGCGCAGGGAAAAACGGTGCTCGTGGACGCGTGGTTCAACTCGCAGACGCGCACCAACGCTGCTGGGCAGACGGAACTCTTTCACTACAAGTGGGACGACGATTCGAACAACGGCTTTTCATTCTTTGGGCGCATGTTTCAGCGCTACGGCATGAGGCTCGCCGAGCAGAAGACGGCGCCAACGCCTGCCGATCTCAAGCGGGTGAGCATTTATATCTTCGCGTCACCCGACATTCCATCCAAGAATCCGCGCCCGAGCTACATGGACCCCAAGACGGTTGAGGTTGTCGCGGACTGGGTGAAGGCGGGCGGCGTACTCGTCCTGATGCAGAACGACGGGCCGAACGCGGAGTTCGAGCACTTCGACGCGCTGGGTGACCGGTTCGGGATCCACTTCAATCCGGTCCTGCGCAATCACGTCCTGACGGAAGACAAGACCCCGGGGCTCCTCACGATTCCGGCAGGCGCGGGAGGGATCTTCGAGCGGGAGCACCACACCTACATGAAGGACACGTGCACCATCACCGTCTCCGGCGCGGCGAAGGCGGCGCTGACGGACAAAGGCGATGTCATGATGGCAACCGTGCGGTACGGGAAGGGAATCGTGTACGCAGTGGTCGACCCATGGCTCTATAACGAGTACACGGACGGAAGAAACCTCACCCCATCGATCGACACCTTCGCTGCGGGGCTGGATCTTGTCCACTGGCTTGCAGGTGAGGCGAAGTAATCAGTCGGCGATGCGTTCGAGCGAGAGCGAATCGCGAAGATCGTTCGCCAGGAGACGCAATCGTGCGGGGTCGGGCGCGGAACCGTCTTCCGGGGAGAGCGCTTCCTCCATGAGCCTCGCCAGCCGCGTACCTTCCGTGTAACCGAAGGTGCCGAGCGCGCCTGCAAGTTTGTGAGCCGTACCGGCCGCCTCAAAGCGCATTGCCTCGGTGATCTCGCCGGCTTCGGCTGCCGCGGCGACCGTATTGAAGGAATCGAGACGTGATCGGAGGACAGGAAGGTTTTTCTGCCAGAGCTTCCGCAGCATCAGCGCCATGTTTTCCAACTGCGCGGAGGGCTTGGAAGGGGGGGGAGGGGAAGATGGTGCAGGGGCTCTGTCTGGCGGCAATGATTGCGACGCTCCAGACTCAGGAGTACCGCGGGAGCCAGACTCTTTTTCTGCTTCGAAAGGCATTAGTCGGAGCCTGGGAAGGGATGGCGCGCCTCTAGAGTGCCAGCGGTTCTTTCCAGCCAAGAACATCAGCTATCTGGCTGGCAAGCGTAAGAGGATCGAATGGCTTGAACAATACAGCAGAGAAGCCGAGTCCCGCAAATCTGCGCTGATCGACGCCCTGAACCTTCGCGGTGAGGAGAAGCACCGGGATTCCCGCAACTCCCGGGGTCACCTGCATCTTGCGGAATGTCGTCGGCCCATCCATTTCGGGCATCATGACATCCATCAGGATGGCTTCCGGCTTTGGATCGGACTCGACCGCCATCCGGATGCCCTCCGCGCCTGAAGAGGCGGTCGTAATCGACCACCCGGCCGTCGCCTCGAGGGAGAGTGCGGCTACTTCGCGAATGTCATCTTCGTCATCAATGATGAGGATTCGGCGCATATTACGATTCTCTCACGCATTTGCCAGATATGTGTGTTCCGTGCGCTGCATATTGTCTTAGATTGGCGCGAAGAAGATGGTTCTTTGTCAGCCCAGGCGCAATACCCGGCCAAGCTCCGAGAACAGGAAGTTCTCATTGAAGGGCTTCTGCACCCATCCCTGCGCTTCGTTTTCCATCGCGGGGCGTTCGCTGGAGGAGAGCACCGACAGGATAACGACTGGGATCTTCGCGGTCACGGGACTGTCCTTGAGCCTCTGAAGGGTCTCCCACCCGTTAAGACCGTTCGGCATGTAAAGGTCGAGAAGGATCGCGCTCAGCTTCTGGCGCGACGCGATTTCAAGGGCCTGCTCACCGGTGGAGGTCTCCAGCACGGTATAGCCGCGCCGCCGCAAGTGCTCGGTCACCACCGTGCGGATTCCCGGGTCGTCATCGCAGACAAGAACCGCTCCGGCGTCACGTCCAGGAGCAGGGCTGAGGGGTTGCGGCACCTTCCCGGGAATACGGTCCGTCGAACGATTGCTGCGGGGAAGGTCAACGCACAGGCTCGCGCCGACAGTCGGGTTCCGCTGCGCCCAGATTGCGCCGCCGTGCTGCTGGATGATGCTGCGGCAGATGGCCAGACCGAGGCCGGTACCGCCCTTCTCGCGGGCGTCGGTCGCGTCAACCTGCTGGAACCGATCAAAGACCGTCTCCAGCTTGTCCTGCGGAATGCCTCGGCCCTCGTCGCTTACGCGAAGCTGGAGGAGATCAGGGGACGCCTCGACATAGATCGTGACCGTCGTATTCGGCGGCGAGAACTTGATGGAGTTCGAGAGGAGATTGAGGAGCACCTGGAGGATACGGTCGGATTCGCCGTCGAAATAGAGGGGAATAGGCCCTCCGGAATCGCGGCCCCGACGACGCTCCCCATCGCCTCTGCGTTCCTCACGGCGGCGCTCCAGATACGGCGTGCCCGGGCGTTGCCGCCCTTCTGTGTTGCCATCGAGGACGACGGGAGTGACTTCCGCCGGTTCCGATTCTGGTGCGACGGGAGCAGGAAGAGAGTTGGCCGGTGGCGAATAGACGAGCTTGACGCCGGCGGCATCCGCCATTGGCGACATCGTTTCCATCGCCTGCGTAACCAGATCGCCCAGGAGGCATCGCTGCAACTGCAGAGGCGCCCGGCCTGATTCCAACCGTTCCAGGTCGAGGATATCGTTTACCAAGCGGATCAGCCGGTCCGTGTTGGTGATCGCGATCCTCAGCAGTTTGTTTGCTTTGGCATCGACCGAACCCATCAGACCCGCGGAGAGGAGGCCGAGTGCGCCGCGAATGCTGGTGAGTGGGGTGCGTAGCTCATGGGAGACCGTCGAGATGAATTCGTTCCGGACTGTGTCGAGCTGCGTGCGGCGGGTGGTCTCAAGATCGTCGAGGCGCAGCTTCTCTCCCGCCTCCGCGAGTTGCGCCTTCAACGCGGCGATCCTTCTCCGGGTTCGCAGCCATGCGATGAGCAGTCCGCCGCTTGACGCGGTGAGCAGAAGCAGGGCGATGGGGCCTGAAGAATTCATCAGCGGATGCATGTGATGTTACTCCAGCTACGTCGTGCAGATGGCGAAGGAATCTCTGACGGCACCCAAAAAACCATAACCTCTTTGTAGCCACCACGAAAAGGCCGCCCAGATACTGGGCGGCGGCTTGTTCCTAAAGTAACACGAAGCTCTGGTTACGCGTTGACGACGGCCCGTTCGAGCACTTGCGTCCACTTTTTGCCCGTGCGCTCGGCGAAGGCCTCCTTGTGGAACGCGTAGCCGGCAATGAGGGGAAGCGCGAGCGTCGCTTCGGAGTAGACCATCTGCTCCCACACGGTATCGACCTTGCCCCAGGAACTCGCTTCCTTCAGCGTCGAGCCGGAGAGAGCGCCGTCGCGCGAGTCCGCCACCGTAATCTGAATGGCGTACTTGTGCATCGGTGCGTCGACGCCCAGAATCTCGGCCGCGACGACGATATCCTGGGCGAAGTTCTTGGGGACGCCGCCGCCGATCATCAGAAGGCCGGTCGACGGGTTCTCGATCTTCAGCTTGGTGAGCTCGTAGAAGTCCTTGGCGGAGTCAATCGAGACCATGGGCTTGCCCTGGCGGGCGTGCTGGTGGGCAACGAGGCCGAAGCCGGCGGAGCAATCCGAGAACGCGGGACAGAAGATTGGCACGTCCTTCTCGTAGGCCGCGAGGATGATCGAATCGTTGTTCCCCTCGGCGGGGGTGCGACCGTTCTCGACGAGATAGGCTCCCATCGCGCGGATAAACTCGCGCGAGCTGTAGGGGCGGTGCTCGAGGGAGTTCGTGATCTTCTCCGTGGTGGCGTCGCACTCACGCAGCTCTTCCTCGTCGATGAACGTGTCGTAGATGCGGTCGATCATCAATTCACGCAGGACGCCGTCTTCGTTGCCGTACTTGTACTGATCGCTGGCGATGTAGTGCCGGTAGCCCAGCGCCTCGAAGAAGTCCTGGTCGACGATGTTCGCGCCGGTCGAAACGATGGCGTCGACCATGTTGTTGCGGATGAGGTCGACGAAGACCTTCTGGAGGCCGGCCGAGATCAGCGAGCCGGCGAGGCAGAGGATGACGCCGCAGTCGGTATCGCGCAGCATCATGTCGTAGATGCTGGCCGCACGCGCCGTATCGCGGGAGGAGAAGGCCATGGAGGCCATGGCGTCGACCAGCGGAACGACGTTGTGCTGCTTGATATCAATGTGCTGGATCTGGGCGGCGAGAAGTTCTTTTTTCGTAGGCATATCCCTTTTAGGATACCAAGCCTGTTCCGGGAAATGCTGATTTTCGGTGAATTTCACCGGACGTTCCGCGCTGCGTTTCCTCCTTGCTATGACCTCAGAAAGGCCTGGACGGCGGCGTCGAAGGCCGCAGGCTGGTCATACATGATGAAGTGCCGCGAGTTGTCGATCCGAGTGATCTTCAGGTTGGGCGTTCCGCTGTAGGCCGTGGTGTAGAGCGCGGTTACGGTAGCCGCATCGGGCTGTCTGGCCGGGTCTACGGGGTAGAGAAGCGTCATCGGCGTTTTCATCGCAGATAGCGTGGGCCGGATGTCGGTTGCCAGGTCCTCAAGCATGGCGTTCACGAAGACTGTTCGGTCGGAGGCAATTGAGCTGGTGGTGACGAGCTTCGCGCCTTCCGGCGATTTCACCATCGCGCTGACGATGGCCGGTTGCATCGCGGCGAACTGGTCGGCGGGCATGGCCAGCATCTGCGCCGCCATGGCCTGCGCCTGCGGCTTTACCAACTCGACCGTCGCGACCGGGTTGAAGACGAGACCGTAAAAGGGGAGGGTGTCGACGATGAGCATCTTCGACACGTCTTCCGGGTGAGCCTGGGCGAGCATCATGGCCAGCAGACCGCCGAGCGAATGGCCAATGACGGCGGGATGAAGGTGATTGGCGACGATGTACTGGTGCAACTCTTCGACGACGGGTTCAAGGATTGGGCCGGTCGCGTTCGGTCCGGCAGGCGCACCGGCGAATCCGTCGATCTGAACGAGGTGCAGGCGGTACGAGGAAACGAGCAGTTTCGCCTCGTCCGCGTAGACCGCCTTCGAACTTGCGAGGCCGGGGATCAGAAGCACATCCGGACCTTTGCCTGCGGGCAGGCCCTGGACTTCGACGGTAAGACGCGTGGGCTGCTGGGCGCGGAGCGCGAGAACGGTTCCGAGAAGAAACAGGATGAGGGCAAATGCTCTGTAAAGATTGTCGCGATTCATGGGACCTCCTGATCGTGGTGCAACGGCTGAGATCGATCCTTACAGCGCGCGGAAGCGGTGGGTAGTTGAGCGTGTCACAAAAGCGCCGTGACAGATGTCACCCGGATTCAGGGCCTTCTTCGAGAAAGATCGCCTCGATGGTGGTTCCGAAGAGCTTCGCCAGTCTGAACGCGAGGGGAAGCGAGGGGTCGAACTTCCCCGTCTCGATTGCGTTCACCGACTGTCGGGAGACCTCGAGCTTTTGCGCCAGATCCGCCTGGGACCAGTTCCGTTCGGCCCTCAGGACCTTTAGCCGATTGTTCATGGTTCTCCTTCCCGGATGTTAGCGGTAGCGTAATCGCACAATGGGTGTGGCGATGCCGACGACAAACCAGAAGATCGCAAAGTCGAAGTACCGGGGGAGATGCGGGATAGAGACGTACAGCTCAAGAAAACCCAGGACGGTGGAGAGCGCGAGCGTTCCGCCGATGCCCCAGAGCATCGACTGAATGGTCACGGTCTTCTCGAACTCATCCGTCTGTTCGATCAGGTAGAGCCCTACGACGACAAGAACGGCGAGGAGAGGAATCGCGGGTAAGACCGCGATCGTGTATGCGATCGCTCCACCCGGATGCTGATGGCGGAAGATCCAGGTTGAGAGAAAGATGAGGACGACGTAGACTGCCATCGCTGAGAAGAATCGAAACATGTACCGTTTCATTGCTAAGGTTTGCGGAAAGCAGCTCATGATTGGTCTCCTTTACTGAAAGACAAGTAAACATTACATTGGAGATGTCTGCGGTGTCAAGTGTGCTTGTCATTCTTTGATCCCTGCCCCGAGTATTTGTCGCAAGTTCCCCTACGGGCGACAATCCCAACATGAATGTGAACTTCGCCGAGCGGGCCCACAACCACAACTGGCGTCTGGACCCGATCGTTCGATCGCTGCTGGACACGGATTTCTACAAGCTGCTGATGCTGCAGTTCATCTGGAAGAACTTCCCCAAGGTTGAGGTCGTCAGCGAGGTGGTGAATCGCACGCGGACGGTGCGGCTTGGCGATCACGTTTCGCGTGAAACGCTCGTCGCCCAGATGGAGCACGTCCGTGGGCTGCGCTTCCGCCGTTCCGAACTCGTGTGGCTGGCGGGCAATACGTTCTATGGCACGCGGTTCATCTTCGAGCCGGAGTTCCTGACGTGGCTGGAGAATGACTTTCGCCTGTCGGAGTACGAGGTGTCCGAGGAGGATGGGCAGCTCAAGATTTGCTTCCGGGGCCTGTGGTCCGAGGTCACCATGTGGGAGGTGTACGCGCTCGCGCTCGTCAGCGAGATGCGCACGCGGTCGGCGTTGAGCCGGCTGAGCGAGATGGAGCTCGACGTTCTGTACGCGCGGGCGAAGACGAAGCTATGGGACAAGATTGAGAAGCTTCGGCTGGTGCCGGACGTTCGTATCTCCGAGTTCGGGACACGGAGGCGCCACAGTTTTCTTTGGCAGGAGTATGTCGTCGAAGCCATGCGCAATACGCTTGGGGCTTCCCTCACGGGGTCGTCAAATACCTTTCTGGCTTATAAACACGATCTTGAGGCCATGGGTACGAACGCGCACGAACTTCCCATGGCGCTTGCCGCCATCGCTTCCAAGGGAACGGACGAAGAGCTGCGGGCGTCGCAGTACCGCGTACTTGAGCTATGGGCGAAGAGTTATGGAGGCGAACTCCTTATTATGCTTCCCGATACTTTTGGGACGACTCAGTTCCTTGCCGGGGCGCCTGACTGGGTTGCCGACTGGACGGGCCAGCGCGCCGACAGCAAGAACCCCTTCGTCGCAGGCGATGAGTATTGCGCCTGGCTCGCCCTGCGGGGAAGAGACGCAACGAAGAAGCGTTTTATCGCCTCGGACGGGCTCGACGTCGATGGAATTCTCGAACTTCACCGGTACTTCCACGGACGCATCCGCTTCTCCGCCGGGTGGGGTACGTTGCTGACGAATGATTTCCGTGACTGCCATCCGCGGAACGAAGATGATCTCGAGCCGATTAGCCTCGTGTGCAAGCTCGTCACCGTGGACGGAGTGCCCGCCGTCAAGCTATCGGATAACACGCGTAAGTCCACCGGTCCGGCTGACCAGATCGCGCGCTACCGCCGTGTCTTCGGCAGCGAGGCCGAGGCTGGAGCGCCGGTGCTCGTCTAAGTCGAGTCGAATCTGCGGTTGTTTTTGGCGTAATCCGCCCGGAATATACTTTTCCCATGACGCCCCGCCCAACCCTTGTCCGCCTGGCCGCGATTGCGATTCTGCCGCTTGTCACCCTTCAGCCAGCCTTCTCGTGGGGCCATGACGGCCACATGATGATTAACCGGCTTGCGGCGCAGAATCTGCCGGTCGAGGTGCCTGCCTTCCTGCATAACGGCGAGGCACTCGATCTGATGGAGTATCTGGGGCCGGAGCCCGACCATTGGAACGGGAAGCTCGAGCCGGAGCTGTCGAAGACCCAAGGGACCGACCACTTCATGGATCTCGAGTATGCGGACCTGATCGCGCCGCTGCCCCGCAAACGCTACGACTTCTTCCGCGCCCTGGCCGCTGCTCAGCCACAGCATCCCGACGTCAAGCTCACGCCAGAGAACGTCGGCACCCAGCCCTACCAGGTTGAGGAGGTCTTTCAACGTCTGAAGTCGGCCATGCGCGACTACCGGAAGCTGGCCGCCGCCAACCAGAACGTTCAGCCGGTCGAGACCGTCATCCTCTTTTACGCGGGCTGGCTTGGGCACTATGTCGGTGATGGCTCCAACCCTCTCCACGCCACCTATCAGTACAACGGATGGAATGGCCCGAACCCGAATGGCTACAGCACCGCGCATACGGTGCACGCGGAGTTCGAGTCGGACTTCGTCGCGAATAACGTGCGGAGCGCCGATCTTCAGCCTCTGATCGCAGCCTCCACGCCGACGCTGATGGCTGATGAGTGGACGGAATACCTGGCGTACCTGCATCACTCCAATAGCGAAGTCGAAAAGACCTACCAGATTGAAAAGGCAGGGGGCTTTCTGAAGGCCGGCACTCCGGATGGCAAGGCCTTCGTCGACGAGCGGCTCGCCGCCGGGGCTATCGAGCTGCGTGACATGATCTACACCGCGTGGGTCCGCAGCGGCGACCCGGTGCCTGCGAAGTAGATCAGCCGCTCGTAGCCTAGCGTTGAATACGCTCGTTCAGTCCGTTCAGGATGGGCGTAAGGAGAAGCACCACCATTGGCGCGACGACAATCGAGACCAGTGCCCAGATCACGAGCGCATGCCACTCCCACGTCCACAGCAGCCTGGTTGTGTCGATCGGGTGATGACGCGCCGCGGAGATGAGCGCTCTATGGTGGAGAGGCAAGCGGCCGGTGTGAAAGACCTTGTCTCCAAGCCGGATGAACACGAAGAAGAACGCGATCTCAAGCGGATACGAAAGATGGGTCGCGATCTGCGAGGCTACCAGGTTCAGCCGCAGGAGCGCGGCCACAGTCAGCGAGATGAGCGTCGTCGAGCCCAGAAGCGGGTTGATCCCGATGACGAAACCGATCGCGATGCTCCAGGCCAGCTTTCTCGGCGTGCACCCGATGCGCAGAAGGTCCACCAGCGGGTTGACGATACGCCGGTGCAGGAAGCTCTGCTGCTGCACGGACTTGGACGGGGATGACACCTGTGAACAGGATAGACTGCCCACGGGGTCCTCACTGCACCCGAGCGAACAGAAGGGGTTCAAAACCAGGTGCAATTTTTGCGTACTCTGCGTGCGGTTCGCCGCACGATTGTCCTCGTCGGCGTCTTTATTTACGCCGGGACGGAACTGATTCTTACCCGCCCCAAAGATCGCGTCGCCCGTGCCGACTGGCTTCATCGCTTCTGTGCCCGTGCCATCAAACGCTTCGGGATCAAGGTAGACGTCATCGGGAAGCCGCCTGACAAGGGCGTCCTCATCTCGAATCATCTCAGCTATATGGATATCGTCACGTTCGCGGCGCTGCACCGTTGCGTTTTCTGCTCCAAGGCTGAGATCCGGACATGGCCTGTTCTCGGCTGGATGACGACCATGGCTGGAACGGTCTACGTGGAGCGCGGACGGGGTGGTTCCGCGGTCAAGGCCGCCAAGGGGATGCAGGAGGCCAGCGCCGCCGGCCTTCCGGTCATCTTCTTTCCTGAGGGAACGACCTCGAACGGTGAGGGGCTGCTGAAGTTTCACTCCGGCCTGCTGGCCCAAGCGATGGCGAGCGAAGAACCCATCGTTCCGGCGTTCATCCGGTATCACCTGGATCAGGACAATGGGCCGGACGTGTCAATTGCGGACGATGTGTCTTACTGGGGCAATCGAGACATGCTTGCGCACATCTTCAAGTTTCTTGGCCTGAAGGGGGTTCGGGTCGAGGTGCGGTTTGCGGAGAAGCCCATCCAGTTCTCCGCCGACGTTCTCCACCGTAAGGTTGCAGCCGACGAGGCAAGAGTGGCCGTGGCGCGGGTTGGCGGGATTCGCGTCTGAATTTTTGATCGGGGGGGACGTGCTAACTAATTCATTAGTACCCCGTCCAAACCTCCAGAGCGATGCCGCCGAAGAAATCCATTACGCTGACCGAAGCCGAGCTGAGGCTCATGAAGGTTCTCTGGGCGAGAGGCGAGATCGCCGTCTCCGGCCTGGTGGAAGCGATCTCCGACGAGACCCCCCTGGCGTATACGTCGGTGTTGACGACGATCCGCATTCTTGAGAAGAAGGGGTACGTCACGCATCGGCAGGAGGCGCGTGCCTTCCTTTACAGCCCATGCATCGCCGAGCACGAGGCGAGCCGGTCTGAGGTGCGTCATGTTCTGCAACGTTTTTTTGGGAACTCCCGCGAGCAGCTTCTCCTCTCGCTTCTGGGTGATGACGAGATTGGCCCGGACGAACTCCGCCGTCTGCGGGAAGCCATTGCGAAGGCTCCGGACAATGAGCCAATAGTCCCACCAGCGGCGCGGCCGGAGGAGGCGGGATCATGACTACCCTTGGCCTTTTCTCCGCCGTCGCTTCGGGTTCGCTCCTTTCCGCAGTCTGGCAGGGAATCCTGTTAGCCGGCTGCGTTGCGCTCTGCCTTCGTCTAGTGCCGGGCATCAGCGCGGCCGCTCGATCGGTGATCTGGACGGCGGTTCTCGTCCTCGCGGTCTGTCTTCACTTCGTTCCGCTCTTTGCCGCGCCGGACAGCACAACTCATGCCAGCGTCCACGCCGATCCCCGTTGGAGCTTCGTGGTTGCTGGTTTCTGGGCACTACTGACGCTCTATCGTGGCAGCCAGCTTCTGCTGAGCGGCTTGCGCTTGCACCGGATCGCCCGTCGCGCTACGCCAGTTGCTGATGCCCCGGCGCTGCAGCAGGGAAACCGCCGCGCCCAACTCTGCACCTCGACGGACGTGGATCGGCCGAGCGTTGTGGGTTTCTTTTCGCCGCGTGTCCTGCTCCCGCCGGATCTTCTCGCCAGCCTCAGCCAGCAGGAGCTTGATCAGATTCTCCTCCATGAGATGGAGCACCTCCGCCGCCGCGACGACTGGACGAATCTGCTCCAGAAGCTCGCCCTCGCTCTTTTTCCGCTGAACCCGGTGCTTCTCTGGGTCGAACGGCGTCTCTGCCTCGAGCGCGAACTCGCCTGTGATGACAGTGTTCTCCGGACCACGCGGGCTCGCAAGGCCTACGCGCTTTGTCTCACGAACCTGGCTGAGCATGGAATGCTTCGGCGCACCGCGACTCTCGCTCTGGGTGCGTGGGAGCGCCAGTCGGAGCTTGCACGGCGCGTGCATCGGATTCTTGCGAACCCCGAGGTTGTCATGGGGCGCACACAGGCCCGCATCGTTACTGCGACGCTTCTCCTCTCGTTGGCCGGCGGCGCAACTGTGCTGAGCCGCAGCCCTGAGCTTGTGTCCTTTGCGCCCGTCTCTCATGCCCAGGCGGCGATTCCTTCGACCGAGTTTACGGCTGCGCCGTATCGAGAGTCCGGTCTCACCGGCAAGGTGATCAACACCAAGGCCATCATGCCCGAGCCGGAACGGACGACTCAGCTTCCTGTGATTGCGCCGAAGCATCGTCGGAGCAAGTCCAAGACGGTTAACGCAACGCAGCCCATCCAGATTCGCAGCGCTGTTCGTCCTGGGACGCGTTCATGGGTCGTCCTGACCGAGTGGCATGAAGTCACCCTGCCCACGGGTCACACGTTGATGACCATTCAGCAGAACAACCAGTTCTCGTATGCCGCCGTGCCGACCCCAACCGGCTGGCTGATCGTTCAACTCTAACCAACAAAATACCCAGAAGAGGTTAATGGCATGTCCGCATCAACTAATAAACTAGTAGTATCGACCCGGAAGATCGTCGTTCCTGCCGCCCTCGCTGCTGTTGTCGCTCTCGGCACAGCAGCCTACATGAACCACACCGATGTCCATGCAGCGGGGATCAGCGCTGCCGCACTCGACGACGGCAGCGTCACTGCCCTCACCGCACTCGATCAGGCGATGGAGGCGGTCGCGTCCCGCGTCACGCCTGCCGTCGTCAACATCGCCGTCACGTCGAAGAGCACGGCCGGAGACGGAGAAGAGGGTGGGGACCAGTCTAGCCAGCTTCAGCAACTGCCTCCGGGCCTACGCCAGTTCTTCGGCGGCGGCGGCCAGATGATGCCGCAGCAGCCGCAGATCGAGCACGGCATCGGCAGCGGCGTCATCATCTCGTCGGACGGGTACATCGTCACGAACAACCACGTCGTCAACGGAGCGACGCAGATCCGGGTCACGCTGCACGATCGCCGCATTCTCACCGGCAAGGTCATCGGCACCGACAAGCTCACCGACCTCGCTGTCGTGAAGGTGAACGCAAGCGATCTCCCGCACATTTCGTGGGGTGATTCGACACAGCTCCAGCCTGGCCAGACGGTTCTTGCCTTCGGCAGCCCGTTCGGCTCGCTACAGTTCTCAGTAACGCGCGGTATCGTCTCGGCGCTCAACCGCCAGGATCCCGACCGCAGTGATCCTCGCAAGCCTGGAGCCTATATTCAGACGGACGCCGCCATCAATCCTGGCAACTCGGGCGGACCGCTGGTCAACGCACATGGTGAGCTGATCGGCATCAACACCTCGATTATTACCAACAGCGGATCGTTCGCCGGCGCAGGCTTCGCGATTCCCTCGCAGATCGTTCACGCCACCACCGAGCAGCTCATCGCGCATGGCAAGGTCGACCACGGCTACCTTGGCATCAGCATGAACGATGTGACGCCGGAGAACGCTCACTTCTTCAACCTGCAGGATGCGTCTGGAGCCATCGTCGCGCAGGTCACGCCTGACTCGCCCGCGAGCCGCGGTGGTCTGCGCCAGGGAGACGTGATCACCCAGGCCAATGGGCAGAAGATCCTCAACAGCGGTGCTCTCCAGGTTGCGGTCAGCCAGATCGCTCCCGGAACCGACCTGAACCTTGGCGTCATCCGTGAGGGTAAGCAGGAGACGGTTCATCTGAAGGTCGGGCAGTTCAACGCAAAGACTGAGGTGGCCTCGAATGATGGTGATGGCTCAGCACCGAACAACGGCAAGCTCGGCCTCGCTGTTTCGAACCTGACCCCTGATGCCAGGCAGCAGCTTCAGATCCCGGAGCAGGTCCACGGCGTGGTTGTGCAGAATGTGCGCCCGACCAGCCCTGCGGAAGATGCCGGACTCCAGCCCGGGGACGTCATCCTCGAAGTGAACCGCGCGCCGCTCAACTCGGCGGATCAGTTCGCGACCCAGGTCCATGGAAGCGCTGCGGGCAAGGACATCCTGCTGCTGGTGTGGTCGAAGGGCAATGCAAGCTACCGCACCCTGCGCCCTGACCAGGACAATGGCTAAGTTGCCGCGTACTTGAACCCGATGGGCCGCTTCGAAACTTTGGGGCGGCCTTTCGTTTTCATCATGCAACAGCAGACTGCGGAACGGGATCACATCCATCATGGCCAAGGAACTCGCACGTCGTACGGCGGGGTTAGCAGTTCGCCCTGGAAGCGCTCTCAAGAAGGCAGCAAAGAAGTCGCCGGGGAAGAAGGCTGCCAAGAAGTCGCCTGGGAAGAAAGCCGCGAAGAAGGCTCCGGGCAAGAAGTCACCTGGCAAGAAGTCGGCTAAGCATACCGCCGGCGATCCTAGGCACCTGGAGCAGGGAAGCGGGCCAGCCTTGGAGCATGCTTTTCATCACCTGCAGCGTGCTTCCGCTGTGATCTCACTGCTCGAGCAGGAGTCCGGCGGAGACCTGCGGATGCTGCTTGAGGAAGGGATCAAGAGCTACCGCGTTGCCACGGACAGCGAGCCTTCCAATGCTCTCGACCTTCTTCGCGCCGCCGAACATCTTTCGATGGCCGGCCTCTATGCCGCTCGCATCTCGCATCGCCTCGACGCCACTCCACCCCCGCCCGAAGAACTCGAGCGACTGCTCAGGAAGGCGGCTCACCACCTCGACTCACTCGAACTCCCTGACCTCGAAGGCTTCGAAGCCCGGCTCCCCGCCATGGCCGAAGAACTACTCAACCGCGCGGAAGCCGCGCTTGATCACGATCCGCACCTCTCCTGGGAACTCGCCATGGCTGCAGAATCCTTGTGTGCCGCGCTCGAAGCATAAGCAGTCCTCTTCAGGGACGACCGATGGGATCGTGTTAGTCTACAGCCCTTCGAGCGAGCCTGCTCCCGGACCCTATCCCATGACCAGTCATCTCGGAATCAAGATCTTCCTCTTCTCGGCTGTTCTCGCGCCTTCCGCTCTGGGTCAGGCCTTCGGCCCCTCGAACCCTTTCTATGCCGAGAGCACCCTCCCCTTCCACGCGCCTCCGTTCGATCGCATCCACGACAGCGACTACCAGCCCGCCATCGAGGCAGGCATTGCGGCCGAGGCTAAGGAAGTCCGGGAGATAGCTGATAATCCGGCTCCGCCCGATTTTGCTAACACCATCGTCGCTCTCTCGAAAAGTGGCCGTCTTCTGCGCCGCGTAGAGGCCTCCTTCGGCGCAATCACCTCGGCCAACACCAATCCCGACCTGCAGAAGATCGAGACCGAGGAAACGCCTAAACTCTCCGAGCTTGAAGATGCGACCACTCTCAACACGAAGCTCTTCACGCGCGTCCGAAGCATTTACGACAGCCGTGCGACCCTGTCCCTCGACCCCGAATCGGCCCGTCTCCTTGAACTTACCTTCCAGCGCTTCACCCACGCCGGGGCCGACCTCAACGATGCTGACAAGGTTCGCCTGAAGGAGATCAACAGCCAGCTTTCCGTAATGTCGAACACCTTCAACCAAAGACTTCTCTCCGGAACCAAGTCCGCGGCCTTCGCCACCACCGATCTAAAGGCCCTCGCCGGTCTTTCCGAGGGCCGGATCGCCGCCGCCAGCCTGGCTGCCAAATCCCGCAATCAACCTGGCTACGTCCTTCCCCTCATCAACACCACACAGCAACCCGTCCTCGGCACCCTGACCGACCGCGCCACCCGCGCGGCCGTCTTCAACTCAGGCTGGACCCGCACCGAACGGGGGGACGACAGCGACACGCGGGACATTATCGCCCGCATCGTCAAGCTCCGCGCCGAGAAGGCCAAGCTTCTCGGCGTTCCCAATTTCGCCTCCTGGAAGCTGACAGACCAGATGGCGAAGAACCCCGAGGCCGTTCAAAAGTTCCTCGATGCGCTCGTCCCTCCTGCAACCGCTAGAGCTCGATCCGAGGCGAAGGATATCCAGGACGTGATCGACGCCCAGCATGGAGGCTTCCAACTCGCCGCTCACGATTGGGATCTCTACGCCGAGCAGGTTCGCAAGGCGAAGTACGACCTCGACGAGTCGGCCGTTCGCCCCTACTTCGAATTGAACCGCGTGCTGACCGATGGCGTCTTCTACGCCGCGACAAAGATGTACGGCATCACCTTCCGAGAACGCAAAGATATGCCCGTCTACCAGCCCGACGTCCGCGTCTTCGAGGTCACCGATGCCGACGGCAAGCCACTAGCCCTTTTCTACTGCGACTACTACAAGCGCGACAATAAGAATGGCGGAGCGTGGTCAAGCTCCTTCGTTGGACAGTCGAAGCTCCTCGGAACGCTTCCGGCCGTCTACAACGTCGCTAACCTGCCCAAACCCGCACCTGGCCAGCCCGCGCTCATCAGCGCCGACGATGTCCGGACGATGTTCCACGAGTTCGGACACGCCTTACACGCCATGTTCACGAATGTGCAGTATCCAGGGCAGGGAATCCCCCGCGACTTCGTCGAGTTCCCGTCGCAGTTCAACGAACACTGGGCGCTCGACCCCGACGTCTTCGCCCACTATGCCCGGCACTACCAGACCGGCGCTCCCATGCCCTCGGAGCTCGTCGCCCGCCTCAAGAAGTCCGAAACCTTCAACCAGGGATACGCCTTCACGGAGCTTCTAGCCGCCGCGGAACTTGACATGCAGTGGCACCTCCTTACCGCGGACGCTCCCCTTCAGGACGTGGACGCCTTTGAAAAGGCCGCCCTCGTCACAAAGAAGATCGACCTCGAAGCCGTTCCCCCGCGCTACCGCTCCAGCTACTTTCAGCACATCTTCGCCGGAGGCTACTCGGCAGGCTACTACGCCTATCTCTGGAGCGAGATGCTCGATGACGACGCCTACTCCTGGTTCATGCAGCACGGGGGAATGACCCGCGCGAACGGCGACCGGTTCCGCAGCATGATTCTTTCGCGCGCCAATACCCAGGACCTCGAAACGCTCTATGAAACGTGGCGTGGAGGGCCGCCCTCGATTGACGGCCTGCTGCGCCAGCGCGGCCTCGTCCCGGAGAGCCCTGCGAAGTAGCCTTCCCACCTGCAAAACGCCGGTTAAGATACCTTTCGGGTCAATAGCGAATCGTTCGCAGCACGCCGCTGGCCCTGTAGTCTAACGGTTGAAGGCGGATTCGATTTTGCTCTATTGGCTGCTGTACCAGAAGCTTTTTCCCTACTTTCGCATCCTGCGCATCTTCCGGTACCTCACCTTCCGGACGGTCTTCGCCTCGCTGACCGCGCTTCTGATCGGCCTGCTGATCGGCCCCTTCGTCATCCAACGCCTGCGCGAGTTCCAGATCGGCCAGTACATCCGCGAAGAGGGTCCCGAGTCTCACCAGAAGAAGGGTGGCACGCCGACCATGGGTGGCGTCCTCATCTGCATCTCGATCATCATTCCGACCCTGCTCTGGTCCGATCTCTCGAATCCCATGGTCTGGATCGTCGTTCTCTCCACCCTCGCCTTTGCCGCGATCGGCTTCATCGACGATTACACCAAGGTCGTCCACAAACATAACCAGGGCCTTACCGGGCGACAGAAGCTCGCGCTGCAGTTCACGACGAGCGGCCTGGTCGCCGTCACCCTGTCGATCATGCAATCGAAGGGGATGTATTCGACGCGACTCGTCGTTCCGTTCCTCAAGAACTTCCGCCCAAACCTTATCATCGACAGCCTGAGGCACGTCCCTCATCTTGGCTGGCTGGCATTTGTGCCATTTGTGATCTTCGTGATGCTGGTTCTTACAGGGGCGAGCAACGCCGTCAACCTCACTGACGGCCTGGATGGCCTCGCCATCGGCTGCACCATCATCGCCGCTGGAGCCCTGACGGTCCTCACCTACGTGAGCGGGCACGCCGTCTTTTCCGACTATCTCGAGATCCCCCGCATGCCGATGGTGAGCGAACTGACCGTCTTCTGCGGAGCGATGGTTGGTGGAAGCATCGGCTTCCTCTGGTACAACGCTCATCCGGCCGAAATCTTCATGGGCGACGTTGGCAGCCTGGCGCTCGGCGGCGCGATCGGAACGGTGGCCGTCATCATCAAGCAGGAACTTCTTCTGCCGTTCATTGGCGGCGTCTTCATCCTGGAGGCGTTGAGCGTCATCCTGCAGGTGGGAAGCTACAAGCTGCGGAACGGTAAACGCATCTTCCGCATGGCTCCGCTGCACCACCACTTCGAGCTCATGGGCTGGTCGGAGTCGAAAGTGATTGCGCGCTTCTGGATCATGGCGCTCGTCTTCGCGCTCTTTGCTCTGACAACACTGAAGCTCCGCTAGAACTCCGGTGGGGAACCTGCGCCTGCTTCTCCCGTAACTCACCACATGCGTATCCTCGGCCTCGCCCTCTTCGCCGTCCTGGCTCTGCCAGCCTCCGCTCAGGATTTCCCGCCTCTCAAGGTCGAAACGCACCTGATCGACAGCACGGTGAGCATCCGCGATGCTGGTGGCGGCCTTGTTCACGACGTCACGATGACCGACCTTTCGGTCGTCGAGGACGGCATCCCGCAGACCATCCGCTACTTCGCCCCCGCCGAGCATCTCCCCCTCAGCATCGGGCTCATCATCGACGCCAGCGGAAGCCAGGAGAAGTTCATCAAGGATCATGAACGCGACATCGCTGAGTTTCTCCGGCAGGTTCTCACGCCCGAGGACCGTGCGTTCGCGCTCTGCTTCGGCAATCATCTCCGTCTCGTCAGCGACTGGACCAGTGACGGTCCCGCGATCACCTCCGCACTGCGCCGCTACGACAAGAGCAAGGGAGACTTCCCCGAACTCGGACCGAAGGAGGACCGCGAACAGGGGACGGCTCTCAACGACGCCGTTTACTTCTCGACGACCGAGCGCATGGCAGGCATTCACCAGCGCCGCAAGGTCCTGCTTGTCTTCTCGGACGGCCAGGAGAATTCGAGTGAGCACGACCTGATCGACACGATCGAAGCTGCCCAGAATGCCGACGTGCTCGTGTATGCCATCCGCTACACAGAGCTCGAGCATGGGAAGATGAACGCCCGCGACCTCTACGGCATGCGCGAACTCGACCACCTTACCGCCCAGAGCGGCGGCAAATCCTATGACTCGCACGCCATGAAGGTGAGTCAGGCGTTCGCTGAAATCTCCGGCGAGCTCCGCTCCCTGTACGCTGTTGGGTACTACTCCACCAACCGCGAGCACGATGGCTCCTTCCGCAAGGTCGTCCTTCAGTCCAAACGGCCGGGCCTTGTTCTCAGAGCGCGAGCCGGCTACTACGCCCGGTAGCAAAACCGTCCATCTCCTTGAGGTACCCTTGATGTGCCGTACAGCAGAACACCAGGGAAAAGGAAAAAGATGGACCTGAAGAACAAGAAGGTACTGGTCGTAGGCCTGGGCCGCTCCGGCCTCTCAGCAGCGCGTTTTCTCCGCGAGCAGGGCGCACGCGTCACGGTGAGCGATTCGCGCAGCGCGGCAGCCCTCGCCAAGGACATCCCCGCTCTCCTCGACTCTGGCATCATGGTCGAAGCGGGCGGCCACGGTTTGCTGACGTTCCGCCGACAGGACCTGATCGTCGTTTCGCCGGGGGTGCCGCTCGACACGCCGGAGGTCAAGCAGGTTCGCGCGCTGAGCTTGCCCGTCATCGGCGAGCTTGAACTTGCCAGCCGCTTTCTTTCGGGCCACGTGATCGCCATCACCGGCTCGAACGGCAAGACCACCACAACCACGCTCGTCGGCCAGATCGTCGAAGCTGCCGGCCTTCCGACGCAGGTCGGCGGAAACATCGGCCTGCCTGTCATCGAGCTCATCAAGTTCGATACGCCAGAGACGTGGGATGTCCTCGAAGTATCGAGCTTCCAGCTTGAGACGGTGGACACCTTCCGGCCGCATATCGCCGCCGTGTTGAACCTCACGCCGGACCATCTCGACCGCCACCACACGTTCGCCGCGTATGCCGCCGCCAAGAAACGCATCACCGAGAACCAGACCTCCGAAGACTTCCTCGTCCTGAACGCAGAGGACAAGGAGACGCAGATGTTCGCCGCCAGGACAAAGGCGCAGATCTTCTGGTTCAGCAGCCGCCGGCCAGTCAAGCAAGGCGCTTTCGCCCACGGCGAGTCGATCGTCTGGCTGCCACAGGAAGGCGGCAAGGCGGAGCCGGTGCTGCCGATCTCCGAGATTCCGCTGAAGGGACTGCATAACCTGGAAAACGTTCTTGCCGCGGTGACGATCGCGAAGCTAGCGGGCGTCTCGTCCGAGGTGATCCGGGCGACCGTTGCGACGTTCAAAGCAGTCGAGCATCGGCTTGAGCATGTGGCTACGCTATCGGGCGTCGAATATTACAACGACTCCAAGGCCACCAACGTTGACGCCACCATGAAAGCCCTCGCTTCGTTCCCGAAGGGGATCCACCTTATCCTTGGCGGCAAGGACAAGGAGTCCGACTACAGCCAGCTCGCGCCGCTCCTGCTGGAACGAGTCAAAGTTGTTTACACCATTGGTTCCGCCGCCGAAAAGATTGAGCATCAACTCGCCGAATCCGCGAAAACAGTGATGATAGAGTCATCCGGAACAATGGACGTCGCCGTTGCAAGTGCTCGCGAACACGCCGTCTCTGGGGATGTTGTGCTTCTTGCACCAGCCTGCTCCAGCTTCGACCAGTTTGAGAACTATGAGCATAGGGGCCGCGTCTTCCGGCAGCTCGTGTTGAAGACTTAGATCATCCGGGTATAGACCAAGGGAGCAGGGAACAGCGATGGCGAAGAGGGTCGGAGTCGATAAGTGGCTCTTCGGAGTCATCCTTCTGCTGGTTCTCTTCGGCCTCGTGATGGTCTTTTCGACCTCTGCCGTCATGGCGAAGGCGACCGTTGGCTCACCGTATGCGTTCGTCTCGCACCAGGCGCTCTGGGCTCTGCTCGGAATGATCGCGCTGACGATCCTGATGCGGGTCGACTACCGCCTTTACAACAACCCCAAGGTCGTCTTCCCGGCTGTAACGATCACCATGCTGATGCTTGTCGTCGTGTTCGCCTTCCACGACTCGCATCACACGCATCGCTGGTTCCGCCTTGGCGCGCTTTCACTGCAGCCGTCGGAGCTTGCGAAGCCGGTGCTCGTGCTATTTCTCGCCTACTTTCTCCAGACGCGCATGCACCAGATGGACGACTGGAAGGGAACCATTCTTCGGGCTGCTATTCCTCCGCTACTCTTCATCGGGCTTATTTTGAAGGAGCCGGACCTTGGCACCGCACTCGTCTGTGCTGGCGTGACGATGTTGATCCTGTATCTCGCGGGCATGCAGATCAAGTATCTTGCTCTCGCTGTGCTGGCGGCTTCGCCAGTTCTTTATTACATGCTGTTTCACGTGGCCTGGCGTCGCGCCCGCATGCTCGCTTTTGTGAATCCCGAACTCGATCCCAGGGGTTCCGGTTTCCACATTCTGCAGTCGCTGATCGCCGTTGGTACCGGTGGCATACGAGGCCTCGGCCTCATGGAAGGCCGCCAGAAGCTTTTCTACCTGCCCGAGCCGCACACGGACTTTATCTTTGCCACGGTCTGCGAAGAGCTTGGCTGGATCGGTGCGATTGCGATCATTGGGCTCTTCTGTGTGCTCGGCTATCGTGGTCTCCGCGCGGCGATCCTCTCGACCGACCCGTTCGCCCGGTTCCTTGCCTTCGGCATCACGACGGCGATCCTTATTCAGGCGTTTTTCAACATCTCCGTGGTTCTCGCGCTGGTGCCCACCAAGGGGATTACCCTGCCCCTGATCTCGAACGGTGGAACTTCCGTCTTCATCACGTTGGCAGGGCTTGGCGTGCTGTTAAATATCACCCGTGAAATCGACTGACGCGAGGCCGATGCGTGCCCTGATGGCCGGCGGCGGTTCGGGCGGCCATGTCATCCCGGCTCTGGCCATCGCCCGCGAACTCCTCGACGCACGCCATGCCGAAGTCCGCTTCGTCGGGACGGCGCGGGGGCTCGAGACCCGTCTTGTTCCGGAAGCGGGATTCCCGCTCGACCTCATCCATGTCGGTCAGCTCAAAGGCGTCAGTCTGGCCACTCGGCTCCGGACCATGGCAGACCTCCCGCTTGGCGTCCTCCGCTGTATTTCGCTCCTTCGCAGCTTCAGGCCGAACGTCGTCATCGGTGTAGGAGGATATGCCAGCGGCCCTGCGATGATGGCAGCCATCCTCCTTCGGATTCCGACCCTGGCCTTTGAGCCGAATGCCGTTCCCGGCCTCGCGAACCGCCTCGTCGGCAAACGCGTCTCCGCCGCTGCCGTCAACTTTGAGCAGACTAAAGCCTATTTTCGCAACGCCGAGGTCGCCGGGATCCCCGTGCGGGCCGAGTTCTTCGCGATCCCGCAAAGGCTCCCGACGGACCGCCAACATCTCCTGATCTTCGGCGGAAGCCAGGGCGCCCGTATCCTGAACAACGCAGTCCCGGCGGTTGTCGCCCGCCTTCTTGCTCGCCTGCCGAATCTGACTGTTCTCCATCAAACCGGACCGGCTGCGGAGGCGAGGACACGCGAGCTTTACCAGCAGGCCAACGCTGACCCCGCCCGCTATCAGGTCAGCGCCTATCTGGACGACATGCCTGCCCGGTTCGCGGAAGCCGACCTCATCCTCTGCCGCAGCGGTGCGAGCACGATGGCCGAGCTTGGCGCGGCAGGGAAGGCGTCTGTGCTTATCCCGCTGCCTACGGCAGCGGACGACCACCAGCGTAAGAATGCCGAAGTCTTTTCTTCCGTCGGAGCCGCGACGCTTCTACTCGAAGCCGACCTGACACCTAATGTTCTCCAGAACACGCTCGTGGATCTGCTCGAAAATCCCGAACAGATCCAGGCCATGGGAGCACAGGCTCGCACCTTCGCCCGACCCGAGGCGGTTCGCGCCATCGCCGCGATGGCCGTCCAGCTCACCAAAGAATGAGCTTCACCTCCTCGCGGGAGCGTTATACGATGGGCTCGTCGTCGGGCTCTATAACCCCCTGTATCGAGGTCGTTCGCTTGCTGAAACCGGTCCTGCTCAAGTTCTTGCCACTGATTCTTCTCTGTGCTTCCGGCACGTTTGGCTTTACGCAGTCTCTTAAGATCGACGAACCTGCCCCCATGCGCGCGGGCTCAAACTCCGCTACGATCGACAGCTTCGGCGGCAACCAGTATTGGGTCCTCACGGTCGGCCCCGGCGCGTTCAAGGTCACCTTCAATTACGGCAACCGGCAGGAAGGCTTCAACACCGGCGGCCGCCCGCAGATGTTCGTCGGGTTCAAACCCAAGGTTCCCGACACGACCGTCACTCACGCCGACTTCCCTGGAGGCACTACCTGGAGCGGCACCGCTGCCAAGCCCTCCCGTCTTGAAGTAGCCGTCGTCCCCGCCCCCGGTGCCCTCGTCCGCCAGACCACCGCTTACACGCTTGAAGCTACCGGGAGCGTCTCTTTCGCCCCCGGAGCCGAAGCGGGCCCATCCGTCGCCGGAATCTATCAGATCTCGATCGGGGGCCACGAGGGCACCGCAAAGTTCGCTTCTAACGGCGAGATCACCACCACGAATAACGAAACCGGCACATGGAAGCTCTTCGACGCCGACTCCAAGACCTACGTCGTCACCTTCGCCGGCCAGCGTTATTCCGTCACCTACCAGCCCGGTCGCGGCATGGTTGATAACCATGGGTTCCTTATCTTCGTTCAAAAGCACTAGCATGACCGCCTGATGACTCCTGAAGACCTCCGCCGCGTGGCCCTTACCCTCGCTGGAGCCGAGGAGAGCTCTCACATGGGTTCCGCTGACTTCCGCGTTGGCGGCCACATCTTTGCCACGCTCGCCCACGAGAAGCAGGGCTACGGTAACCTCATGCTTGCGCCCGAGCAGCAAGCCCTCTTTCTCGCCGACCGACCGGATCTTTTCCTTCCGATCGCCGGAGGCTGGGGCCGGATGGGCGCCACCCACATCCGTCTCGCCGCCGCGACCGAAGACGAACTTCTCGGAGCCCTTGCGACCGCCTACAACCTGCGCCTCGCCAAGAACGCCAAGGCCAAGCCGAAGGCAAAGAAGCACTGAGCGAATCGCCTGCGTCTTCGAGGCCCGTCCCGGCATCCGACAGAGGAGCCAACCCTCTACTATGGAGAAGCAGGGAGTACCCCGAACGAAATGATCGCTGAAATTATCGCCGCCGGTTCCGAGATGCTCACGCCCTACCGGCAGGACACCAACTCCCTCTACCTCACCGAGGGCCTCAACGACCTCGGCGTCACCGTCGCCTTCAAGACCATCGTTGGCGATAACCTCGAGCACCTCACCAACGCCGCCCGCATCGCCATTGCCCGCGCTGACATCGTTCTCTTCTCCGGCGGGCTCGGCCCAACAGAAGACGACCTCACGCGCGAAGCCGCCGCCGCCGCTCTCGGCCGGAGCCTGCGCCGGGACAACGCGCTCCTCGTCGACCTCGCCAAACGCTTCGCCGCCCGCCGCATGACGATGCCGTCCAACAACCTGCGGCAGACCGACATCATCGACGGCGCCACTATCCTGAACAACGCTAACGGCAGCGCCCCCGGCCAGTATCTCGACGTCACCATCGACGGCGAGCGCAAGATCGTCATCCTTCTCCCCGGGCCGCCAAAAGAGCTGAAGCCGCTCTTTACCGACGTCGTCGTTCCGATGCTGGCGAAATCACTTCCACCGCGATACCTGGCGAAGCGTATGCTGCGCATGGCCCTCATCCCGGAGTCGCAGGTCGACGCGCGCACCGCGCCCATCTACCAGCAGTATCCCGATGTCGAAACGACCATCCTCGCTGGCAGCGCCGAGATCCAGCTCCACTTCTTCTGCGCCAAGCCTACAGCCGAAGAGGCCCAGGACCGCATCGACGAGCTCTCCGGACGCATCGAGCAGGAGATGGGCGACTCCATCTTTTCGTCCAACGGCGAATCGTTGGAGGAGATTGTCCTCCTGCATCTCGGCATGCGCCATCTTTCACTGGCTGTCGCTGAAAGCTGCACGGGTGGCTTGCTCTCGGAGCGTCTTACTTCCGTCCCGAACAGCTCCACTGCCTTTTCCGGAGGCGTCGTTGTCTATAACGAGCAGATGAAGAGTGCCTTCGCCGATGTCCCACCGGAGCTATTCGAGCGCCACGGAGCAGTCAGTCCGCAAGTTGCCCGCGCCCTCGCCGAAGGCATTCGCGCACGTGCCAACACCTCGCTCGGCATCGGCATTACCGGTCTCGCCGGACCTGCGGGAGGCACAGGAGCCGATGCTTTAAAGCCCATCGGCCTCGTCTACATCGCACTCTCCGAAGGGGAGGACACTCAGGTGAAGGAGTTCCAGATCAACGGAGACCGCGACCGCGTACGATTCTGGGCCACCCAGCATGCTCTTGAATTTATTCGGCAGACGCTGCTCTAAGCAGGCTCGCTTGCCGGACTGTCCGCGTCATGCCAAACTGCAGGCACATCTCATCCTCCCCAACCCCACCCGCCGCATCCGCAACTGGCACAACTTGGTAAACTCTAGGGCAACTGCATGAACCCGTGGCTCCTCTCCATTCCGATTGCCTACCTGCTCGGCTCCATTCCTTTCGGATATCTCCTGGTACGCGTCTTCCGCAACGAAGACATCCGGACCACCGGCAGCGGCAATATTGGAGCCACGAACGTCGCACGTTCGGGAGCCAAGGGGCTAGGTTTCGCCACTCTGCTCCTCGACCTTCTCAAAGCCTTTGCCGCCGTCGCCCTTGCCCAATATCTCGCACCGGATAACCATGACCTCGCCGTCGCCGCAGCCGTTGCCGCCATCGTGGGCCACGTGTACCCGGTATGGCTTGGCTTTCGCGGAGGCAAAGGCGTCGCCAGCGCTCTGGGCGTCATGCTTGCGCTCGATTGGCGCGCAGCGCTCTGCGTCCTGGGCGTCTTCCTCGTCGTCGTCGCCTTCACCCGCTACGTCTCCCTTGGTTCGATCCTGGGCGCGGCGTCCTACCCCTTCTTCAGCCTCTACTTCCTCCCGATCCGAACGCCCATCTTCGTCGGAGGCATTGTCTTCATCGCCCTCCTCGTCATCGTCAAGCACCACGCCAACGTCGGCCGTCTCATCGCCGGAACCGAAAGCCGCTTCGGGTCGAAAAAGGTGACCGCATGAGCCGTATCGCCATACTTGGAGCCGGGGCCTACGGAACCGCCCTCGCCATCTCGCTCGCCCGCCGTGGAGGCCACGATCTCTGCCTCTGGGCGCACTCCCCGACTCTCGCCGCGACCCTTAGAGAAAGCGGCGAAAACCTGCCCTATCTCCCCGGCTTCACTCTCCCCTTCGATATCGACATCACCGACAACCTCGAGTCCGCCATCGACGAGATGGATGTCCTCCTCTGCGTCATGCCTTCGCAGTTCCTCCGCGAGACCATCGCCAGGATCGCCCCGAAGCTCACCCGCGACCAGGTTATTCTCAGCGCTGCCAAGGGTATCGAGGACATCAGCTTTCTCCGCATGTCGCAGGTCGTCGCCTCGCTTGTCGATAACCAGTTCGCTGTGCTCAGCGGTCCGTCGTTTGCCCAGGAGGTAGCCTCGGGGGCCCCGTCCGCCGTCGTCATCGCGACCGCCGAGTCGAGCCTTGCCCACTCCCTCCAGCGCGACTTTACCTCGCCCACCTTCCGCATCTACACCAACGACGACGTCGCCGGAGTAGAACTCGGTGGCTCACTCAAGAATGTTATTGCCTTGGCTGCCGGCGTCGTCCACGGTCTCAACCTTGGCAGCAACTCCGCAGCCGCCCTCATGACGCGTGGCATCGCCGAAATTACGCGTCTCGCGGTGGCCTGCGGGGGCCGTCGCCAGACTCTTGCCGGCCTCGCGGGGATTGGCGACCTGATCCTCACCTGTACCGGAAGCCTCTCGCGTAACCGCACCGTGGGGGTCGAACTCGGCAAGGGACGGCAGCTTCCTGAGATCATCGCCGGTCTCAACGGCAAAGTCGCCGAAGGTGTTCGCAGCACCACCGCCGCGCTGGGTCTCGCGAAACGGTATGGCGTGGAAATGCCAATCACCGAGCAGATGCACGCGATTCTTTATGAGAACAAGCCCGCGAAAGACGCTATACGGGATCTGATGAGCCGACCTGGGCGGGACGAGTAGTCAGGCGAGACCTACCAGCTTGTTGAGCTGTTTGAAAAGCGTTTCTGCGTCCAGACGAATCGGTGTACCCGCAATCTCCAACGCGTGCTGAACCGACGAAACCGAGCCCGCAACATCTGTGGCATAAAGCTGGCGAAGGCGAGGATCGATGACCCATATGTTCTCCACACCCATGGCCAGGTAGTCGTCGATCCGCTCCTGCATGTCGTTCATGCGATCGTCCCGCGAAAGGATCTCGATGCACAGCAGAGGAGGCGTCGTAACGATCGCTTCAAACGGCTCACTGCCTTGGGTCACGCAAACGTCAGGAATGCGGAACTGTGTCGTCGAGGTTTGCACCCTCTGCTCGGTTCGGACGAGGATATCCCATTCCTCTTCGTGCGAGCCGAGATACATCGCAAGGAACTTCTGAATGACAGCGTGCGGTCCCTCACCGACGTTCCTCTCCTTCGTCTCGCCGTCAATCCAATCCCGATCAGGCCGATACGTCGTCCGGAGATAAACCTCAAGCGGAACCAGCGCAGCATTCACCGTCGCCACAGCCAACACCTCGCTCACCGCTATCCTAAACCTCTCGCCGCGCCAACTCCGCTAAACTAAATCCAGCATGGCCTTCAACCTCTTCGGCAAACGCGACAAGACTCCCGAACCAGAACCCGAAAAAACTCCCGAGCAGCCCACGCCGTCCGAGAAGCGCTCTCCCTTTGGCGGCCTCGGTCTGGGACTGAATTTCGGTCAGCGCGACACGGCCCCCTCCGAGCCGACCGACGAGGCTCCAGAAAGACGCGGCCTCTTCGACCGCATGCGTCAGGCGGTCGCCCGCACCCGGACCACGCTCAACGACCGTATGGGCGCTGTCCTCGCCCTCACCCGCGCTGTCGACGAGTCGTCGCTCGAAGACCTTGAAGCCATTCTGCTCGCTTCTGACATCGGCAGCACGACGACCGCCGAGATCCTTGAGAACCTGCGCCAGCGCGGCATGCGCCAGGGCATCGAAGGCGGAGCCGAACTCAAGCGGCTCCTGCGCATCGAACTCAAGCAAGTCCTCGACCGTGTCGCCGTTCCGGTTCGCCATCCGGCTTCGCCGCCGGAAGTGATCATGATGGTTGGCGTCAACGGCACCGGCAAGACCACGACCACGGGCAAATTGGCTGCTCACTATCGCGCCCAGGGCCGCACGGTACTCCTCTGCGCCGCCGACACCTTCCGCGCAGCCGCCATCGAACAACTCGAAGTCTGGGCTCAGCGCTCCGACGTCCCCCTCATCAAGACCCGCCAGGGCGGCGACCCATCCGCGGCGCTCTACGACGCCTGCGCCGCCGCCAAAGCGCGTGGCTCGCAGGTTCTCATCGTCGACACCGCCGGTCGCCTCCACACCAAGACCGACCTGATGAAGGAGCTCGACAAGATGCGCCGCACCGCCGAGAAGCTCATCCCCGGCGCGCCGCACCAGACCCTGCTCGTTATGGATGCGACCACAGGTCAGAACGGTCTCACCCAGGCCCGCCTCTTCACCGAAGCGGCCCGCGTTACCGGCATCGTGCTGACGAAACTGGACGGCACCGCCAAGGGTGGCATCGTGCTGGCCATCGCCACCGAACTGAAGCTCCCGGTCGTCTTCGCCGGGGTCGGCGAAAAGATGGAAGATCTGCTGCCGTTCGACAGCGAAGCCTTCGTCGACTCCCTCCTCGACTAAACAGCTAAGGTAAAACTTTCCCTGCCTCAGTCGGCGTTCGCAGGTATTCTTTCTGCAAATGCCAACGCAAGCATTGCTTCAGCTCCGACCGAAGGCCTTCACCGCGTTTCTCCTTGCCTGTGCCGCAGCCCTGTTTTGCGTATTGCCTATCTCTGCCGCATCGGATCTCCCATCGGAATCCGCAAAGCCCGCTCTCCTCGTCGTCCAGGGTATCGGCAAAGCCTCAGCTCCCCTCGACGGGCAGTGGCAATTTCACCTTGGCGACAACCCCGCCTGGGCATCCCCGACTCTTGATGACACCGCCGGACGCGACGGCTGGGAGCAGATCGCGGTCGACAAGCCCTGGGGATCTCAAGGCCACTTCGCCTACTATGGTTACGCCTGGTATCGCCTTAGGATCGACGTCACTCCCGTCCCCGGCGCCGCTCCCGACTTCAGCCTCCTCTTGCGCAATGTCACCGACGTCTACGAGGTGTACTGGAACGGCGTCGCCGTCGGCCACCTCGGGAGCTTCCCGCCTCATCTCGATGGAGGAAGCACTTTCAATGTACGCATCTTCGACATGGGGCCTGTCCGCTCCGGCGTGCTCGCGGTGCGAGTATGGAGAAGTCCACCTGCATCCAATGAAGCCGGCCTCACCGGCGGCTTTGAACAGCCCCCACTCGTCGGCAGCCATGACGCGCTTACAGCGGCACGGGACGCTGGAGGCTACCGCTTTCTTGCCGCGCAAAGGGTCCGCGACGCTCTGATCTGGCTCTATGGTCTTGCTGGTTTTTTGAGCATGATCGGTTGGATTCGCGACCGAAGTCAGCGGACGCTTCTCTGGATCGCGATCTACACGGCAATGCTCGTCATCGAGTCGGCGGTCGGTAGCCTCACGACCCCCCTTCCGATCGTATGGCTGATGTTCTTCGTCCAGATCGTTATCCAGCTCCGCGAGGCTTCACAGTGGTTCGTACTGCTCTGGCTTTTACAACTTGTTGATGTGCCGCGCCTCTCCCGCACGCTCCGCGTGGCAGCGGCGATCACGATCATCGCCGGCAGCCTCGACGGCTTTTTATTTTTTCTTTATCCCAATATTCTGACGGGCAGACAGTTTCAGATGGCGGATGCTTTCTTCACGTCCATCATCGTGCCGCTCGAAGTGATTCCCGTTTTCCTGGTCGGTCTTGCTCTGGTCCGGCGACAGCAACTCGACTCAGCGCGCTGGTTCGTCGCCATCTGCGCCCTGCTGAACGCGGTCAGCTATGGCATCTCGAATGCAACTGCTCAAGGAGCTCGGTACACGCACTGGACGATTGCCGCGCGGCTCAGTACTGTCGGGCTGACGATTTTTGGCGCGTGGTTCCCGTTCTTGTTGGTTCTTCGCATCCTTCTGTTCGTTTCCATCATCTACGCCGCGGTTCGGTACTCCCTCGAAAACAGCCGCCGCCAGGCCGTGCTCGAGCGGGAGTTCCAGAGCGCGCGCGAGATCCAGCAGATCCTCGTGCCTGAGGCGCTGCCCACCGTTCCCGGCTTCTCTCTCACCAGCGCCTACAAGCCTGCGCAGGAGGTCGGCGGCGACTTCTTCCAGGTGATCCCGCTCTCTGACCAGTCCACGGTGATCGTGCTCGGAGATGTCAGCGGAAAAGGCCTGAAGGCAGCAATGACGGTTTCTCTTATCGTCGGAGCCATTCGTACCCTCGTCGAGATCAACACCAGTCCAGCCGAGATCCTTGCCGGTCTCAACCGCCGCCTTTACGGCCGTCTTCAGGGAGGGTTTACCACTTGCATCGCCCTGCATATCAATCCGCAAGGCGTCTGCACCCTATCAAGCGCAGGCCATCCTTCGCCTATCCTCAACAGGAACGAGGTAGATCTTCCGGGTGCTCTCCCCCTCGGGCTCGACTTGGCCACGACTTACGAAGAGGTCGAACTCCGCTTGCGCGAGGGCGACCATCTCGCTCTCTACACCGACGGTCTTCTCGAAGCACGCAACGCTGAAGGAGAACTCTACGGCTTCGAGCGGCTGAACCTGCTCTTCGGCGAGTCGCCCACCGCCTCCCGAGCCTCAGATGAGGCCGTAGCCTTCGGCCAGGATGACGACATCACCGTGCTCACGCTCACTCGACTCCTGCCTGGAGACCAGGCCACCACGCTCATGTCCCCGGATTTAGTGTTGGCCTAAGGATGTAGGGTGGAAGAGATGGACGACGAACACTTCATGCAGCGGGCACTCGCGCTCGCCTCCGAGACGATCGGCCTGGCCTCACCAAACCCCTACGTTGGCTGCGTTCTCGTTCGCGACGGAGAGATTTTCGCCGAAGGCGCGCACCTCTACGATCAGTACGACCACGCTGAAATTGTCGCCCTCAAACAGGCTGCCGCGCACGGCATCGATCCCACTGGAAGTACAGCCTACGTCACCCTCGAGCCCTGCTCCCACCACGGGCGCACCGGCCCCTGCGCTGACGCTCTGATTACCGCAAAGGTCTCCCGCATCGTTGTCGCGACGCAGGATCCAAATCCGCAGGTCAGTGGCCAGGGCATAGCCCGCCTCCGTGCCGCCGGCATCGACGCGACTGTGGGCGTCCTTCAGCAGGCCGCCCGTGATCTCAACGACGCCTTCGCCCATTTCATCTTAAGGCGGCGTCCCCTCGTGACGCTCAAAGCCGCCCTCTCCGTCGACGGCAAACTCGCCCCGCCACCAAGGCACCGCGCCGTCACCGCGCCCCACTGGTTGACCGGCCCAGCGGCCCGAGCGAACGTGCAGCGACTCCGCCATGCCTCGGACGCGATCCTCACCGGCATCGGAACGATCCTCGCGGACAATCCAAGCCTTGGCGACCGCGCCCACCTTCCTCGGCGGCGTCCTTTGCTTCGCGTCATCCTCGACTCCGCGCTTCGTATCCCGATGTCTTCTGAAATCGTCCGGTCAACCGCCAACGACGTTCTCCTCCTTTGCAGTGAAGAGGCCCCGGGAGAACGGATAGAAGCGCTGCAATCCATGGGTGTCGAAGTCGAAACCATTCCGTCCCACTCCGGCCATCTCAGTCTTGAAGCCGTCCTGGACGCCCTCGCCCGTCGCACTATTCTCAGCCTTCTCGTCGAAGCAGGCTCCGCACTGAATGGCAGTTTTATCTCGCAAAATCTTGTCGATAAAGCTGTGCTTTTCTACTCCGAGACCGAGCTTGGCGCGGATGCCATTCCGTTCGCTGCAGGCGTTGGCTCACCCTACCTGTTCGAGCAAAGATTCAAGCGGATCACCCGTACCACATTCGAACACGGTTCAGGAGAGGACGCCCGCGTCACCGGTTACCTGCGGGATTCTTGGAATCCTTCCCCCGCATAGACCCGCCGACTACCTCTCTTGTCGGAGTGCATTCGCTCCGACTGTCTGCTACCCTTCCGGGATGCGCCAGCGTGACATCACGAAGGGGGTTATCGAGCGTTTTACCATCATTGCCCTCCTTAGCCTGGCGGTCGCCGCGGCCGTTCTTTATCTTGGGGACTGGGCCGTATGGCGGGCGAAGTTCAGGCATGGGGAAGGGATGAGCACCGTCCAGGTCACACGGACCGTAGTCGCTCCACTCAAGGGAAACAAGGAAGAGTATTACGCCGACGGCACAGCCGACGTGCGCTGCAGCCGCTCCCTCTTTCCCCAGGACGGATCCGACGCCTGCTGGTGGCTGCGTCGCCATCGAGAGGTCGTCGAACGCTAGCATCCGAGCAGCCCTGCGGCTAAGTGCGCTAGGCTTGATTCATGTTCACCGGACTCGTCGAAGCCACAGGATCGCTCCTCGCCGTCACGCCCACCCAGGGTGCAACTCGCATCACCATCGCCGCGCCTGAGCTGGCATCGAGGCTCCGCACCGGCGATTCCATCTCGGTCAGCGGCGTGTGCCTCACTGCGCTCGACATAACGCCGACGGCCTTCTCCGCCGACCTCGCCGCGGAGACCATCGCCCGCACCACGCTCTCGTTACTTCAGCAGGGATCCACGGTCAATCTCGAGCTGCCCACGCCTGCTGGATCGCCCCTCGGTGGCCATGTCGTTCAGGGCCATGTCGATGGCACCGCAACCCTTCTCGCGCTCGACCCCATCACCCCCGCCGCTCCGGCCACGGACTGGCGCCTGCGCCTCCAACTCCCCCCGGAACTCACGCGCTACGTCGTGCCGCAGGGCTCCATCACCGTCGAGGGGATCTCCCTTACGGTAGCTTCGCTCAAGGGGCACGAGGTCGAGATCGCCATCATTCCCCACACCTACGCCGCTACCAGTTTGCGCACCCTCGCCCCCGGATCTCTCCTCAACATCGAGGTCGACGTCCTGTCGAAGTATGCCGAGCGCGCCGAGAAGCCCGCGCAGGTTGAACTGACCGAAGCCTTTCTGCTCGCAAACGGCTACTAGCGGCAACCGGTGTGGGGCCGGGGAGGTGCTTCACTCCTTTGCCTGGCCCCGGACACGTCCAGCCAATCCTCACTTCTTATTCCACGGTCAGCGTAAGCGTCACCGCATGCGTGACGCCGCCCGAAGTCGCCGTCACCGTGAGGGTCTGTGTGCCCGCAGGTGTTCCGCCGGTACTGACGGGTGTTCCCGAACTGCATCCCGTCACGAAGCCAGCAACCGCGATGACACCGAGTAGCGCCAGCATCCGTCCATACCGTCGCACCGATCCGAGCCGGAGCAGCCCACCGAACCCGAGCAGACCCAGCCCACCGAGCAGGAACCCGGCAACCTGTACTCCTCCGTCCGTCCGTCGGCCCATGGGCGACGACATCTTCGACGCCACCTGCGATGTCGTCTTCACCACGACGCTTGCGGTCGCTGACCCGTCGGCGTCCAACGTCACCGGGGCCGCCGTGCATGTCTCCCCGGCAGCCGATGCACCCGAGCAGGCCAATGTGATGGTCCCGCTGAAGCCGCTGACAGAGGTGAACGTCAGCGGGAAAGTCGCCGTGCCTCCGCTTGCGACGCCTACGCTGGTCGTCGTTGCGGCAAACGTGAAGTCCGCCCCGGTTCCCGAAAGCGAGACCGTCGCGGGGCTTCCCGGAGCATTCGTCGCGATGCTGACGGCTCCCGTCACCGTGCCGCCCACGGCTGGGGCGAAGAGGACGCTGATCTGGCAAGTTCCGCCAACAGCCACACTCGTTCCGCACGTATTCGTCTGCGTAAAACCAGCCCCGGAGATTGTGATCCCCGAAACCGTCAGCACTGCCTGCCCGCTGTTCGTCAGCGTTACGGTCATCGGCGAGGACATCGTCGTCACCATCTGCGTGCTGAACGCGAGGGAAGGCGTCGACAGCGTCACCGCCGGCTGTAGTGCCGGAATCACAAAGTAGGCCACCGCCGGATCGTGATCGCTCACCCGCTCTGGCCGCGTCGCATCGTTCTGGTACACCAGCGGATAGTCCGAGTCCAGGTGCGCGTAGACGAGCCGCGTCTCGGTCGGCACCAGGTCAGCCGTCACGACGACATGGTCAAGCACCTGGGCGCTTCCGCTCTCGACGTAGCTCTGCCTCTGCTCGGCAGGAAGCAGCGTCACCAGGTCCACCAGTGTCGGGCTAGCGAGCCCTGCCTTTGGAGCCGTCAATACCTGTGCCGCCGGAACGGGATCGCCCTTCGTCACGCCAAGCGAATCCACGAACCCATCTGAGAACTCGAACGCATTGTAGTCACCAACAGTGATCACATGCTCGCCCGCGGCCTGGTAGGTCTGGATTAGGGAAGCCAGGTACTCCGCCTGCGCCTCGCGCTTCAGCCGGACCGTCTGTCCGGTCGACGTAGGATCGTCGACATTGATCAGCGACCTCTGATGCACCACGATCACCGTGACCGGATAGTCCGTCCCTCCGGCCCGCTTGATCCCCGCATGGAGAACAAGCGGAGTCCGGTCGTTCAACACCGCCTGTGCGCCGGTCGAGTTCGTGAACGTCGTCGCCAGCCCGAACTGCTCTACATTGAGAGTATTCACACGGGTGCTCTTCACCAGGACAGCGGTGTTGATCGCCGTGCCATCCGTTGCGAGGAATGTGTACGGCTTGTAGACCGGATCGGTCTGCCCTGCGGCCACCGCATCCGCGCTGATCTTGTTCGCGAGATCGGTCAGCACATTGATGTTCTCGATCTCCTGCGCGCCGACGATATCCGGGAAGTTCAATACGTTCCGGATCGCCATGGAAGCCTTTGCCAGTCGTCTCTGGTAGGCCGCTGTCGTTACCGTCACGGCCGTGCTTCCGGGGTTATCGGCGTCTACGACATCGTTGTAGAAGCGCTCCATGTTGAAGCTCGCAACCGTGAACTCGGTAGCCGCCTGCGCTGGAACCGGCGTCGCCGTCATCAAGCCGGTCACCGTTGGGCGGTTCGCCTGGTCAAGAATCAACTCCGGCGAGCCGAACGAGAAGTCCATCACGCCCGAGAGTCCGGTCACCGTCGCGTTGCTCGTCAGGTCGATCGCCGGTCCGCCCGTCGCGAGGCTATCCACGTAGATCAACTCCGGATTCGAGTCCCACACCGGAATGGTTGATGGAACCGTCCCGATCGCCGTATCTGTCACCGCGATCCCAGGCTCCCGGAAGGGCCGCGCCACTCCTGTCACGACCCCGTAGAAGCGTCCGTTGGACGTGTTCGTCTCGGTCGTCTCGTTCAGCGATGCATCCGTTCCCGAAGTCGTTGTCATCGAGGCGATCGCAACCCGCATGCCTTCATACTTGGCGAACTGCCTGATCCCGCCGCTCGGCGAATCCAGTGCCGCAGTAATCGTCACCGCAGCGGGAAGGGCATTTCCGGTCGAAAGCAGAGAGAACGTCTGCGGCCCATCGATCTCCGTTCCCGGTGTCAGGCTCGTGGTGGGATAGGTGTTGACGGTCCCGGCGACCTGTACCTCGGCCCCGAGCGCGACATAAGAAGGCAGGGTCGTCGAACCGGTGTAGACCAGGATTCCCTCTGGAGTCACCGGAGTCGTGTCGGCGTCCTTTGCCTCGATGTAGAAGCCATTCGACTTCACCCCGACGACGATGCCGCTCGTCGTCACCTTCTGGGTTGCATAAGTTGAGGGCTTGTTCGCCTGAATAGTCCGGATCGTTACGAACGCAGGAGGAGTCGTTGCCGTCAGCGCGATTGTCGTGCTCGCGGTGCGCGCCTGGGTATCGGTTACGGTTACCGGCAGGCTGAAGGTTCCGGCGGTCGTCGCTGTCGTGCTGTAGCTGAAGATGTTATCGCCCGCTGTGGCGTCGCCGTTCGTGCCGTCATCGAAGAAGGGCTGTGTCGTCGATCCACCGATGGTGCTGAGGTTCGCCGAGACGGTGATGCCCGTGCTCGTCGGTATCGATCCGGGTGTCACTTGAACCGTCAGCAGCGTCGAGCCTCCAGTGTTGATTGCGGCAGGAGTCGCAAGTCCCGTAGCCACCGGCGGCGTCGGGCCCGTAGCGGAGCAAGCGAGCGGCGTCGAGGCCGAATTATGCGGAGCGGGCGTTCCCGCCACAAATTCCACGCTTGAGTTACCAAGAACCACGCATGGGTTTGTGCGGATATCCGCAAGCGTCGTGCTGATCAGCGGAGCAGCCGTGCCGTAGGCGCAATTTGTTCCCGTACCGTATGCAACGAAGTCCACAATCGTCGGATCTGTAGCCGGGCAAACTGATGCCAGCTTCGTCGTCGTCGAGACGAGCGCGATTTTTCCCGATCCCGCCGCCAGGGCAAGATTGCTCGTCGCCGTTCCCGTCGGATAGTCCGGAGTCACCGGGAGCGCCGCGCCGTTCGTGCCCGCGTTCGCGGAGACGAGATAGTACTGTCCCGGTGAAAGTGTAATCGCCGCGGGAAGCGTCGTGACGGTCGAGATCGTCGTGCCACCCGCACTCGAGTACTGCAGCGAGTAGTTATTCAACGTCAGCGTCGTCGCCGTCGGGTTGAATAACTCGACATAGTCCGCGTTCAGCAAGGCGCCGCTGTTCCCTCCCGCTCCGTATATCTGCGAGATCACGACATTCGTCGGCGTGGCAGCCCGGCTCACACCGGTGAGGATCAGGAGGGTAACAAACAGGGTGGCGAGAGCTCGGCGGAAACGGGAGGTCGTTTGCATTCGGCCATGCTAGCGCAATGCTTCGAGATGCAAACTTAAAAAATCGTCAATCCTTTGAACAGACTCCTTCACCCGCCCGGGTTACTCCTCGTCGCGTGGGAGTACAATTCCCGCCATCTTTCGAGGCAGGTTCGAAGGCGCTATGAAGCGAACTAAGGAGGCCGTTATGAACATTGCCGTAAAGCCAATCATCGCAGCGTGTTTGGGGATTGCATGTCTGAGTGTGAGCGGCTGTATGTACCACTCCAAGCACGACACCTATTACCTCATTTCCAATAACCTCAAGCTTCCTTACTGGAAGACCATGTACACCGGCTTCACCAAGGCTGCGACCGACTACGGCGTAACCGCCCAGTTAGCCGGTCCGAACGACTTCGATCCCGCCGCTGAACTTACCGCGTTCAAACAAACAGTAGCTGCCAAGCCAGCCGGAATCCTTATCTCCATCGCCGACGCCAACCTGCTGCGCGAGGAGATAGGCACAGCTATCGACGCCAACATACCCGTCATCACCGTCGACTCGGATGCACCTCTCAGCGCACGACTATTCTTCATCGGTACGAATAACCTCGCCGCCGGTCACCTCGGAGGCCAAAGGCTCGTCGAGAAGCTCAAGGACAAAGGCAACGTCGTCTTCTACACGATCGCCGGTCAGCCAAATCTGCAGGAGCGCTTGAAGGGTTACCAGGATATCCTCGCCACGCATCCCCAGATCACCATCGTCGACGTCTTCGACACCAAGGGCGACCCTGGCGCAGCTTTTGACCAGACGGAGAAGTATCTCGGGAAAACCGGCGCCGACAAAATAGACGCCTTCGTCTCACTTGAATCCAGCGCAGGTAAGTCCATCGCGGACGTGCTGAAGAACAAGTCGGTCACCGACCGTGAGGTGATTGCGATGGACGTCAATCCCGACACACTGAATCTCATCAAGGATGGCAGCATTGACTGCACCGTCTCCCAGAAGCCCTTCACCATGGGATATTACGGACTGAAGATGCTCGACGAGGTGCATCACAATCTCCCGAAGCCCTTCCAGACAAACTACGGCGTCGATTCCTTCGCCCGCTATCCCATGTTCGTTGATACCGGCACCGCGATCGTGGATAAGAAAAACGTAAGCGTCTATCTCGAAGGAGCAACCGCAGCCGAGGCGCAGCAATAAGCCGGCTTGGTTAGAACAAAGGCCGCCCGTGAATCCCTAACTCGAGGTGATAGACCGCTTCCCGCGTAGCCAGCGCGCACGCGCCATGCTCCAGAAAGCAGAGCCCGACAAGGTTGTTCCCCGCCACGGCAAGGGAAGCCTCGCCGTCAGGAGTTATCCGAACGATGCCCCGATACCCGTGAAGCGAAGCCGCGACGTACAGGTTGTCCTCGATATCGAAGGCCATCCCCTGCGCGCGCCCTAGGCCGCTATAGAACACCGTGGCATTTCCGTCGCGGTCGATCGCATGCACCACCTGGTTCGACGAGGTCGTCGGTCCGGTCACAAACAGCGTCCCCGCATCGTTGAACGCCAGGTGGTAAGCCGCCATCGATGGCTCGAGCGTAGCAAAGACGAAGATCTCCCGTTCGGAGCTCTCCCCCGGTCCTGTGCCTCTCGCGATCTTGAAGATCGTCCCCGATCGGTCGCCGACAAATAAATTCCCATCCCGATCGAACGCAATCCCCGTCGCGATCCCCATGCCTTCTGCGTACGTCGTAACGGCCCCATTCGGTGAGATACGGTAGATGGTTCCATCCGCCCGTGAGCTTGCATAGAGAAAGCCGTCGGCGTCGATGGCAAGTCCTGTCGGATTGATCAGGTCGCGGGTAAAGGGGCGCATCGTGAAGTCTCCCGAAGCCGACCGTGTCTCGATCCGGAAGATCGAAACCGGAACCTCCTGCCCCCGTGAGCCCGATAGCGTCACAAACAAATTGCCCTTGGCATCGACCGCCGGATTGGCTACGGGGTGCAGGTTCTCAGCCATGATCGTCGCTACGCGAACCGGATGCCCATTTGAGGAAGAGGCCGCGCGATGCACGATCAGATCGCCAGGAAACGCTCCGTCGGGAATTCGCACGATCGCCCGGCTCTCCCGCGCCAGCGTCAGCGGCGTGGTCACATCGTTCAGTGTGATGTGGGGCATCTCCCCTAGCGAACCATAGGGTCCGAGATGGGTTCCATAGACTTCGATCTCCCCGCCCGGCATCGCCGCCGAAGGATGAATGTGGGTGATATGCGGCGTATTGGGGTCAATCAGGGGTCTTCCGAAGGTAAAGAGCGGTGTCATAGGCCTGCTTCAGGGTATGACGCTGTAAGTTTTGGCGCAAATCAAGGGATCTGCTCTTTGTACGTAGGCCAGTGCGCGAGCAGGTCCGTCACCACGACGTTCCCGACTTTGTAGTTAGCCTCGAGCGACGGCAGGTATCCTGGCGACCCCGCCAGGTCGTCAAAAAGGCTCTTCTCCGGAGCCATCCCCGGCGGTGGCACCGTGAAGTTGCTCGCCGTCCGCAGCACAAGCAGACGTCCCATATCCACACGACGAAGCTGTCCGAGCTTCGTCATCGCCAGCAGGATCCCCTGGTCTTCGCAGTCCGCGATTGCCAACGATCCCGCCCCACGGGTATACAGCCGCACCCAGTCCTCGGCCCACTTATTCAGGATCGCCCCATGCCAGAAGTGGTCCGTCACCAGGCTATCCCCAATGATCACCGAAGGAGCTTTGAGCGCATTCGGGAACGCCGTAAACCGCGCCCGGCTTGCCGCCATCTCCGCGGTGTCGCCAAGCGCCGTTGCTTTGGTCAGCCCATAAGCCCAGTCGACGAGCTTCGGGTTCAGGTTGTAGACGATCTTTCCCACGCCACCCGACCCGTTATCCGACACCCCCGCCGCCGGGGCGGAGTCGACATTCTCAGGAACCTTACCCGCCTCCGTCGCTCCAAGCGCGATCGTCCCATAGGGCCAAGCAGCAGGAATCTCGCGGCTATCGATCTCGAACGCAGGGTCACCGTCCAATACCTGGCGCACCCATACCGCGCCGCCCACCGTCATCTGCGCCGGGTCCGCCCCCCCGATGCCGCTCAGCAGAAGATAGGTATGCGTGAGGTCGAAGCGAGGATCCATCGCCAGCGTCATCATTTGCACCGCCGACCGCGACGTCGTCCCGCTCACCATCGCATACAGCCCATGCCCATCCGTCAGCAGGGGGTGATCGAGCCCCGGAACCGCGATCGCCTGATCGAGCTTCCGTCGTTCCACCCAGAACTGCAGCTCTCCCGGCGTATCGCCGTGATCCTTCCCCGTCTCATACGTCGCGATGATCAGCACATGCGGCTCGATATGATCCTGCGCATACGCTCGCGAAGAGCCCGTCCAAAGCAGAAAAGCCGCAAGCGAGAGCCGGCACAGCGGAACGCGAAGACGAAGCCGTTGGGTCAACAGGGGACTCGCTTTCACACAGAAGATGAAGGGGACAACAGAAGTCTAACAAGCCTCTGCGCGCAGCGGTCAGAAGCGGAGGAGAACAAGCTGCGTACATGCCAGCGCCAACAGGCCGGCCGCAACATCGTCAAGCATGATGCCTGTACCTTCCGGAAGCCGCTCGAGCTGCCGCACCGGCGGCGGCTTCAGAATGTCGAACAGCCGAAACAACAAGAGCGACAGGATCGCATGCGGCCAGTCCGCCGGAACCGCGATCAGCGCGATCAACTGCCCTGCAACCTCGTCGATCACCACGTGCCCTGGATCTTCCCGCCCCGACTCGCGCGCCACGATTGTCGCCGCCGGGATGCCGATCAGCGTCGCCAGGATCGCCGCAACTGTAGTGCCGATCGCCAGGTGAGCCGGATGGAATACATGTGCCGCCGCATACCAGAGCGCTACCGCCGCAGCTGACCCGTACGTGCCGGGTCCCGGCTTCAGCAGGCCCGCCCCGAAGAACGTGCCGACCAGCCACGCCCAGGTAGTTCGCTGCGCGGGAAAAGTTGTAAGAGCTTCCTGCTTCTGGTGGGCCATGGACCTCAATACATGACAGGCGTGGCCTGACCGGATGGTTAGTCTTCGTCGTCGCTATGCCGCCGATGCGGCATGTTCTCGCCGAGTCCTTCCAGGACCTCGGGATCGAGAATCGGCGAACTGATCTTGTAGTCGCCCGAAGCCCACTTCCCAAGATCGAGAATGCGGCAGCGGTCCGAACAGAACGGGAAGTCCCCATCGGTCGCGAGAACAACCTTCCGGCAGGTGGGGCAGAACAGCGCTTTGGGTACGGATGCCATAACCTCTCCATTCTAGAAGATTCGCGCGGCAAGCATCTGCCTGCTTCGCCGATCCCTGCAAAGCCCTCACATCCACACAATCAAACAATCCGAGACGAAAGAAAGCGGTTCTTGCTCATTTACTCGAAGTAAACGCTTTGCAACACGCCGAATGTATGATGGATAACAATGTCCGACGGATAAATCCGGTCGGCGATCGTGTCCTGACGCAGCTCGCCCACGATCAACAACACAAGATGCTCTGTGAACCTACCGTACTCGTACGTTGGAAGGATTCGATGAGCGTTCATCTTGTGAACCCCAGCGATAATTCGTTTGGAACTGCCGTTATTACTCCCCGTTGGTTGTTCGTCCTCGCCGCAGCCACACCCGCTATCGCCGGCGACCCCATCCTGATCGACGAGTCCCTCGAGCAGATCGTCCCCGAAAGCATCACCCCCGGCGATATTGTCGGCATCAGCGTCCACACCGGCAACGCCCTTCGCGGCTACGAGGTTGGTCGCATGGCCCGCAAGCGCGGAGCCTGGGTCGTCTACGGCGGCATCCACGCCACGCTCTTCCCCGAAGAATGCTTCAAGCTCGGCAACGCCCACTCCGTCGTCACCGGCGACGGGGACATCGCCTGGGGCAAGGCCGTCGTCGACTGCATGAATGGAGCCCCTGAACACATCTACGACGGCGGACGCATCGGCGGAACCGACTTCCTCGCCGCCCGCTGGGACCTCATGCCGAAGGACAAGTACATGTGGGCCTCCGTCCAGACCATCCGGGGCTGCCCAAAGCACTGCTCCTTCTGCAGCGTCTGGCGCACCGATGGCCAGAAGCCCCGCCAGCGCCAGTTCCAGTCCGTCATCGACGAGATCATCGACCTCCGCCGCATCGGCTTCCGCTTCATCGCCCTCGCCGACGACAACTTCTACCCTGTCACCCTCACCGACCTCCGCCTCGCCCGCGAGCAGGGAAACACCGCCAAGGTCGAAGAACTCACCGCCATCCGCGACGAGCGCTTCGCGCTCATGGCCGAGCTCGCCAAGCTCCCCAAGGACATGGTCTTCTTCACCCAGATCACCATGGAAGCCGGAGAAGACGGCGAGTACCTCGACGCCATGCGCAAGGCCAACATCAAGGGAGCCCTCGTCGGCGTCGAAGCCGTCACCCCCGAAGGCCTCAAGGCCGTCTTCAAGGACTTCAACTACTCCGGCGAAGCCCTCGCCCGCCAGCTCCAGACGTTCAAGAAGCACGGCGTCCACGTCCTCGGCTCCTTCATCTTCGGCCTGCCCACCGACAAGCCCGCCACCTTCGACGCCACCGTCGACATGGCCCTCAAGGCCGGCGTCACCTTCGCCCAGTTCGTCATGATGACCCCTTTTCCCGGCACCGTCGACTTCGCCCGCTGGGAAAAAGAGCAGGCCCTAGCCCCCGAGATGGTCGGCGACACGCCCATCACACGCTACTGGCTGATCCCCACCGCCATCCGTCCCAAGATGTTTACCCCGCACCCGTCGATGAGTTCGTCCGAGATTAGCCAGCGCACCCAGAAAGTCTGGGACCGCTTCTACGACTGGCCCTCCATCTGGGAGCGCTCCGCCTGTACCCCGAACCTGAAGGCCCGCATCGCCTTCATGTTCCTCTCCAAGCTCTACCGACAGATGTACGCCGGAACCGGCATCTCGACCGACAGCGCCCGCCGCAAGAAGTCGAAAACCTGGGCCCGCTGGACCGCGAAGCAATGCCGTAAGCTCTTCAGCTCCCCCCCGATGCCCGAACTCCAGTCGCCGGTCTGGGATCTTTCGTTCGTCAGGAAAGCCCCCGTCTTCCTCCAGCCCGCGCTCCCTGTCGCCAATGGGCCATTCACCGTCCTCTCCGGGGATTAGCGGAAGCGAAGACAAACCTCTTGCAACAGGTCTAAAATCCGGGGCGTGCGGGAGCGGCATCCAGCCTCTCCCGCAAGCCCGGAATCTCTGGGCGGAAAGCGAGCATCTCCGTGGCGACATTGACCGCAGTGCATCCGGGAGTCTTCGGCTACCCCGTCTCCATCCGCAAGCAGTATCAGAACTTCATCGGCGGCGAGTGGGTCGCCCCCGCCTCCGGCCAGTACTTCGAGAACGTCACCCCCGTTACCGGCGAAGTCCTCTGCGAGATCCCCCGCTCGAACGCCGCCGACGTCGACCGCGCCCTCGATGCCGCCCACAAGTCCAAGACCGCCTGGGGTAAAACATCCCCCGCCCAGCGCGCCCGCATGCTCGAGCAGATCGCCCAGCGCATGGAAGACAACCTCGAGATGCTCGCCACCGTCGAGACCTGGGACAACGGCAAAGCCATCCGCGAGACCATGGCCGCCGACCTTCCCCTCGCCATCGACCACTTCCGCTACTTCGCCGGCTGCATCCGCGCCCAGGAAGGCGGCATCTCCGAGATCGACCACAACACCGTCGCCTACCACTACCACGAGCCTCTCGGCGTCATCGGCCTCATCATCCCGTGGAACTTCCCCATCCTCATGGCCGTCTGGAAGCTCGCCCCCGCCCTCGCCGCCGGCAACGCCGTCGTCCTCAAGCCCGCCGAACAGACTCCGCTCTCCATCCTTGTCCTCGCCGAACTCATCGCCGACATCCTGCCCCCCGGCGTCCTCAACATCGTCAACGGCTTCGGCCTCGAAGCAGGGAAGCCCCTCGCCTCGAGCCCCCGCATCCAGAAGGTAGCCTTCACCGGCGAGACCACCACCGGCCGCCTCATCATGCAGTACGCCTCGCAGAACATCATCCCGGTCACCCTCGAACTCGGAGGCAAGTCCCCCAACATCTTCTTCGCCGACGTCGCCCAGTCAGACGACGCCTTCTTCAACAAGGCCCTCGAAGGCTTCACCATGTTCGCCCTCAATCAGGGCGAGGTCTGCACCTGTCCCTCCCGTGCTCTCATCCAGGACACCCTCTATGACCAGTTCATGGAGAAGGCCATCAAGCGCGTTCAGGCCATCAAGCAGGCCAACCCGCTCGACAAGACCACCATGATGGGAGCCCAGGCCTCGAACGAGCAACTCGAGAAGATCCTCTCCTACATCGACATCGGCAAGCAGGAAGGAGCTGAAGTCCTCACCGGAGGCAAGCGCGCCGCCCTCGAAGGCGACCTCGCCAACGGCTTCTACGTCGAACCGACCATCTTCAAGGGACACAACAAGATGCGCATCTTCCAGGAGGAGATCTTCGGCCCCGTCGTCTCCGTCACGACGTTCCACGATCAGGACGAAGCCCTGGCCCTCGCCAACGACACCCTCTACGGTCTCGGCGCCGGCGTCTGGACCCGCGACATGAACCGCGCCTACGCCATGGGCCGAGGCATCCAGGCCGGACGCGTCTGGACCAACTGCTACCATCTCTATCCCGCCCACGCCGCCTTCGGAGGGTACAAGCAGTCCGGCATCGGCCGCGAAAACCACAAGATGATGCTCGACCACTACCAGCAGACCAAGAACGTCCTCGTCAGCTACAGTCCCGACGCAATGGGCTTCTTCTAAATGACCATCACAACCACCGCACCCGCTCAAGTCCTCCGAACCGAAGCAGCAGCGGCTCTCATGCAATCGCTCGAAGCGAAGCATGGGCCGCTGATGTTTCACCAGTCCGGCGGCTGCTGCGACGGAAGCTCCCCCATGTGCTTCCCCTTGGGAGACTTCTTAGTAGGCGACAACGACATACTCCTCGCCACCCTCGACGGAGCCCCTTTTTACATGAGCCGCCCCCAGTTCGAATACTGGAAGCACACCCAACTCATCCTCGACGTAGTCCCAGGCCGCGGAGGCATGTTCTCACTGGAAGGCAGCGAAGGCGTCCGCTTTCTCATTCGCTCAAGGGTCTTCACCGGCGAAGAGATCGCTGCTCTCCGCTCTGGAGGCCGTATCTAGGGAATCCTTGGAGCTCTTTTGAAGACTCCGCAGTCGACCGCCGTAAAAGATCCAACCTCCGCGTGATCGACGGCCGCTCGAATCAAGTCAAGGTTTGGCTCGAGCAGCGGCCAACTGATCGCCGAAAGCGATACGATGGCAATCTTCCGAGCCGTCACATTCTGCTCGTAGTGCAGCGTCCTGTCGCCAGTCAGCAGCACGTCAAAGCCGGCCTTTTCAGCCGCCTCAAGAAGCTGTCCGTTCTTCATGCCAGCGAACCAGCGAACGCCGCAGTGACAGCCTCGTGATTCGGCAAATGATGCCGGAGAGTGTGCGGCAGATTTTCATCGAGCAGAACGCGGAGCTTCAAGGAACTAATTGCTGCTGCTTTGCCGCAAACGCCTGAATCGCACGGATCGTCTCGATCTGCAAAGTCGGAAAATCAGCCAGCGTTTCTTCCGGTGTCCGGCCATACTCCGCCTCAACAACCAGAACTTCCGGCTCAATCCGAGTCCCCTTGATCACAGGGCGGCCACCAACCTTGCCCGGCACCGCTTCAATCTGATCGCAGTCCAGCCAGTTCATAGCCACGCCTCCTCGTCCTTAGACCCTACTCCAGAATCCGCGCCACCACATCATAATCGTGCGACTCCGTAATCTCCGCCCGATAGAACGTCCCCGGCACCAGAACTTCATGCGGCCCGAAGTCGTTGATGAATACCTTCCCATCGATCTCCGGAGCGTGGAGCGAAGTCCGTCCCTCCCAAAGAAGATCCGTCTCCTCGCTAGGCCCTTCCACGAGCAGATCGATCTCCCGCCCAACCCATTCCGCCTTGGCCTTCGTGCTGATTTTCTGCTGCAACTTCATCAGCTTCCGCCGCCGAGCCTCAATCGTCCGCGTCGGAACCTTCAGCGAATCATGCAGCTCGAACGCCTTCGCCCCCTCTTCATCCGAATAGGTGAACACCCCAAGCCAATCGATCTTGGCGGCGGCCACAAACGCCTCAAGCTCCTTGTAATCCGCCTCCGTCTCCCCCGGAAACCCAACGATAAACGAAGTCCGAATCACCACTCCCGGCACGATCAACCGAGCCTTCGCAATCAAATCCAGAAAGATCCCGGCGTTCCCCCCACGTTTCATCGTCTTCAAAACAGACGCGCTCGCATGCTGCAGCGGCACATCGAGATACTTCGAGATCGTGTCATGCTTCGCCATCGTCTCGAGCAGCCGCGTAGTGACCTTGTTCGGATACGTATAAAGAAACCGCAGCCACCGCAACCCCGGCAGAACCGCCAGCGCATCCAGCAACTGTGCCAGCCCTTCCTTCAAACCAAGATCCTCGCCGTAGCAGGTCGTATCCTGCCCAATCAGCGTGATCTCCCGAACTCCCTGCGCGATCAGATTCTGAGCCTCGGCAATGATCGACCCCATCCGCCGCGACCGGAACTTCCCCCGAAGCTGCGGAATGATGCAGAAGCTGCATGGGTGATCGCAACCCTCGGCAATCTTGATATACGCCGAAGCCCGTGGCGTCGTCAGGATCCTGGGTGTAGCGTCCGAGTAAAGATAATCCGGAAGCGCCGCCGTAGCCCCATCCCACGCCTCCCGGGAAAACCGCCCCGTCTGCTCCCGCGCATCTCCCTCAGGCCGGCTCGTTGTTGATACAGGAGCATTTGCCCCCGTATTTCCCGAAGGCTTATCTGCATGGGAAACATGCCCAACATGCTGCCCCGGATGATTCAGCGCCCCGTTTCCGGCGGTAGTACCCGTCTCTGCCAGCGATTGCGCAATCTGCGTCTGCGCCGTAATCCGAAGCTGCGGAGCCGTCTCCACATCGTTCTCCGGATCAGCCAGCGGCCTCGAATGCTGCGAAACCGCACTGGGAGCCCGATCAATCAACCCCTGATGCACCGTCGTATCGTCCACGAGCGCAGGCGAAGCCACACTCAAATGCGGCTCAATCGCCGCAGCAATACTCGGCTGCTGGAACCCCTGCGGCAGAATCTGAAACGGTGAATGGTTCGGCGCAGGCATAGCCGAAAGCCCCGCAGCCGTCAGAATCGCCTCCAACTCCCCCGTCCCCACAACCGCATCGACCTCGGGAATATTCTTCCGAATCTCATCCCGGTACCGCTCCACCAGGCACCCAGCTACAACAATCCGCTTAGCCCGCCCGCCGTTCTCCTGCTTGTGCTGCACCATCTCCAGGATCGTATTCACCGACTCCTGCTTGGCCGAATCAATAAACGAGCAAGTGTTGATCACAATGATCTCGGCGTCTTCGGCGTTTGGAGTCAGTTCCGCCCCATTGTGATGGAGCAGGCCCATCATCACTTCCGAATCAACAAGGTTCTTGGGACAGCCGAGAGAGACGAAGCCTACCTTCGGTCGGGCTGGGACAGAGGTGGCGTTTTCGTCGAGGAGCGCTGGAGAAGTCATCACCCTCCATTCTACCAAGATAACCCGAACTACCCCGCCGAAACCGCGCTAGGAAGCGTGTTCCAGCACCGTCCGCCAGACTCCCGGGTGACTCGCCGACGTCTCGATCCAACCGCTCCGCATCGCCTCGGCCGGATCGTCATGGATTGCCCGCACCGACACTGCAGGCTCCTTATGCGTCCCCCAGACTCCCGCCCAAGCATTGCGCCCGGCGTCCTTGACCGAGTAAAGCGCCCGGTCCGCAAGGTAGAACGCATCTCGCCAGCTCTCATCCTGCGCGGACGGGAAGAACGGATACATCGCGAAACCAACCGACACCGTCACCGTGAGATCCACCCCACCCGGCAACCGTATCGGACGCGATTCCATCGTCGCCCGAAGCCGTTCCGCGAGCGCAGTCGCCTCGACCGGCGTCACGTTCCAAGCCGCGATCAGAAACTCCTCGCCACCCCAACGCGCCGCAAGATCGTCCGGCCGGCACACGGCCCGGAGCCTCGAAGAAAGCTCCACCAGCACCCGATCTCCCGCATCATGCCCGTACCGGTCGTTCACCGATTTGAAGAAGTCGGCATCCACGAGAAACACTCCTGTCCGCTTCCCCGTGGCGAGGTCGAAGGTCTGGTGCCTCTCCCCAAGCTGCCTCACGGCCTCGCGGCGGTTCAACAGCCCCGAGAGCGGATCCGTGGTGCTCAGGCGCTCAAACCGGCGGCTGATCCTCCGCTGATAGAAAAAAAACGCCCCCGCCAGACACACCACGGCGACGAGCACCGAAATCAGCGCATTCCTTAGCATCGCGGCTCGCCGGATGCTCAGCGCCTGGATTCCCATCTGCTCCTGCAGATACTGGTTCTGGTACTGGATCGCCTGGTCCTTCAACTGCGCGTCCAGATCCGACGGACTTCGCGTCAGCCCCGGCTTCTGTACCTTCGCCTCCAGTGCCTTCGCGTCCCGCGAAAGCGCGAGTGCGGTCCCGGCATCGCCTTGGCTTGCGTAAATCGCAGCCTGCAGCCGCATCGCGTCAATCTGGATCGCAGGCGAATCGATATCCTTCCCCATGTTCATGGCGCGTTCTGCGTCGTTGACTGCTGCCTGCTCTTCGCCCTCCGCACGCCGCAGGGAACTGCGCGTCAAAAGCGATTGTGCTTCCGACTGCTTATCTCCGAGCCGCTGTTGCCCAGCGATCGCATGGTCCAGCAGCTCGCGGGCCTTCGAAAGATTCTTCTGCGCTACGAAGATCTGCGCCTCGGTAGCCTCCGCCCGAAATCTCGCTCTCGCGTAGTTCTCCTGGCTACCGGCGAGACTCACCACATGGTCCAATATTTGCAACGCCTCGTCGTAGCGCTCCAGTTTCACAAGATTGTTCCCAAAGTTGAAGTACGCGTAGATATAAACCTGGTCGCGGCCCATTGACTTGCTCAAGTCGAGTGCTTGGCGAAAATAGGGATTCGCGGCGAGCGGATCCTCCAGGCCATCGGCGTACAGATCCGCGATGGCAATCAGCGCCGCGATCCGCTGATCCGGAAGATCCTTGCTTGTCGCCAGCCTCAGGGACTGCGCCAGCAGCTTGCCCGCCTGCTTCGCATCTCCCGCCATCTGGAAGACGCCACCCGCATTCGAAAGGACGTTAGCCCTCTCGGCGTCGGGCATCACCGTCTTCTCCAAAAGGTTGAGTGCTCGGGTCTCCGCATCGATTGCGCCTGCGGAATCCCCGGCGATCGCTTGCGCGTGGCCAAGGCAGTCCAGCGCTCCAATCATGGTGACCGCCCCAAGGTGGTCGGCGTGGATCAAGGCCTGAGCCATGGAAACGGCCTTCGCCGGATCCTCCATCGCAACCGCCCGGCACTCCTGCACGACTGTTTTCTGAGGGACTGAAGAAGCTCCGCCTGCTCCACCCTGAGCAAAACCGGGAACGGTACCAAGGAACACAAACGGGCACACAAGCGGAGCGAGCACTCCCGCGAGGCATAAAACGGCTCTGATCTGCTCTCTGGAACGGCGGAAGAACATACCTCAACGCCCCTGTCCCCGTTGTGACTGGTTGGCCGCAGGTTACCACATGGCTCTGCGGGAGAAAGGAGCACAAAAGGCCTTCCAGCCGGACGGGATTCTGATTTGGTCGCGCACCTGCGAATAAAGAGTGTGGAGTCGAACGCTGCGTACATTTTTTGGGAGTGCGGTGGGTCGGTCGGAGCTACCTCGGAACGGCTCGACCCTGGAGGGAGCTTTCTACGGCTGGGGCTTTGCTGCCTTCTCTGCTGCGCTGTTCGCCTTATCCTGATCTTTATCGGCCTTCTTCTGCTTGCTTGTGTTCAAAGCCTTTTGCTCGGACTTGTCGGCTTTTGCCTGCGCCTTGTCGGCCTTCTTCTGCTGCTTCAACTGCTTCTGGGTCTGCTTGTTGTCCGCGGTATTGGACTGGGCAGTGCCTGCTCCCGTGAGCACGAGCGCAAGAACTGCGAACGCGGTGGCTTTCATCGACAATCTCCTCGTCATGCCTTATTTTGATGAGAAAACGTCTGGGACGGTGGCTTACGCTTGCACATCTATCCTGTCGGCAAAGCACTCTTCTGACGCCGGAGCGAATCCACGTGGAACGCCAGCGCGATCAGGCCTCCGGCGATCGTGCAGGCCGCCCTCCGGTGCGCGATCACCGGTCCAGGAAGCTGGTTCAGGGAGAGCAAAAACACGATATACGTCGTAAGAAAAACGCTGAAAATCCCGTAATTGACGTTTACCGTGCAGAAGCCGACCGTGGCGAAGAACGTAGCGCCGATCGCGAGGTAAAGCGGCTGTGGATGCATATGCGCCAAGGCAAAGGTGGCAAGTCCTGCTCCCGCAAGCGTCCCTGCAATGCGCATCAGCGCCCGATTGAACGTCTCGGCGAAGGCTGGTTTCTGCACTAGGAGCGCGGTCATCGGGACCCAATAGCCGGACTGCATCCCAAGACGGCGATACGTCTCCGCCGCCGCCAGTACGGTCAGCGCAAGCCGAACCGCGTAGGTAAATGTGGGTATGCCACGCAGGTGAGGAAGGCGATGGTGCCAAAGATGGTAGCGAGCTCGAATCCCACGGAAGGTCGGGAATTGCATGGGATCCGGCGGTGGTTGAGGATGGGGAGCCGCGCGGTACAGATAGGCGATGCTTTCCTGCGTGGCTTTCGGCAGCCCGAGAAGGTCGGTCTGTAGCTCCGGCAGCAGATGGAGAAAGACGCTTGTGACCAGGATTTGCACAGCTCCGCCCAACAACGTAAGCAGCGATCGGAGCAGCGCGTCGTGCGGATTGGCCGGGAATGCGGAGCACACGAACAAAGTCACAGCCGCCTGCTGCCCGACCCACGAGATTCCGGGAGCGAGCGAGGTCAGAAGACCGTAGTTGAGCCCCCAGAGCGTCGCCGTAAACAGCAGGGCATAGCCATTGTGGCCGGCAATCATGCCCACGAAGGTCGACACGCACATGACAAGCGTCGCCCCAATCATCGGCCACAGGCGCGAGTCGCCAATGCGCTGGTTCACCCCGAACCCGACCGTCATCGCGCCACCACCCGCGATGAGACCAGCCGATGGGTGGCCGATCAGAACCCCGCCAATCAGGAAGAACGCGACGGACGCTACGCTGATGAGCGGTTCCCGCAGCGACAGCTTCGACCAGTCGAACGTATACAGATCGGCGAAGTACGCGTGCGGCGGCGGGGGTGAGGTGGTTGCCATTGCTGATGGGTTTGGATGCTCGAGCGAGGTCAATCGCCCGGGACGTGAGCGTACGTGGTGTCCCAGTGGGAGAGGATATCGCGAAGCACCGTGCTCCCGCACAGCCACGCCGACTCCAGCGCCAGCTTCGAGCCGATGTAAGGTGCCGTGACCGACTCAACCGCCGTATGCCCCGGACGAGGCATCGAGTAGTTGCTCCCCGTCCGCAGAACCATTACCCGGGCCGGATCGACCTTATGCATCGGCGCTAGGCGTCCAATTGCATTCATAAAGCCCGAGTCTTCCATCTCCGTCATCACGAAGTTGCCCTTCTTCTCCGTGTACAGCGACACCCAGTCGTTGGCGTACTCCGTCATGATCTTGCCGTGCCAGTAGTAGTCCGAGGCGAACGTATCTCCAAGCAGAACGAACGGCGGCTTCTGCGCGTTCGGAAACCCCGTAAAGCCCTCACGAAACTTGGCGACGACCGGATCATCCCCCAGCTTCAGGCTCTTTGTCTTCGCGTAGGCCCACTCAGCGAGCTTCGCGTTTAGCGGATACGAGTTCCCCTGGAACCACTGCGCACGCTTGATGCTCTCCGGTCGCGGTTCATGGGCCTCCACCGGGAAGATCCCGTATGGCCAGGTCGCCGGAGCCTCACGCGGATCGATCTCCCGCGCCACGTCACCCACAACGTATCTCGCCCACGCAGCCGATCCAATCGAAGCATCGTTCGGATCCACACCCGCAATTCCGTTGATCAGGATGTAGGCGTGCGTGAGATCGAACCGGGGATCGAGCCCAAGCGCCATCATCGACGCCGTCGAGTTCACCAGCGTCGTCCCGGAGACCATCCCCAGAATGGTGTGATCGGCATTGGTGCGAAGCGGGTGGATTCCGCCGGGAAACTCGATCACCTCGTCCAGATGCTCGCGCTCCGCCCAAAGCTGAAACTCTCCGGGTATATCACCGGTATCGGCGCCAATCTCGAACGTTGCGATGATCACCGCGCGAATGGGCCACGGCTTCTGCTGGGCGAGCGTGAACGGTGCAAGAAGGAGCAAAAGCAGGGTGGCGAGGACTGCAGAGGGACGACGGGTCATGCCTGGCTCCGGGCGCTGTAGGTTTTCGGTAGATCTTTTCGGTAGATTTCAGGGTAACGCATGAACATGCGATGACTAAAACCAGGCCCCAGTCGGCAAACCGCCGCGCTACACTCCAATTTGTGCGTTATACGGCGAAACAGAGGGTCATGCTTGCGGCAGTGCCACCCTTGGCGGCTCTCCTCATCCGCCTGCTCGGAATGACCCTTCGCTACCGCGACATCATCAAACCCGGCGCCGTTCTCGGGCATATCGAGCCGGGACCATGCGTCTTCGCCTTCTGGCACCGCTGCCTTATTACCTGTGCCTACCGCTTTCGCAATAAGGACATCGCCATCCTCATCAGCTCCTCGTTTGACGGCGAATTGATCGCCCGTACGGTCGAATGGCTCGGCTTCTACCCGGTCCGAGGCTCATCGTCCCGCGGCGGTGTCGCCGGTCTGCGCAACATGGAGAAGGCCTACCGCGACGGACACCGCTGCGCCATCACAGCCGACGGCCCACGTGGCCCCAACATGGTCGCCAAACCAGGCACCGCCCAGCTAGCCCAACTCGTCGACGCCCCTATCGGCACGTTCTACGCGATCCCCGAGCGCGCCTGGATACTGAAAACCTGGGACGGCTTCCTCATCCCTAAACCTTTCTCCCGCGTGGTCTTCACCTGGCCCGTCGAGATTCATAAAGACACTCCCGACCCGCAAGCCGCAACCCAGCGGGCCCTCGACGAGGCCGTAGCCATGGCGAAACCGTTCTAATGCTGACCTCTGACTTCCAATTCCAGCTGCCCGAGCGCCTCATCGCCCAGACGCCCCCCGCAATCCGCGGAACGAGCCGGATGCTCGCCCTCGACCGCCGCTCCGGCGCATACGAGGACACCTCCTTCTCCGATCTCCCGAATCGCCTGCAACCCGGCGACCTTCTCGTCCTCAACGACTCCCGCGTTCTTCCTGCCCGGCTCTTCGCCACCCGCGCCCGCAGCCGTATGACCCAGGCAACCTCCCCCGATCCAAGCGGCCGAATTGAAGTTCTGCTTACTCAGAAAGTAGCCGACGATCAGGTCTGGATGGCCCTCGTAAAACCCGCCCGAAAGGTCGTGCCCGGTGAAACCCTCCACTTCGCCGATCCCGATGGGGCGACCGCCCTGGAGGCCGAAGTCATCGCCGCCGGCGAGTACGGCGAACGCACCCTTCGGTTCTCCGCGAAGGAAGACTTCCTCGAAACCATCATGCGCATCGGCCACATGCCCCTGCCGCCCTACATCCACCGCGACCGGGACACCCCCGACACCGCCGAAGACAAGGACCGCTACCAGACCGTCTACTCCCACGAAATAGGCTCCGCCGCCGCCCCCACCGCCGGCCTACACTTCACCCCAGAGGTCCTTGAAGCCCTTCGCGCCAAGGGTGTCGAAATCGCCTACCTCACCCTCCACGTAGGCCTCGGAACCTTCCAGCCCGTCCGCGCCGAAAAGGTCGAAGACATCCGCCTCCACGCCGAGCGCTACACCCTGTCGGAAGCCACTGCTGAAGCCGTCAACCGCGCGCGCCGCGGGGGCCGCCGCATCATCGCCGCCGGAACCACCACCACCCGCACCCTCGAGCACTGCGCAACCCTCGCCCCCGAACTCTTCCCTCACACCGGCGAGACCAGCATCTTTATCTCCCCCGGCCACACCTTCCAGATCATTCAGGGCCTCCTGACCAACTTCCACCTTCCCCAGTCCACTCTCCTCATGCTCGTCAGCGCCTTTGCCGGCAGGAAAGCGGTCCTCGCCGCCTACGCCCACGCCGTCGAGGCGCAGTACCGCTTCTTCAGCTACGGCGACTGCATGCTGATCCTCTAGCGAATCCGATACCATCAAAGGCCTATGGCCAAGACCCAAGAATCAACCAGCAAGCCCCCGATTTACCTGCTCGACAGCATGGCCTTCATCTTCCGCGCCTACCACGCTATGCAGCGCCAGAGGCCCATGAGCACGCGCACCGGCATCCCCACCGCCGCGACCTACGTCTTCGTCAACATGATCAACAAGCTTCGCAAGGACTTCCAGCCCCAGTACCTCGCCGCCGTCTACGACCTTGCCGGGCCCGTCTTCCGCGACGCCCAGGCCAAGGGCATGAAAGATGTCAAGAAGTTCAACATCAAGACTCAGCAGTTCGACACCATCGAATACGCCGGCTACAAAGCCACCCGCACCGAAACGCCACCCGACCTCATCCAGCAGCAGCCCTACATCCGCCGAGCCCTCGAAGCCTTCCGCATCCCCATCCTCTCGTTTGAGGGCTTCGAGGCTGACGACGTCATCGGGACACTCTCCTGCCAGCTCTCCGCCCTCGGCCACAAGGTCTTCGTCGTCTCCTCCGACAAGGACATGATGCAACTCGTCAATGCCGACGTAAGCATTCTCAACCCCACGAAAGACAACCTCATCCTCGACTCCAGGGGCGTCGAAGAGATCCTCGGTGTCCCCCCCGAGCGCGTGATCGATGTCATGGCCCTCCGCGGGGACTCAGTCGACAACATCCCCGGAGCCCCCGGCATCGGCGACAAGGGCTCCATCGAACTCATCCAGCAGTTTGGCACCGTGGAAGCCGCCCTCGACCGCGCCGAAGAGGTCAAAAAGAAAACGTATCGGGAGTCGTTACAAAATAATCGCGACAACATCCTCCTCTCGAAAGAGCTCGTCACCATTCACACCGGCGTCCCCATCGAGTTCTCCCTCGACGACATGAAGACCCAGGCACCCGACAACGCCGCCTGCCGCGAACTCTTCGCCGAACTCGAATTCACGACGTTGTTGAAAGAACTAGCCCCGTCGGTCGACAACACCGAGATCGTCTATAACACCAAACCCACCGACGCCGAACTATCCTCCCTCCTGGCCGAAGCCCGCAAAACTGGCGGCCTCGCTATCTCCATCCCACCCGACGCCCGCGCCCTTTCGGAAGAAGTAGCCGACACCACCACCGACCCCGAATCCCCAGAAGTGGAACCCGAACCCGCCGCTCCGCAGACGATGTCCCTCTTCGGCATTCCCGACGCCCCTACGACAGCCGTGGCCGCACCCATCCAGGACCTTGCCTGCAAGCTGGGTCTCTCCGCCTCGCCCTTCCTCGCCCTCGAAGCCGCACTAGACCGCGAAGGAGTCCGTGAAGCCCTCGAAGACGAAACGCTACCAAAGCAGTTACATGATCTGAAAGCCGTCCTGAGAGCCCTCGAACCGCATAACGTCACCCTCCGTGGACCCGTCACCGACGTCATGCTCGAGAGCTATCTCGTCAACCCGACCCATGGCTCCCACACCCTCATCGACATCGCCGCGCGGACCACATCCCGAGCCCTCACCCACCAGATCACGAAGGCCAACCCCTCCGACCCAAATCGCCTCCCTGAAGCCGCCGCCGCCGTCCAGCGCCTCGCTACGGCCCTGACGTCTCAACTCACGGAAGCAAACCCCGAACCAGCCGAACCTATCGCCCCGCCCCCGGGCAAGACGCCCCTCAATCCCGCGTCCACCCTGCACGACGTCTACCGCCACATGGATCTCCCCCTCGTCCCAGTCCTTCTCCACATGGAGCAGGCCGGCGTCCGCATCGACCCCGCAGTCCTCCGCGACATGAGCGCCCGCCTCGCCGTCGACATCGATACCCTCGCCGAAAAGATCTATACCGACTCCGGCCACCGCTTCAACATCAACTCACCCAAGCAGCTCGGCGAGGTCCTCTTTAACCAGATGGGCCTCCCCAAGCCCATGAAGTACGGCAAGGGCAAAGTAGTCTCCACCGCCCAGGATGTCTTGGAGGAGTTAGCCCAGAACCACCCCATCGCCGCCCTGGTTATAGAACATCGCCAGTTACAAAAACTCAAGTCCACCTATCTCGACTCACTCCCAACCCTGGTCGATGCAGAGGGCCGCATCCACACCACCTTCAACCAGGTAGGCACCGCAACCGGCCGTCTCTCCAGCACCAACCCCAACCTGCAGAACATCCCCACCCGCACCGCGCTGGGCCGCGAGATCCGCGCCGCCTTCATCGCGGCTCCCGGCAACGTCCTCATGTCCGCCGACTACAGCCAGATCGAGCTTCGTCTCATGGCCCACTTCTCGCAGGACCCGCTCCTCCTCAACGCCTACCGCACCAACCAGGACATCCACACCCTCACCGCCGCCGAGGTCTTCGGAGTGGACGCCGGAACCATGGATAAAGAAACCCGCGCCCGCGCCAAGGCCGTCAACTTCGGCATCGTCTACGGCATCAGCCCCTTCGGCCTTGCCGCCCAACTCAACATCGATCAGAAGATAGCCAAGACCTACATCGAAACCTACTTCGATCGCTATAAAGGCGTCCGCACCTTCATTGATAAGACCCTCGAGACCGTCCGCACCGACCAGGCCGTACGAACCGCCTTCGGCCGAGTAAGACCCATCCCCGACATAGGCTCCCGCAACCCCAACATGCGTGGCTTCGCCGAGCGAACCGCCGTCAACACGCCCCTGCAGGGCACAGCCGCCGACCTTATCAAGCTGGCCATGATCGCCCTCGACCGCGAGATCACCCGCCGTGAGTTGAAATCGAAGATGACCTTGCAGGTCCACGACGAGCTCCTCTTCGACGTAGTCCCCGAAGAGGTCGAAGAGATGCAAGCCCTCGTGAAGGACGAGATGGAGAACGTAGCCGAGTTCTCTATCCCAATCGTGGCTGATGTAGGCGTCGGCGATAATTGGCGCGACATCAAGGGCTAAGTCAAAGCAAGTAGTTCGAAAAGGAGAAGCCGCCCAGCTGGGGCGGCTTCTCCTCTTTATAACTTCTGTAACTAACTCTGTTGCAAGGCATTCTTTACTGAGGAGCCTGTTCCTGCACGCCAATCGCATCGCCCGAAACAACAAGCTGCACGCGGCGATTCTGAGCGCGCCCGGAAGCAGTCCCATTATCAGCAACCGGCTTGGCCTCGCCATAACCAGCAGCGGTGATGTTGTTGATCTGCACACCCTGCGTCACGAGAAAGTCCTTCACAGCGCCCGCACGATTCTCCGAGAGCTTCTGGTTGAACTCAGGCGAACCGGTGCTATCGGTGTAGCCTTCTACCTGCAACTTCAACCCGGGATAGGCCTGGAGAATTCCCGCAACCTTCGCCAGTGAAACCTGCGTCGGCGTCTTCAGCGTGTACTTACCCGTGTCGAACAGCACATCCGACATGTTGACGATCAAACCACGGGCTGACTCGCTCGTCTGCAGCACGCTGTTCAGCTGTTCCTTCAGCTTCTCACGCACGGCATTCGCGCTTTCTACGCTCTTGTTGGCTTCAGCGGCCTGAGCGCGTGCATTGGCCGCATCGGCCTCGGCGCGAGCGCGTTCCGCATCAGCCTGCGCCTTCGCGGCTGCCGACTTCTCGGCCTCCGCTTGTG